>NZ_JBDJLE010000009.1:0-146019 GCF_039673205.1 Stenotrophomonas sp. TWI809 | reverse complement strand
GGCGGGGCGGGGCGCGGGTCCTCGTCCCACTCGCTGTCGGGGCCCCCGCCCCGGGGCCCCCACTACCCGAAGGCGCCTGACGCCCGGTGTACGGCGCGGTCGTGTCCCCTCATTTCGCCGGTAACGGCGAGAATTCGCCCGGCACCCACGCGAACGCCTCTCCTTCGCGGCGCACATGCCCCAGCCCTGGGAACGGCAGGTGCGCGCCGGCCACCCACCAGCCCTGATCGGCTGCCTGCGCCATCATCCGGCGCCGGCTGGCGATCGCGGCCACGCGGTCGCTGTCCGCTTCAAACGACGCCTGAGGCTGCGCGAACTGCACCGCGTGGAAGTGCACGATGTCGCCCCATACCAGCAGCTGCTGGCCGGCGCCGCCATCGATCCGGTAAGACACGTGGCCGACCGTATGACCGTGGCTGTCCAAGGCGGTGATGCCCGCCGGCAGTGTGTCGCCAGGTGCAAAGCGCTTCAGTTTCCCGCCCGCTTCATACGGCGCCACCGCCTTGCGCGCCAAGGCGAAGGCAAAGCGCACACCCTGCGGCGCGGTTGCCTCGCTGGCCGGATCCAGCCAGAACGCGGCATCGGCCGCCGACAGCCACACCGTGGCATTCGGGTAGGCAATCCTGTCCTGCGCATCGAGCAGGCCGCACAGGTGATCCGGGTGCGCGTGGGTCAGCACCACCTCATCCACCTCGGCCGGGTCGTAGCCGGCCTTGCGCAGGTTGCCCAGCACCTGGCCCAGGCCGGGGCCGAAGCACTGCGCGGTGCCGGTGTCGACCAGGGTCAGGTGATCGCCCTGCTGCACCAGGTACGCATTGACCGCCGTCTGCAGGCCCTTGCCATCTTCGGGGACGTAGCGGTGATCGAGCAGGCGGGTGACTGCCCCGGGGGCGATCCCGACCAGTTCCTGCCGGCCCAGTGCGACCGTGCCGTCGAACAGCGCCGTGACCTGCAGCGTGCCGATGGTCTGGTGATAGACGCCGGGGACCTGCTCGCGCGGGGTGTGCGTGGTGGTGGCCCATGCGGGGCTGGCGACAACGGCCAGCAACACGGCGGTGGCGAGCGTGCGAACGCGGGGGAAAGGCATGGCAGGTTCCGGACAGGGCGGCGGCGCCGCGGTGCCTCCATGCTGCGCGCCTGGTCGGCTGCGTTCCGCTCAGAATGCCGCGCGATCCGCTCGCGCTCAGCTGTTGCCTATCGCCGCCGGTTCCAACCCGTAACGTTCGGCGAAGCGCTTGTTGAAGCTGCCCAGCGAACGGTAGCCCACGCGCGCGGCCACGGTCTTCAACGGCAGCCGGGTGGTGTAGAGCAGGCTCATGGCATGCGCGAGCCGCGCATCGGTGATCAGTTCGCGCACGCTGGAGTGCTCGCTGGCCAGGCGCCGCCGCAGCGTGGCACCGCTGAGGCCGAGCTGCGCTTCGAAATCGCGTGACTGCCAATCGCGCTCGGGCTGGGCAGCGATCAGATCGCGGATGCGTTCCCCCAGGCTGGGTTCGGGGGGAACCAGCAGGCTGCCGTGCCCGCGCCGGCAGAACGCCACGGCAAGCGATGCCAGGGCCAAGCGTGCTTCGGTGTATTGGCCTTGTTCCAGTGCCTGCCGCCACTGCAGCAGGGTCGCCCCATGCTCGACCAATGGCAGCCTGGCCAGTGCATCACCGGCCTGCGGCAGCGGCTCGTTCCACAGCGCCCGGGCGGCAGTGAGCGCCTCGGCACACATCGGCACGATCGCACTGAGATAGAGGCCGCTATGCGGATCGGGAATGTTGACCACATCGATGCGGCAGCGCCGGGTGATGAGGAACAGATCGCCCGGTGCGAATTCCAGCGATTGCTGCGCGGTACGCACCTGCTTGCGCCCCTGCAGCAGGATCGCGAACTGCGGCTGCGGAATCTCCACGGAGGAGGCGCCATGCTCGCGGCGCGCGGTGATGCAGGCGTAGCCATCGGCGCGCTGGCAGTCAGCCAGGCTGGCCATTGTCGCCAGCAGCGAGGAGGTCGTATCGATCGACGCGGACACCGCTCAGCCCGCCACGTTGAACAGTCGGCCGACCAGCGCGGCCGCGGCCATCGCGATCGCACCCCAGAAGGTGACGCGCACCGCACCGCGCAGACGTGGGGCACCGCCGGCATGGGCGGCCAGGGTGCCGGTCAGGCACAGCCCCAGCAGCGTCACCACGGTGGTGGCCTGGCCGACGACAGCATGCGGCGCGAGCAGGGCGGTCAGCACCGGCAACGCGGCGCCACTGACGAAGGCGCCGGCGGAGGCCATGGCCGCCTGCATCGGGCGCGCCCGCAGCTCCTCGGTGATGCCCAGCTCATCGCGGGCATGTGCCCCCAGCGCGTCGTGCGCGGTGAGCTGGGTGGCCACCTCACGCGCCAGGCCGGGACTCAGCCCGCGATGGCGGTAGATCGCGGCCAGCTCTTCCAGCTCGCTGTGCGGGTCTTCGTGCAGTTCGCGCCTCTCCACGGCCAGGTCGGCCCGTTCGGTATCGGCCTGCGACTGCACCGAAACATACTCGCCAGCCGCCATCGACATCGCACCGGCCACGGTCCCGGCGATGCCGGTGGCCAGGATCGTGGCGGCCGAGGCGCCGCTCGCCGCGATGCCGACCACCAGGCCGGCTACCGAGACAATGCCGTCATTGGCGCCGAGCACCGCGGCACGCAGCCAGCCGACACGGTCGGAGCGATGTACTTCCGGATGTCGGGATCGGCTCATCGAATCAGTGTAGGGGCTGGCGGCGGCCAACAGCGGAATGACTCGCAGCCGCGGCGGGGCCGGCGCAGCGTCAAGCCCATGCCAGTAGGATGCTGAAAACCGTCACGGTGACACGACGGCAGGGGACGCCACGATATAGTGCGCCCTTGCGATGCGGGGGCGTGAACCCCACATCCCCGCCCTGACCAGAATTCTGCGAGCCTCCCCTTGTCGAGCCCCAGCCACGTCGCCGAGACGCCGATCACCGACCGTAATGAACTGGTCGCCACGTTGGCCTCCGGCGAAAAGCCCCAGGCGCAGTGGCGCATCGGCACCGAGCACGAGAAGTTCGGCTTCCGCCTGGATGACCTGCGCCCGCCCACCTTCGACGGTGACCGCGGCATCGAAGCGCTGCTCAACGGCCTGACCCGCTTCGGCTGGGATCCGGTGCAGGAAGAGGGCCGCACGATAGCGCTGCTGCGCGACAACGCCTCGGTGACGCTGGAGCCGGCCGGCCAGCTGGAACTGTCCGGCGCGGCGGTGGAGACCATCCACCAGACCTGCGTGGAAACCGGCACCCATCTCAATGAAGTGGCGCAGGTCGCCGGCGAACTGCAGCTGGGCTTCCTCGGCATGGGCTTCCAGCCGAAGTGGGCCCGCGATGAAATGCCGTGGATGCCCAAGGGCCGCTACAAGATCATGCGCGAGTACATGCCCAAGGTCGGCACGCTTGGCCTGGACATGATGACGCGCACCTGCACGGTGCAGGTCAACCTGGATTACGCCACTGAAGCGGACATGGTGAAGAAGTTCCGCGTGTCGCTGGCGCTGCAGCCGATCGCCACCGCGCTGTTCGCCGATTCACCGTTCACCGAGGGCGCGCCGAACGGCTACCAGAGCTACCGCTCGCACATCTGGACCGACACCGACAACGATCGCACCGGCATGCTCGACTTCGTGTTCGAAGACGGTTTCGGTTACGAGCGTTACGTGGATTACCTGCTCGATGTGCCGATGTACTTCTCTTACCGCGATGGCAAGTACCACGATGCCAGCGGCCAGAGCTTCCGCGATTTCATGGTCGGTAAGCTGCCGGTGCTGCCGGGCCAGCTGCCCACGCTGCGCGACTGGTCCGACCACATGACCACCGCCTTCCCGGAAGTGCGCCTGAAGAAGTACCTGGAAATGCGCGGCGCCGATGCCGGCCCGTGGAGCCGCCTGTGCGCGCTGCCCGCGTTCTGGGTAGGCCTGCTGTATGACGATGCCGCACTCGATGCCGCGTGGGATCTGGTCCGCGATTTCAGCCTGGTTGAGCGCAACGTTCTGCGCGATGGCGTGCCGAAGCATGGCTTGAGGCTGCCGTTCCGCAACGGCACCGTGCTGGATCTGTCACGCGAAGCGTTGAAGATCGCGGTAGCCGGGCTCAAGCGTCGCGCCGCGCGCAATGCCGACGGTCAGGACGAAAGCAAGTTCCTGGAGGTGCTGCAGGAGATCGTCGATTCCGGGTTGACCCCGGCCGACCGCAAGCTGGCGCTCTTCCACGGCGAGTGGGGCGGCAACATCGATCCAGTGTTCAAGGAATTTGCGTACTGATCGCAAAACCACCGTGGAAGAACGGCGCTCGCCCGGTCCGGGTGAGCGCCGTTTTTCCACGTGACACCTTACGACCAAGGTCGGGAATTTTCGACGCCACCTGGACGTTACGAACTCAGGGGAGGGCAGAGTCCGCCCGAGGCCTTACGGGAGAACCGCACGCTCTTTGCGTGGCCCCACGACAGGCAGACGTGTCAGTTCCAGATCATGTTGCTGCCGTCAGGCCCAGCCATCCAGTCAGGCAGGCCTTACCGCCGACAAGACAGCTTCAATTCCGACGTCTGTACAGATCTCGAGCGCGAGCTCCCGCGCTTCAGAGGCCGTCAGTCGCCCTGCCGTCTTCAATGCTTCGAATGAAAACTCCGGATCAACCGAAATCCTGTTCACGACTTCCTCTTGGATTCGGCGATGCAATTCGATAGCCGGACCTAGCCGAACCCTATCTTCCGCATGTATTGCACTTGAAACCTCGTGGCCGTCCAACGCCTCGTAGTAGTAAAAATTAGAGTACGTGTCGATGAAGCTCTGGGCGTTGACAGCGCCGAGTGCAAATTCTCTGACAAGCCTCGTCATCTGGATGAGTTCTGCCTCGCTATCCATGTTCCACGCACTCCTTACTCATTGCTTTACGGGAAGCCAAGGGGTTCCATCGGCATTGGTTACACCTGGCACATGGCCATGCGGCTGCTGCGCTCGGGGATCGGGATGGGTTGATGGTTTATGTCCTCCATCAATACGCACTCCAGTAGGCTGGCCGTCGGGGCCTTTCGCTTGAACGAAGCGGCCATCTGGAGATCCTTCAATTCTTCCGCCTGGAGGTGTCGGGATCGCGTTTCCCTTGGAATCGACATAGATGGTTCCAGAAGCCTTGTGCTGGCTGGCGACCTTTCGTCCTAGTTGCGCGGCTTCGTCACCGTGCTTCAACACTGCCTTTCCGGCGTCACCGGCCAATGGAATCAGACCAATTGCCGCCCCGGCAATGTTCGCAGGTGTTGGAGCTTGGATTGCCTCAACGATACCTTTGACGTCCCCCAGGACCGGCGTGAAGTCGGCAACCACTGGGAGAATCTGCTGGGCTTGCTCAGCTGTTACAGGATTGTAGAAATCCCTTGGTGCTCCCAACGCTTGACGCCCATCTGGGTCAGTAAAGCGATATGGGTTGCCGTTCGCATATCGGTATCGATTGAATTGCCCCACCGGCTGGTCATACGCCGTCACAGGGTCCACCGACAGGAACCTGCCCAACTGCGGATCCATGTACCGCTGCTGCATGTAGCTGAGCCCCGTGGCCGCATCGCTCACATGCCCCGTATATCCCGGTCCATCCGTGACCTGTCCGCCCACAACAGCGCCATAGGGCTCATAGTCGTAGCGTTTGATCACGTTGCCATTGGCATCAGATTCGGCAACGACCGAACCGAGTGCATCGGTATGGATATAGGTGACGGTCTGAGCGCGTGCAGATGGCACAAGGGTCATGCTGACCAGTAGCACACAGAAGAGCCATGCGCCCACGACACTCAGCTTCCGAAAGAAATTCTCCACTTCTCTGCGGAGAGCAAACGTGCCGCCAGCACTTCCACCGAATCTGCGCATCCTTCCAATCCCTGAAAGAGCCTTGAAGCAAGGCGTGCCATTGATAGCACAGCAATGAGAGGCCTGTGGCTGAACTGCTTCAGCAAGGCCAAAGGTGCCATGGCGGGTCGGATCGTGCGAGAAGCGCCAAGCGCCAAGGGAGTCGGGCCAGGGAGCAGTGGCGAGGCCAGTGGCGACGCGTCAGCGGAAGATGACAATGGGAAGATCGCATCTTGGCAACCGGCAGCTAGGTGTCACAGCTCCGATCGGAGAGGGGGCGCTCCTGGGGCACCGTCCTCGGCCAACTACGCCGAGGACGGTGAAGATCTCCAAATCCCATCATCCGTTCGGTGTCAAGACTGCTCCTCTCAGACGAACAGTATTGCGGTGTCTCCGGGATGTTTCACTTGAACCTGTGGAAGGATCAGGCCGCCTTTTCCAGCGTGCCCATGTCGATGACGAAGCGGTACCGCACATCGTTCTTCGCCATGCGCTCCCAGGCCTCGTTGACGGTCTTGATGTCGATCACTTCCACGTCGCTGACGATGTTGTGCTCGGCACAGAAGTCCATCATTTCCTGCGTCTCAGCCATGCCGCCGATCGCCGAGCCGGTGATGTGCTTGCGGCCGAACATCACCGAAGCGCCCATCAGCGGCGGATCCAGCTCGGTCAGCACGCCGACCAGGCACATGGTGGCATCGCGCTTGAGCAGGGACATGTACGGGTTGGTGTCGTGGCTGACCGGGATGGTGTTGAGCAGGAAGTCGAAGCTGCCCGCATGGGCCTTCATCTGCGCCGGATCACGCGAGACCAGCACTTCATCGGCGCCCAGGCGCTTGGCGTCGGCACCCTTTTCCGGGGTGGTGGTGATCATCACCACGGTGGCGCCCATCGCCTTGGCGAACTTCACGCCCATGTGGCCCAGGCCACCGAGGCCGATCACGCCGACCTTCTGGCCGGGGCCGACCTTCCAGTGGCGCAGCGGCGAATAGGTGGTGATGCCAGCGCACAGCAGCGGCGCGGCGGCCTTGAGGTCGAGCGTTTCGGACACCTTCACCACGAAGCGCTGCTCGACCACGATGTGGTCGGAGTAGCCGCCGAAGGTCGGCTGGCCGCTCTCGCGCTCGGTGCTGTTGTAGGTGAAGGTCGCGCCCTTCTCGCAGTACTGCTCCAGATCTTCATCGCAGGCCGCGCAGTGGCGGCAGGAATCGACCATGCAGCCGACGCCGGCGAAATCGCCGACCTTGAAGCCGGTGACGTTGGCGCCGACCTCGGTCACGCGGCCGATGATCTCGTGGCCGGGCACCATCGGGAACTTGGAACCACCCCAGTCGTCACGGGCCTGATGCAGATCGGAGTGGCAGATGCCACTGAAGAGAATCTCGATGCGCACGTCATCGGGACCGGCCGGGCGGCGTTCAAAGGAGAACGGCACCAGCGGCGCGGTCTGGTCGTGCACGGCATAACCATGGGCGAGGGACATGGGGAATCCTTGGCAGGTTTGTAGAAAGGCGCTTTACAATACGCCCCGATCCCGTGCACAAAAAGTCAGGATATCGGCATGATTCATCAAGTGAAACGGGATAATCATGGCCACTGACAACCTGACCCATCTGGCCGCCTTCGCCGCCGTGGCGCGCCACCGCAGCTTCCGCAAGGCGGGGGCCGAGCTGGCGCTGTCCACCTCGGCGGTCAGTTACGCGATCCGCGCGCTGGAAGAGCGCCTGGGCGTGGGCCTGTTCCACCGCACCACCCGCAGCGTGGCCCTCACCGAAGCCGGCCAGCGCCTGCTCGAACGGCTGCAGCCGGCCCTGGATCAGGTGCATGACGCGCTGGAGGAAATGAATCACTTCCGCGCCGCCCCGGCCGGCCTGCTGCGCATCAACGCCACCCGCGCCGCCGTGCAGACCCAGCTCGGCCCGCGCCTGGCGCGGTTCCTGCGAGCCCACCCCGACGTGCGCATTGAACTGGCGCAGGACGATGGCCTGGTGGATATCGTCGCCAAGGGATTCGATGCAGGCGTGCGCCTGCACGAATCAGTGCCCGAAGACATGGTGGCGGTGCCATTGGGCCCGCCGTTGCGCGGCCTGATCGTCGGCGCGCCGTCCTACCTGCAGCGCCGCGGCATTCCAGCGCATCCGCACGAACTGGTGCAGCATGAGTGCGTGCGCTTCCGTTTCGCCAGCGGCCATCTGTACAAGTGGCAGTTCGAACGGGACGGCCAGGAACTGGACGTGGACGTGCCCGGCCGGCTCACCTTGGGCGATCAGCACACCATCCTGCAGGCCGTGGTCGACGGCCTTGGCCTGGCCTACGTGCTGGAAGACTCCGCGCGCCCGTACCTGGACGATGGCCGCCTGGTGGCGGTGCTGGAAGACTGGAGTGAGCCGTTCCCCGGCTTCGTCCTGTATTACCCGCGGCAACGGCAGATGTCGTCGGCGCTGCGCGCGTTCGTGGATATGGTGCGGGCGACGGTTTGAAGTGCGAAGTGGTTGCCGCGGCTGCACCGCCAGTGGCACGCTTGCCCGCCGCATCGGATGCACCCTGGCATGCCCATCGCAACGCCCCACGACATCGAACAGCAGCTCGGCCAGGCGTTTCCCGCGCTGTACCACCAACTGCAGGGTGATCGCATGCTGGACTGGGGTACGTTCTGCCACGGCTGGGTCACCAGCGTGTACCCGACGCTGCGTGCGCGCCCGCCGCTGCTGTTGTACGCGCGTGAGTTCGAGCTGATCGCGCCGGCCGATATCGTGGGCCACGCCGAACAGTTCACCGATGAAGACTGTCACGTGCGCCTGCGCGAGCGCCTGCAGCTGTTGCCATTCGGTAGTACCGGGGCGGGCGACTACTACTGCTTCTGGCAAGATCCGAGTGCACCGGGCGAGCCGCGCGTGGTGCTGCTCTGGCACGACGATGACCGCGTGGACCTGCTCGCGACCAACCTGCAGGACTTCATCTTCCGGATGATGGTCGATGCGGTGGCCGACCTTGACGACGGCTTGCTGGAAGAAGGCGATATCGCCGACAACCTGCAGCGTTGGCTGAAGTCGCATCGCCCCTATCTGCGCGCAGCGCAGGTGCAGGCGTTGGAAGAGCTGTATGCCGATCCTGCGATCCAGGCCGGTGGCGTGGGCGAGGATGTCGCCACCGCGTTGATCCGTCGCGTGATCGGTTTCGAGGGCATCGATACCCACTTCAGCTACGTACCGGCATGACGGCTGCCATGCCGGCGTCTGCTGCACTCAGCGACGCGGACGTCCGCCAGCTGGCCGACCATCTGCTGGCGTTGGATGCCGGACGGTTGCCGGCGCCGTTGCCGCCGCACCTGCGCGCGCACCCGGTGGCCACCCTGGCCGCCACCGGGCAACTCGACGCGGCGGTGGTGGCCCTCATGGGCGACGTACCCAACCCCTGGCGGGGCCTGATGTTGCGATGACCCCGCGGGTCGGACGGTAGAGCCACCCCATGGGTGGCTGCCCGCAGCGCAGACGTCGAAAATCCAGCCACGCATGGCGTGGCTCTACCGCCGGCGGGGCACGGGTAGAGCCACCCCATGGGTGGCTGCACGCAGCGCAGACGTCGAAAATCCAGCCACGCATGGCGTGGCTCTACCGCCGGCGGGGCACGGGTAGAGCCACCCCATGGGTGGCTGCACGCAGCGCAGACGTCGAAAATCCAGCCACGCATGGCGTGGCTCTACCGCCGGCGGGGCACGGGTAGAGCCACCCCATGGGTGGCTGCACGCACCCACGGAATCACCACGCCCGCGCCGGCCCCATGATCAGCCGGCAACCGGATAGTCGGTATACCCCTCCGCACCACCGCCGTAATACGTGGCCCGATCCGGCACCGCCAGCGCCACATCGCGCTCCAGCCGCGCCACCAGGTCCGGGTTGGCGATGAACGGCTGGCCGAACGCCGCCAGATCGATGATGCCCTCGTCCACCAGTCGCAGCGCGCGCTCGCGGGTGAGGCTGCCCGCCAGGATCAGGGTGCCACCGTAGCTCTGCTTGAACGTGCGCAGGAACGCCTCGCTCAGGACCGACACGCCCCGTGCATGGTTGTCGTTGAGGTGCACGTAGGCCAGGCCGCGCTTGCCCAGTTCCTGCGCCAGGTACAGATACGCCGCTTCGTTGCCGACGTACTCGGGCATGTCGAACTGCAGGTTGTTCGGTGCCAGCCGCACGCCGACGCGGTGCGCCCCGATCCGCGCGGCCATCGCATCGACGGTCTCCAGGATCAGGCGCGCGCGGTTCTGCAGCGTGCCGCCGTAGCCGTCGGTGCGGTCATTGGTGACCGGGTTGAGGAACTGTTCGAACAGGTAGCCGTTGGCCGCGTGCAGTTCGATACCGTCGAAACCGGCGGCGATCGCGTTGTCGGACGCGCGCGCGAAATCGTCGACGATGCCGGGCAGCTCGTCGGTGCGCAGGGCACGCGGCGGGGTCGGATCGGCCTGACCACGGCTGCCGTCCTCGCGGTACACGAAGGCGCTGCTCTTCGGGTCGCTGGCCACCGGGCGGGTGCCCGCGCTGACCGGCTGGCCGCCGTCGGGCTGCAGTGAGGCGTGCGACATGCGGCCCACGTGCCAGAGCTGGGCGAAGATGACGCCCCCTTCGGCATGCACGGCAGCGGTGACCGGCTTCCAGCCCTCCACCTGTTCGGCCGACCACATGCCCGGCACGTCGATGTAGCCCTGGCCCTGCGGCGACACCGGGGTGCCTTCGCTGATGATCAGCCCGGCACTGGCGCGCTGCCGGTAGTACTGCGCGGTGAGGGCGTTGGCCACGGTGCCGGGGTTGCGTGCGCGGGTCATCGGCGCCATCGCGATGCGGTTGCGCAGGGGGGTACCGGCGAGGTCGTAGGGCTGGAAGAGCAGGGCGGTCATAAGGCGAACTCGTGGGGAAGGGGGCGCCAGCGGCGCGACCCCTTCAAGATAGGGTTGACCTGGAGGCACATAAAGGACTTCAATTTCCCAGCAAGTGGGACATTGTGTCCCCAATGGAGCGCGGTGATGCTGCCAGTGGAATCGTTGAATGGGCTGGTCACCTTCGTCACCACGGCGCGCTCGGCCACGTTCACCGAAGCGGCCGAGACCCTGGGAATCTCGCGCTCGGCGGTCGGCAAGGCGATCGCGCGGCTGGAAGAGCGTCTGGGTGTGCGGCTGTTCCATCGCACCACGCGGCGCATTTCGCTCACCGCCGATGGCCAGGCCTACTTCGCCTCCTGCGCCACCGCGCTGGAAGAGATCGCCTCGGCCGAGGCGTGCCTGGGCTCGGCCTCGCACCTGCCGGCAGGCCGCCTGCGCATCGACATGCCGTCCTCGTTCGGGCGGCTGATGATCCTGCCGGTGCTGCTGCGCATCTGTGCCGAACACCCCGAACTGCAGCTCACCATGACCTTCACCGACCACTTCGTGGACCCGGTCGAAGAAGGCATCGACCTGTTGATCCGCTTCGGTGGGCTGGACCAGGCCCAGCACCTGGTTGCACGACGGCTGGGCACCCAGCAGTTGATCACCTGCGCCTCGCCGGCCTACCTGGACAGGCACGGCACGCCCGCCACCGTGGACGACCTGCATGCGCATCGCAGCATCGTCGGCTATCGGTATGGACAGCCGGTGGCGTGGCGGATCGGAGAAGACGCCGGGCAAGCGCGCTTCATTCCCAGCGGCACCCACCAGCTCAACGATGGCGATGCCGTGATCGAAGCGGCCATCGCCGGCCTGGGCATCTGCCAGATGCCGCACTTCCTGGTGAAGCGGCACCTGCAGTCGGGCGCGTTGCAGCAGGTGCTGGGCCACTGCATTCAGCACCATGTGGAGATCCACGCGCTATGGCCGCAGACCCGGCACCTGCGGCCGAAGGTGCGCTACGTGGTGGATGCGCTGGCGACACTGGCCGATGCCGGTGCGTTCGACTGAGCCGGGCGGGCGGTTCACGGGAGGGAGCACCGTTGCAGGCGATGGACCGCGCCAAGGCAACCGCGAGGTGACCCCCGCGACTGGTTGTGTATACTATCCCCCAGTATAGTTCTCTGGTCATTCGCCCGTGCCGCACTCCCCGGAAGAAAAGAAGAAGGTCCTGGCCCGCGTGCGTCGCATCCGCGGCCAGTGCGATGCGCTGGATCGGGCGCTGGATGCCGGGGCCGAGTGCGGGCCGGTGCTGCAGCAGATCGCGGCGATCCGCGGTGCGGTCAACGGGTTGATGTCCGAAGTGATGGAAGCCCACCTGCGTGAAGAATTCGGCCAGCCGGCGCAGTCCGATGCGCAGCGCGCCGAGCGTGTGCGCGACATGAGCGCGCTGATCCGTTCCTACCTGAAATAAGCGTGCGGCTACCCGCGCGCGCACCTGTCTTGTTCCCTGCCTTGGAGTGCTCCCCATGAAATCCCGTGCTGCCGTTGCCTTCGCCGCTGGCGAACCGTTGAAGATCGTCGAGATCGACGTCGCTCCGCCGCAGAAGGGCGAAGTGCTGGTCAAGATCACCCACACCGGCGTCTGCCACACCGATGCGTTCACCCTGTCCGGCGATGATCCGGAAGGCCTGTTCCCTGCCGTGCTGGGCCATGAAGGCGCCGGCATCGTGGTGGAAGTGGGCGAGGGCGTCACCAGCGTCAAGCCGGGCGACCACGTGATCCCGCTGTACACCGCCGAGTGCGGCGAGTGCCTGTTCTGCAAGAGCGGAAAGACCAACCTGTGCGTCGCCGTGCGTGCCACCCAGGGCAAGGGCGTGATGCCCGATGGCACCACCCGCTTCAGTTACAACGGCGAGCCGATCTACCACTACATGGGCTGCTCGACCTTCAGCGAGTACACCGTGGTGGCCGAAGTCTCGCTGGCCAAGATCAATCCGGATGCCAATCCGGAACACGTGTGCCTGCTCGGCTGTGGCGTGACCACCGGCATCGGCGCGGTGCACAACACCGCCAAGGTGCAGGAAGGCGATTCGGTGGCGGTGTTCGGGCTGGGCGGCATCGGCCTGGCGGTGATCCAGGGCGCGCGCCAGGCCAAGGCCGGCCGTATCTTCGCGATCGACACCAACCCGTCCAAGTTCGAACTGGCCAAGCAGTTCGGTGCCACCGACTGCGTCAACCCGAAGGACCACGACAAGCCGATCCAGCAGGTCATCGTGGAGATGACCACCTGGGGCGTGGACCATACCTTCGAGTGCATCGGCAACGTCAACGTGATGCGGGCGGCGCTGGAATGCGCGCACCGTGGCTGGGGCCAGTCGGTGGTGATCGGTGTGGCCGGCTCGGGTCAGGAAATCTCGACCCGTCCGTTCCAGCTGGTCACCGGGCGCTCCTGGAAGGGCACCGCCTTCGGTGGCGTCAAGGGCCGCAGCCAGCTGCCGGGCATGGTCGAAGACGCCATGAAGGGCGACATCGAACTGGCGCCGTTCGTGACCCACACGATGGGCCTGGACGAGATCAACGACGCGTTCGATCTGATGCATGAAGGCAAGTCGATCCGCTCGGTCGTGCATTTCTGAGTCACTGCGGGCGGCGCGTGGTCTGCGCCGCCCCTACGGAGAACCATCATGGAACGCATCGAACATCGCGCCGCCTCCGGCGGCTGGCAGGACGTGTACCGCCACACCTCGCAGGTGCTGGGCTGTGACATGAATGTCGCTGTCTACCTGCCGCCGCAGGCCGCCACGCAGAAGCTGCCGGTGCTGTACTGGCTCAGCGGGCTGACCTGCAACGAACAGAACTTCATCACCAAGGCCGGCGCGCAGCGTTATGCCGCCGAACATGGCGTGATCCTGGTCGCGCCGGACACCAGCCCGCGCGGCGATGACGTCGCCGACGCCGAAGGCTACGACCTGGGCAAGGGGGCGGGTTTCTATTTGAACGCCACCGAGCAGCCGTGGGCGGCGCACTACCGCATGTACGACTATGTGGTGGAGGAGCTGCCGGCGTTGATCGAGGCGCATTTCCAGACGACGGGTGCACGCAGCATCAGTGGCCACTCGATGGGGGGGCATGGTGCGCTGGTGATCGCGTTGAAGAATCCGGGGCGCTACAAAAGCGTCTCGGCGTTTTCGCCGATCGTCGCGCCGACCCGCGTGCCGTGGGGGCAGAAGGCCTTCACTGCCTACCTGGGTGAGGACCGCGCCAGTTGGGCGGCGTGGGATGCCAGCGAGCTGGTCGCCGCCGCGACCGAGCGCCTGCCGTTGCTGGTGGACCAGGGCGGTGGTGATGAGTTCCTCGACACCCAGCTGCAGCCGCAGTGGTTGCAGGCGGCCTGCACGGCGGCCGGTCATCCGCTGACGCTGCGCCTGCAGCCCGGTTACGACCACAGCTATTACTTCATCAGCAGCTTCATCGGCGAGCACATCGCGCATCACGCCAAGGTGTTGCACGGGTGATGCCCGCCCAACGGCCACGCGGGAGCGTGGCCGTTGCGTCGCTCATTGGCGATCGTAGGAGAACTGGATGCCGGCAGTGCCGCCCGTCTGGATGAAAAGTTCCATGAACGCCGGCACCGTGTCCTGGCGCTGCCAATCGCGCTGCAGCTCACAGAACAGCTGAGGCACGCTGATCATCCTGCCGCCGGCCTGTTCGATGCGGCGCAGGCCCGCGTCATGCGCGGCCAGGGAGGTGCCGCCAACGGCATCGACCACGACGTACACCTCGTAGCCCTCCTTCAAAGCATCCAGGGCGGGGAAGGTCAGACAGGCTTCGGTCCACAGGGCGGTCATGATCAGCTTGCGGCGCCCGGTGGCCTGCACCGCGTCGCGGAATGCGGTGTCTTCCCATGCATTGATGGTGGTGCGGTCGTAGGTGGGATGGTCGGCCAGCACCTTGCGCAGCTGCGGAATCGGCGGTTTGTTGAGGCCGCTGCGCACATTGACCGTGGAATGCACGATCGGCAGCCCGTAGGCGACGGCGGCCTTGGCGGTGCCGACGATGTTGTTGACCAGCAACTGCCGGTCCATCGAGGCGATCGAGTTCACCTGTACCGGCTGGTAGTCGATGATGATGAAGGCGGCGTTCTGCGGGGTCAGCAGGTGATCGGTGACAGGATCACGGATGGGTTCGCTTGCCATGGGAAATACTCCTGGGAATGGGGAGGCCGCTGGGCGGCCGGGGTATGGCGATGGCAACGACCATCGCCACGGAGGACAGGGGATGCGTCAATCGCGCTGCGAATCCAGCACGTCGCCGGAATTACGCGTGAGCGATCTGGCCGAAGCGGCCGCTCTTGAAATCGGCGAAGGCCTGGCTGATGTCGTCCTGGCTGTTCATCACGAAGGGCCCGTAGCCCACGATCGGCTCATCGATCGGTTCGCCACTGAGCACCAGCACCGTGGCATCGCTGTTGGCCTCGATCTGCAGGGCGCTGCCATCGCGATCGAGCATCACCAGCTGCGCCTCGTGCACGGCCTGGCTGCCATTGACCTGCACGCTGCCGCGCAGCACGACCAGGGCGACATGGCGCCCCTCGGGCACCGGCAGGTGGGCGCTATGGCCCTGGAGCAGCCGCAGGTCCCACACATCCATCGGCGTGAAGGTGCGCGCGGGGCCACGCTGGCCGTCGAACTCACCGGCGATCACGCGCACGCGGCCCGCCTGGTCCGGCAACGGCACCGACGGAATCTGCGCGTTCAGCAGGGTCTGGTAGCCGGGCGCGGCCATCTTGTCCTTGGCCGGAAGATTCACCCAGAGCTGCACCATCTCCAGCGTGCCGCCGGTGCGGGTGAAGGCGTGGGAGTGGAACTCTTCATGCAGGATGCCGGAGGCGGCGGTCATCCACTGCACGTCGCCCGGGCCGATGGTGCCGCCCGCGCCGGTGGAATCGCGATGCTCCACTTCGCCCTCATAGACGATGGTCACCGTCTCGAAGCCGCGGTGAGGATGCTGGCCAACGCCGCGTGGCTGCGCAGCGGGGGTGAACTTCATCGGGCCGGCATAGTCCAGCAGCAGGAAGGGGCTGACCTGCTGGCCGTGGCTGGAATAGGAGAACAGGGTCCGGGCCGGGAAGCCGTCGCCCACCCAGTGCGCCTTGGGGGCGCTGTAGATGCCGAGAATCTTCTTCATGTCGTACTCCTCCGGGGGCAGGCCCGTGTCTGATGGAAGAGATGATGAATTCAGGACGCTGGCGCCGGTAGTCAGCAGAATTTATCCTCATAGTCCTATTTGGTGAACGCTGGAGGCGGCGTGCAGGATCTCAATGACCTCTACTATTTCGCCCAGGTGGTCGATCACGGTGGTTTCGCGCCGGCGGGGCGGGCGCTGGGGGTGCCCAAGTCGAAACTCAGCCGCCGGGTGGCGCTGCTTGAGGAGCGGCTGGGGGTGCGCTTGATCCAGCGTTCGACGCGGCACTTCTCGGTTACCGAGGTCGGCCAGACGTTCTACGCGCACTGCAAGGCGATGCTGGTGGAAGCCGAAGCCGCCCAGGAAGCGATCGAACTCACCCGCAGCGAGCCGCGCGGCATCGTCCGGGTGGCCTGCCCGGTCGCGCTGCTGGACACGCGTGTCGGCGAGATGATCGCGGCCTTCCTGGCGCAGTGCCCGGGGGTGGCGATACAGCTGGATGCCACCAACCGCCGGGTCGATCTGATTGCCGAGGGCATCGATATCGCGATCCGGGTGCGGCCACCGCCATTGCAGGACACCGAGCTGGTGATGCGGGTGCTGGCCGAGCGCAGCCAGTGCCTGGTCGCCAGCCCGGCGTTGATCGCGCGGCTGGGCCTGCCGCAGGTGCCGGCCGATCTCGCTGCGTTGCCGAGCATGGAGCTGGGCCTACCGCAGAACGAGCACGTCTGGAATCTGTTCGGCCCGGACGGCACGCGCGCGGACATCCATCATCGGCCGCGCCTGGTCACCCGCGGCATGCTGACCCTGCGCGCGGCCGCGGTGGCCGGCGTGGGCGTGGTGCAGCTGCCGCGGATGATGGTGTGCGACCAGATTGCCGCTGGCACGCTGGTGCACGTGCTGCCCGCGTGGGCGCCACGGCGGGAGATCATCCACGCGGTATTCCCCTCACGGCGCGGACTGCTGCCCTCCGTACGCGCGCTGATCGATTTCCTGGCGGAACGTTTCCAGCAGCTCGAGGAAGAGTAGCCGACGCTGCCCGGCGCCCTGCCGCGCCCACGCCGTCAACGCGGGATGAATTGATCCCCAGGTGCCGGGCAACCTTGTATGTTGGTCGCAACGCCGCATCGGAATGGAAAGCCGCATGGTGGTCTGGCTGTCGGTACTGTACCTGCTGTGCCATGGCATCGCGCTGGTGCTGATGCCCGCGCATGCGCTGCCGGTGTCCTATGCGTTCCTGATCGGAGCGCCCCTGCTGGCGGGGCTGGCCTGTGTGTGGCGGGGGCGCCGCAGCGCCTCGATCGTCGGCTGGGTCGCGATGGCGCTGGGCATGGGGCTGTGGGCGGCAGGCATGGCGTTGAACATGTACCAGGAGGTCGGCCGAGGCAACGCCGATGCGACGCCGGGGCTGAGCATGCTGCTGTACGTGCTGTACGGCGTGCCGCTCACCTTCGCGATGGCCCATCCGCGGCATGAGCCGTGGTACCTCAGCCTGATTGATGCGCTGCTCGCGCTGCTGCTCGGCTACCTGTTCTTCGTCTACACGTTCTCCTTCGCCACGCTCAACGATGCGGGCGAGGACGGGATCGCACACCTGCGGCTGATGTTCGATGTGGAGAACATTTTCATCGCCGGCTTTGCGCTGCTGCGCTGGCGGGCGAGCGAAGATCCCTCTCGGCGCGTGTTCTTCCGGACGTTGTGCGTGTTCGCCTGGGTGTACCTGGGTGTTGCCGCGTACATCAACCACGTCGAGACGGAGGGCAGCTACGGCGGCCTGGTCGATCTGCTGATCGATGTCCCGTTCCTGTTGCTGGCGATCATGGCGCTGCGGCCTTCCCGACGCAGTGAAGTGCGTGTGCCGCGCGCGCTGGTGATGGCCGTGCGCGCCGGGAGCCCCTTGATCCTGGCCCTGTCGCTGATGGTGGTGTCGGCATTGATGGTGCGCGAGCATCCCTATCTGGCCGTAGCCGGGTTTGCATTGGCTACCGTGGGGTCGGGCCTGCGCAGTGTGTTGATGCAGATGCGTTCGTTCGCGCGGCAGGACCAGCTCGATGCATTGTCGCGGATCGACAGCCTCACCGGCCTGGCCAACCGACGCCAGTTCGACCAGAGCCTGCGTGATGCGTGGGAGCAGGCGCGGCGAAGCGGGCAGGGGATCGCGTTGCTGATGGTCGATATCGACTGCTTCAAGGCGTTCAACGACCGCTTCGTGCACCCGGCCGGCGATCAATGCCTGCGCCTGGTCGCTGCAACGTTGGCGGGGTGCGCGGTGCGCAGCACGGATCTGGTTGCCCGTTATGGCGGTGAGGAATTCGCCGTGGTGGTGGCATCCACGCCGCTGGCAGGCGCCCCTGCACTCGCCGAGCGCATGCGCCGTGCAGTGGAGCAGCTGCAGTTGCCTTCCGCTGAGTCGGGACGACCGGTGACGATCAGCATCGGCGTCGGGACCGTGCCGAGGGTGTTGGACGCCGATCCTGCCGAGCTGCTGGCGGCGGCGGATGCCGCGCTGTACGCCGCCAAGCGGGGCGGGCGCAATCGGGTGGAAGCGGGCGGCGCACCGGGCTGAGCGCGATCACCGTTCGCCGCCGGGCCAAGGCACGGCCGCGGCCGATGGATGACGGCACGCCGGCGTTCGCTCAGGCATCGCCACCGCTCACTTCCACCAGCACCGGGCAGGGCGCATGGTCCACTGTCCATTGCCCGACCGAGCGGTCCAGCAGGCGTTCCAGCCGCGACAGGTGGCGATGGCCAATGACGATCAGGTCACAGCCGTGCTGGCGGGCATGATCGCAG
This sequence comes from Stenotrophomonas sp. TWI809, assembly GCF_039673205.1. Classification (NCBI taxonomy): domain Bacteria; kingdom Pseudomonadati; phylum Pseudomonadota; class Gammaproteobacteria; order Lysobacterales; family Lysobacteraceae; genus Stenotrophomonas; species Stenotrophomonas sp. TWI809. Next base: position 127,321 of record NZ_JBDJLE010000009.1, on the reverse strand, counting down.
ATCACCTGCGCCGGCTCGCCGGCCGGGTGGTGGCCGATGCCGTCGATACCGCGCTCGCGCAGGCTGTTCAGGGCGGTGGCAAGCAGCTGTTCGGCCTGGTGGACCTGGGCGTCGGCGGCCGGATACTCGGCGTGCTCGGCACGGGGTGCGTCGTCGGCCAGCGCGAAGGCGGGGTCCAGCACGCACAGCAGGTGCAACCGGGTGGAAGGCCCGGCCAGCGACCCGGCGAGGTCCAGTACCTGGGCGTGCTGTGGGCCGCCATCCAAGGCGACGAGGATCTTGGTGAACATCGGCAATCTCGGCAGAGGGGGCGCTAGGGTCGCGCACCGTTGGCGCTGGACCCATGCCGTGCGCCGCAGCGGAGCCGTGCGTTGGGCGCATCAATACCGGTTTTGGATTGCAGTAAAGTCACCGCCACACGTTGAAGGTGATACTGCCGTGACCATGCCCGATCTGAACCTGCTCATTGCCCTGGATGCCCTGATCGAGGAGGGCAGCGTCGTGGGCGCGGCGCGGCGGATGAACCTCAGTGCCCCGGCGATGAGCCGTACCCTGGGCCGCATCCGCGAGGCGATCGGCGATCCGGTGCTGGTCCGCGCCGGCCGTGGCCTGGCCCCGACCCCGCGCGCGCTGCAACTGCGTGAGCAGGTGCGCGGGGTGATCGAGCAGGCCCACCTGGTTTTCAATGCCGGCCGCGAGGTCGACATGCTGACGCTGGAGCGCACCTTCAGCATCCGCGCCAACGATGTGTTTGTCGGCACGTACGGTGGCCGCATGCGCGAGTTGTTCAAGGCGCAGGCGCCGTGCTCGGTGCTGCGGTTCGTGCCCGAGGGCGATGGGGACGACGATGCGATGGCGCAGGGCCGGATCGATCTGCACATCAGCGCTGTCAGCAAGCTGAGCGCCGATACCAAGGTGCAGAACCTGTTCAGTACCTCGTTCTTCGGTGCCGCCCACGAGGGCCACCCGATCTTCGCCGGCGAGATCACTGCCGAGCGCTTCGTGGCCTTCGACCACATCGCCGTATCGCGCCGTGGCCGGTGGTATGGCCCGATCGATGAGGACCTGGAAGCGCTGGGGCTGACCCGACGGGTCGCGCAGATCATGCCGACCTTCCACTCGGCGATCTTCGCCGCGGCCGATTCGGACCTGATCCTGCCGCAGATGCCCAGCGTGATGCTGGGCCGGCTGGAACGCCTCGGGGTACCGCTGCGCCTGTTTGAACTGCCGATTCCGGTCCGCAGCGCGATTGTCGTGCAGGCATGGCATCCCCGCCTGGACAGCGATCTGGCGCATCGCTGGCTGCGCCGCAGCATCAAGGCGATGTGCGACGCGGAGTCCACGCAGGCCTGACGCACTGCGACCCCGGCCGCCTGCACGGTCACCGGTGAGGCGTGCGTCTGATGCACGCCAGCGATGGCCGGCGCAGCATTTTTCGCAGCATTGGCGCTGCCTAGACTGCCGCTCCCCGTCGTGGAGTGGACCCATGTCCGTGTTGTTCCCGCTGCATCCCCCGTACCCGGGGGGTGTTCGATGACTGCTGTTGCCGCCCCGTTGCCGGCAGCAACTGCCGTGCCGGCTGCACCGCCCGCGCAGGCGGTGTTCGGCCTGCGTCTGGCCGTGGGCCTGTGCGGCGTGCTGCTGGCTGTGCTGATCTCGGGTATCAACGAAAACGTCACCAAGGTCGCGCTGGCCGACATCCGGGGCGCGATGGGGTTCAGTGCCGATGACGGCAGCTGGATCATCGCGCTGTACACGGCGATGTCGGTCAGCGCGATGGCGTTTGCGCCGTGGTGCGCGGTCACCTTCTCACTGCGTCGCTTCGCACTGGTGATGATCGGCGCCTTCATGGTGCTGGGCGTGCTGTGTCCGTTCGCACCGGATCTGCCCTCGTTCCTGATCCTGCGCGCGCTGCAGGGGCTGGCGGGCGGCGCGCTGCCACCGCTGCTGATGAGCGTGGCGCTGCGCTTCCTGCCGCCGGGCATCAAGTTGTACGGCCTGGCCGGCTATGCGCTGACGGCCACGTTCGGGCCGAGCCTGGGCACACCGATGGCCGCGCTGTGGGTGGACTACGTGGGGTGGCACTGGGCGTTCTGGCAGATCGTGCCGTGGTGTGTGGCCGCGCTGGGCATGGTGGCATGGGGCCTGCCGCAGGACCCGCTGCGGCTGGAGCGTTTCGCGCAGTTCAACGGGGTCGGCCTGGCGCTCGGGTTCCCGGCGCTGGTGATGCTGGTCATCGGCCTGGTGCAGGGGCCGCGCCTGGACTGGTTCGCCTCGCCGCTGATCTGCCTGCTGCTCGGCGGTGGCACTGGCCTGTTGGCGCTGTTCTTCTACAACGAATGGTCGCACCCGCTGCCGTTCTTCAAGCTGCAGCTGCTGGCCAACCGCAATCTGAGCTACGCGCTGATCACCCTCGGTGGCGTGCTGTTCGTGCTGCTGGCGGTGATCATGATTCCCTCCAGCTTCCTGGCCAAGGTGCAGGGCTACCGGCCGCTGCAGACCGCGCCGATACTGCTGTGGGTCGCGTTGCCGCAGCTGATCGCGCTGCCGCTGGTGGCGACCCTGCTCAACCAGCGCCGGGTGGACAGCCGCTGGGTGCAGGCGATCGGCCTGGGCCTGCTGGCGTTGGCCTGTGGCCTGGGCGCGCAGCTGACCACCGATTGGCACCGCGACAACTTCGTGTGGCTGCAGGTGATCCAGGTCATCGCCCAGCCGATGGCGGTGCTGCCGCTGCTGATGCTCGCCACCGGCAGCCTGGCGCCGACCGATGGCCCCTTCGCTTCAGCATGGTTCAACACCGTCAAAGGCTTCGCCGCGGTCCTCGCCGGTGGCCTGCTCGAGGCGGTCACCACCGCGCGCAGCCATCTGCACTCGACCGCGCTGGTCGACCGGATCGGCAACGCACCCTGGTTTGACGCGGGCGCCGCACCCGGGCTGGGCGCGCGTCTGCATGCGCAGGTCGTGGCGCTGACCTCGGCCGATCTCTATCTCCTCGTCGTGTGGGTGGCGGTGGCGCTGATCGCGCTGATTCCGTGGCTGCCCACACGCATGTATCCGCCACGTGCCGTGGCTTGAATTCAAGGAACTCCCCTGTGTCCCTGCATCGCAACTCCGTTCCCTTCGTCATCGCTGCCGGCCTGCTGCTGCTCGCCGGCGGCGCCGGGTGGCTGCTGCACGATGGCCGCCATCAATCCACCAACAACGCCTATGTCACCGCGGACTTCACCGTGGTCGCGCCGAAGATCGCTGGCTTCGTCAGCGAGGTCCGCGTGCGGGACAACCAGACGGTCAAGGCCGGCGATGTGCTCGCGCGCATCGATGATCGCGACTATCAGGTCGCGCTGGCGGCCGCGCGTGCCGATCTCGCCAATGCACGGGCGCAACTGGCCAATGCGCAGGCCGCGTTGGCGCAGCAGGGTTCGGTAATCGATCAGGCCCAGGCCAGTGTGGATGTCAGTCGCGCCGAGCTCAGCCTCGCCCAGGCCGATCAACGCCGCTATCAAGCGCTGGCCAGCGACGGTGCCGGCACCGTGCAGAACGCACAGCAGGCGCAGTCGCGCCAGGCGGTGGCCAGTGCGCATCTGCAACAGGGCACCGCGGCCGTGGTCAATGCACGCCAGCGCACTGCGCTGCTGACCGCCAGCGTGCAGTCCGCGCAGGCCGCCGTGGAGCGGGCCGACGCCGCACAGGCCCGTGCCGAACTGGATCTGTCGCATACCGAGCTGCGCGCGCCCATCGATGGCATGGTTGGCCGCCGCGCAGTGCGCGTGGGGGCTTACCTTACCCCGGGCACGCCGGTGCTCGCGGTGGTGCCGCTGCAGCAGGCATTCGTCGTCGCCAACTTCCAGGAAACGCAGATGACGCGCATGCACGCCGGACAGCGCGTAGACGTGCAGGTGGATGTGTTCCCCGGCCAGTCGCTGCACGGCCGGATCGACAGCATCGCCCCGGCGACCGGGGTGACCTTCGCCGCGATCGCGCCGGAGAACGCCACCGGCAACTTCACCAAGGTGGTGCAGCGGATACCCGTGAAGATCGTGCTCGACGAAGGCCAACCGCTGGCCGGCAAGCTGCGCGCCGGCATGTCGGTGGAGGCGCGCGTGGATCTGGACAGCGGCGGGCGTGGGCTGCCGGGGGAGGGCGCATGATGCGCCGGCAGACGGTGCGCCTGATGGCAGGCAGCGCGCTGTGCACCGCACTGGCGGCCTGCACCCTCGGCCCGGACTTCGTGCGGCCCCAGGCAAGCCTGCCCGCGCAGTGGGAGGGGGGCGTGATCACCTCGGCGGCCTTCGCTGATGACGCGGCGTGGTGGAACGGCTTCGAGGATCCGCTGCTGGTGGCGCTGGCGAGCCAGGCCATGCGCGCCAATCTGGATGTGCAGCTGGCGGCCAACCGCGTCGCGCAGAGCCGCGCGCTGCGCCGGAGCAGCGCCGCCGACCGCGTCCCGGCCGTCGGCGCGACGGTCGGCGCCACCCGTGCGCGCAACAGCGAAGTGGGTTTGAACGATCCGTCCGGCAATGCCGGGCGGGAGGACTATGGGCTGTTCCAGACCGGTATCGGCCTGAGCTGGGAGCTGGATCTCTGGGGCCGTGTGCGCCGCCAGGTGGAGATCGCCGATGCCCGCGTGCAGATCGCCAACGAAGACTGGCACGCGGTGCAGACCGCGGTGATGGCCGAAGCCGCCGGTACCTATCTGCAGCTGCGCGCGACGCGTCAGTTGCTGGCGATCACCGAGGACAACCTGCACATCGCGCGCGACGTGCAGCGGCTGACCCTTTCCCGCCAGCAGCAGGGCGTAGCGACCACCTTGCAGGTGGCCAGTGCGGCCGCGCAGGTGGCAGCGCTGGAGGCGCGGGTGGCACCGCTGCAGCATCGGCAATCGCACCTGCGCAATGCGCTGGCCCTGTTGCTGGCGCGCTCCCCGCAGGCGCTGGACGCACAGCTGGAAAACGCGCGGCGCGATTGGCCGGCGTTGCCCGGCATGGCGGCCGGGCTACCCAGCGACCTGGTCGAGCGCCGCCCGGACATCCGCCGCGCCGAAGCGGCCCTGCATGCGGCGACGGCTGGCATCGGTGTGGCCAAGGCCAACTTCCTGCCGCGCATCACCCTCAATGGCGATGCCGGCTTCCAGGCCAAACAGCTCGACGACCTGGACGGCTGGAACGCCCATCGTTTCAGCATCGGTCCGGCGATCAGTCTGCCGATCTTCCAGGGCGGCAGGTTGAAAGCGAACCTCGCTCTCAGCCGGCTGCAGGAACGCCAAGCTGCGCTGCAGTTCCAGAAGACGGTGCTGCAGGCGTGGCACGACGTGGACGATGCGATAGACGGGTACAGCGCGGAGCAGCGACGCGGGCAGGCGCTGCAGGTGGCGGTGGAGGAAAGTGATCGTGCCTTGATGGCTGCGCGTCGTCAGTACCAGGCCGGGGTGATCGATATGCTCGACGTGCTGACCACCCAGCGCATCGCGCTGGACAACCAGGCAGCGCTGGCTGACAGCCAGGCGGCGGCTGCGATCGCACGGGTGGATCTGTATCGCGCGCTGGGTGGCGGCTGGCGCGATGTGGGGGTAGGCGTGACCCTCGCTGGCAGCGCGTCGGCTGCCAGCGGGCCGGGCAACATGGCTCAACGCACGTTGCGCAGTTCCCAGTGACTGCCGGCCAGCATGCGCAGGCGCTGCTTGAACACGTCGCTGTCGATGCTGGTGGTGGCGCAGAGGTTGATGCGCAGATCATCCTGCGCGCCGGTCACGGTGGCGGCCGGATCGGTCGCGCCCCACTGCGGGTCGACCGCGTCGGGATCGTCCTGTTTGGCGCGCCAGCGGTCGAACAGCACCGGGGTGCGCAGGGCATTCTGAAGCTCTTCGGCCAACCCTGCCGCGCCCTGGGCGTGGAAGGACAGGTCCGGATCGTTGCCGCGCGCCTTGGCCGGGTCCGGCAGGCTGATGTCATAACTTACTGGCATGGTTACCTCCATTGAATGCGGCAAGGCTGGCAGAGACGCGGTGCAATCCGCGTGCAGAACCCGCGGCCGTGCCCGGATCGTGGCATGGCCGCGGCGATGCTGACCAGTGCGGTCAGCCGTTGAAGGTGTGGGGGCCGTCGGCAAACCCGATCGTTACCGCGCCCTTGCCCACGTTGACCATGCCGGTCAGGCTCATCACCGCCTCGAACACATCCACGCCATGCGCCTGGCAGGTCTCACGCAACATGGCGTAGCCGGGCAGGGCCTGCAGGTCGGCCAGCTCGCCGCCGTAGCTGATGCACACGGTTGGCGTCATCAGGCCGCCCTTGACCCGCTGGCCGACGAAATCGAACAGCTTCTTCACCGCATTGTCGAAGCCCTTGATCTTGGCCACCGGCCCGGTCTCGCCGCGGTAGCCATGCAGCACCGGCTTGATGTCCAGCGCGCTGCCCAGCGCGGCGCTGATCAGGCCCACGCTGCGGTCGCCCTTATGGCGTGCACGGGCGCGCATGTAGTACAGATCGCGGGTGATCATGTAGCCGTGCACGTTGTTGGCCAGCAGCTCCAGCCGCTCGCGGATCTGCTGCACGCTCGCGCCACTGTCGCGCAGGCGCACCGCTTCCACCGCGGTCACGCCCTGTGCGGCGAACAGGTTCTGGGTATCGAGCACGCGCAGCGCGAACGGCGAGTTGAAGCCCGCTGCCTGCCGCACCGGCTTGTAATCATTGAGGATCGCGAAACTGGCCTGCATCGCGTTGTCGTGGATCGGGCTGCGGGTCTTGGTGATCGTCATGCAGAACACATGGTCGTAATCGATCACCAGCTTGCCCAGGAACAGGTCCCGGATCTGGTTGACGCTGAACGGAATGGTTTCCGCCTCGGCGCCGTGCTCGGCCACATGGGCATGCAGAAAGCTCAGTGTTGCCTGTTCGTCGCGATGGTCGGCCAGCACGGCCTCGCCAATGCGGACGGTGATCGGCAGCAGCACGATGTTGTGTTGTTCAATGAAATCCTGCGGCAGATCGCACGCAGAGTCGACCACGATTCCGATGCGCATCCTGTGCCCCTCCGGCAGGTTGTAGGTTCGGAAACGTGAACGCTATCTCAAAACGGCTCGCCTTGCCTGACCGGGGAGCCGGCCCGGGCTCAGCGGCTGCGTTCCACCGCCACCGGCAGATCCTTGATCCGGGCCCACTCTCCCTGCTCAAGCAGGCGCGGGTCGGCCAGCACCGCCTGCATCAGCGGGTGGGCGTCGTTGCCCCAGAACAGCGCGTTGCCGATCGCCAGCGTCGGGACGCCGAACACGCCGGCCGCCAAAGCCGCATCCGTGTTGCAGCGTAGCGCTTCCTTGACCGACGGCTCACTGATCGCCGCAGCGACATCGGCAACGCCCAGCATCGCGCCGGGCAGGGCGAGCGCGGCGGCACTGTCGCCGGCGTGGCCATCGCGCCAGATCCAGTTGAACAGGATCTCGACCGCCTCGTGGCTGGCACCGGCGGCCAGGCACAGACGCATCGCCGCCAGCGGGTTGAACGGATGGCCCGGCGGAAAGCGCAGCGTCACCCCGGCACTGCGCGCCTGCCACAGTGCCTGCCGATAGGTGAAAAGCCGCTTGGCCGGAATCTCGGCCGGGCCGAGGTTGCCCAGGTGGTGCAGCACCGCGCCGAAGGCGATCGGCACCGGCACAATGCTCTTGAACTGCGGCAGGGCCTTGAGCTGCTGCCAGTGCAGGTAGGCGAACGGTGAGACGAAATCGAAATACCAGCGCAGGGCCATGATCGGATGCTCACGTTGCGGGACGGCAGTGCCGCCGAACGCAGGGCCGCCGCAGGCAGCGGCCCTGTGCAGGGACTCAGCGCGAGTATGCGCGCGGTTCGCTCGACGCCGGCGCCTGGTAGCGGTCGCGCAGCTCGGTCTGGCGCGACCGCATCGGCATCGCGCGACCGCCCAGCCAGACCTGCTCGGCGTAATGCCCGACATCCAGCGGATCGCCTTCCCACAGCACCAGATCGGCCAGCTTGCCCGGCTCGATGGTGCCAAGCCGGTCGCCGACGCCCAGCGCCTGGGCCGGCACCCGGGTCAGGCCCGCCAGGCCATCATCCCAGGGCAACCCGTTGGCGACGGCATTGCCGGCCAGCTGGCGCATCTTGCGCGCGTTGTGCGAGGCATCGTCGCGCTGGGCGAAGCTGACCGGCACGCCGGCCGCCTTCAGGCGCGCGGCGTTCTGCAGGGTCGCGCCGAGCTGATCGAAGCTGCTCGGCAGGTTGCCCAGCCCATCCACGAACACCGGCACGCCGGCCTGGGCCAGCTGCGGGGCCAGGCGCCACGCCTCGGCACCGCCGGCGATGGCGATCTTGACCTTCTCACGGGCGGCCCAGCGCAGCAGCTGGCGGATATCGGCCGCGCGGTCGACCTGCACCACGATCCGGCCCTGGCCGGCGAGGTAGCGCCCCAGCGTGGCGCGCCCGGCCGGTGTCAGCAGCGCATGCGGAGAGTCCGCCGGCACGCGCCCACGTGCCTCGCTGACCATCTGTTCCAGCAGCATCCACTGGGCGGCACGCGAGGTGCCGGTCAGCTCCGCACCGGACGCGCCGAGGCGGATGAACAGCGCCTGCGGGCCGACCGCGTCAGCGCTGCCGTCCAGCCGCATCACGCCGCCCTGGCCGGCGATGAAGCCGCCGCCGGTGTTCGCCCCGAGCAGCGTGAAGCCGATGCCATCCAGCCGCGCGACCGGGATCAGCACCGAATCCGGATTGAAGGCCAGGGTGACATCGAATTCCGGACGCAGCGGCTGGTCGTCCAGTTTCAGCGTGCTGTCCACCGTGGCTGACTCGCCGGAGACTTCTTCGATGCCGATATCGGTGATGCCGCCGAACAGCGCCGGGGTCAGTGGCTTGCCCGCCGCCTCGACCACGGCCACGCCGGCCGGCGCCGACAGGCCCGGACCGACGGCGCGGATCACGCCGCCCTGGACCAGCACGTCGCTGTGCTCCAGGCTGCCGCGCGCGGCGGCGGTATGCACGGTGGCATTGCGGATCAGCAGATCCTGCGCGAACACGGATGTCGCCATGCAGGTACCCGCAAGCAACAGCAGTGCGCGTGGCAGCAGGCGCATCGGGACGCGGCGGCTCATGGGCGTGCCTCCTGGCCGAGCATGAAGTCCGACAGCGGCTGCCGCCTCACGTCCTGGCGGTCATAGACCTGGTGGCCATCCACGTAGACTTTCTCGGCCAGCGCATAGGAGCTGAAAGGACTGCCGTTCCACACCACCACATCGCCCATCTTGCCGGCCTCCAGGCTGCCGGTCTGCGTCTCCACGCCGAGCGAGCGCGCTGCGTTGGAGGTCAGCCACATCATGGCCCGCTCCGGGGCGATCTCGATGCCGGCACGACGTGCGTTGGCGATCACCTTGGCCGCCTCCTGGTTCAAGCGCTGGATGCCCTCGGGCGAATCGGAGTGCACGATCGCGCAGCTGTTGGCGGGGCGGTCGACCAGGGCGATGTTCTCCTGGATGCCATCGAAGGCTTCCATCTTGAAGCCCCACCAGTCGGCCCACAGCGCACCGCACACGCCTTCCTCGGCGAGCCGGTCGGCCAGCTTGTAGGCCTCCACCGCATGATGGAAGGCGGCGATCTTGAAGCCGAACTCCTTGGAGAGATCCAGCATCGTGGCCATCTCATCGGCGCGGTAGCAGTGGATGTGCACGCGGATGTCGCCCTGGATGGCGCCGGCCAGCGTATCCAGCTTGAGATCGCGCTTGCCGCCACTGTCGCCGGCACTGTCGCCCTTGTCGTCACCGCTGAACCAGCGCTTCTTTTTCGGCTGTTTCGGGGTGTTCTTGGCGATGTATTCGCTGGCATCGATGAAGGCCGCGCGGTAACCGGCGACATTGCCCATGCGCGTGCCCGGCGCCGTGCCCTTGCCGCCGTAGACGCGCTTGGGGTTCTCGCCACAGGCCATCTTCAGGCCCCACGGTGCGCCGGGGAACTTCATCGACTGATAGGTCGTCGCGGGTACGTTCTTCAGGGTCACCCCGCGGCCGCCGACCAGGTTGGCCGAGCCGGGCAGCACCTGCATCGAGGTCACGCCGCCGGCCAGTGCCGCAGCAAAGCCGGGATCCTGCGGCCACACCGAGTGCTCGGCCCAGACATTGGCGGTGACCGGTGCGGTCATCTCGTTGCCGTCGCTGTGCGCACTCACGCCCGGGCTGGGATACACGCCCAGGTGTGAGTGCACATCGATGATGCCAGGGGTCACCCACTTGCCCTGGCCATCGACACGCACCGCATCGGCGGGGGCTGTGAGGCCGGTACCCACCGCCGCGATGCGGCCGTCGCGCAGCAGCACATCGGCGTTGTCCAGGCGCACGCCGGTGCCGGTGAGCACGGTGGCATTGCTGATCAACACCGGGGCCGAGGCGATCGGCGCATAGGTACTGGGGTAGGGATCCTGGAGGAAGCGCGACGCGGCGGGCGCCGGCGCGGACACGATCGACATCAACGCCAGGCCAACGCCGACGCTCAACAACTTCTGCATGGTTCTCCCCAAGCCGCATGGACACAATTCTTCGACGCTATCCGGGACGCGGGTCGTTTGCCAAGTGACCTTCTGCATAGTTTTAGCAAATGAGACCTAGCACTGATATGAGAAACAATTGTGAACTTTTCATGAATTTTTCGGGTAGGCTCAAAGCGGCGGCGAGGACCGATGCGCGCCCGTCGCAAGAGAGTCGCAGTGCATCCAGTTCCAGATTCCAACACTCGAACCAGATCAAGGAAGTTCTCAGTACATGACCGTGAATTCACTGTCCCGCGCGACGTTCCGTCGCCCTTCGCCGTCCCTGCTGGCCTCGGCCATCATCGGCACCCTGCTTGCCGCCAGCGCCGTTCCGGCGCTGGCCACTCCTACCAGCGATGCCCTGCAGCGTTATCAGCAGCAGCGCGCCGAGCAGTCCGCCGCATTCGGCCGTGATCTGCAGAGCGTCCGGCTGGCGGCGGCGTTTGCCGCGCCCACCGCCTCCATTGGCCAGGCCGGTTACCTCACCAGCCCGCGCGTCAGCGCCGAGGCGGCCAACCCCATCCTCGGCAAGCCGGGTGATGTGGAAAGCTGGCACAGCGATGAGTTCAATGCCGACTGGGGTCTGGCCGCGATGGGGGCTGATTACGCGTATGCGCGCGGCCTTACCGGTCAGGGTGTGCGCCTGGGCGTGTTCGATTCGGGCTCTGCCCTTGCCCACGACGAATTCGCCGGACGCAACACGTCCAGCATCTCCATCGGCAACGGCGGCTGCGCCGACCCGAGCATCGTGGCGGGCGAAGGTGCCTGCGGCAGCACCCGGGGCGACCAGCCCGGGTATAACTACTACGGTCTGGGGCCGGGTGTGCCGCCTGCGCTTGCTGATCGCCTGATCGCGGCAGGCCAGCCGTACGGCTTCAGCTACGCCGACCATGGCACGCACGTGTTGGGCACCGTCGGCGCCAACCGCGATGGCAACGGGATGCATGGCGTGGCCTTTGGCGCCAACCTGACCGCTGCCCGCGTCTTTGGCGACACGTATTACGAGTGGCGCCTGGATCCTGACAACTTCTACCGGCCGCGCGCGTTGTATCGCACGGATCCGGACGATGCCGCCACACTGGACATGTATGCCCAGGCAGACGCGCAGGGCGTGCGCGCGCTCAATCACAGCTGGGGCATCTCGACCCGCCATGCCACGGTGGAGAGCCTGGATGCGCAGTACGCTGCGATCGGCGCGGACTACGGCGTCTACGGCAGCATCTATGGTGAAACGGAGGGTGCACCGGGTTCCAAGCTGATCCAGGTGTGGTCGGCAGGCAACTCTGCTGGCGGCATGGCTGGCATCACGGCGGCATTGCCGCGCTGGAACCCGGAGATCGAGCCGTACTGGCTGGCCGTCGCGAATGTCCGTCTCCCCACCGCAGGTGAGACGGACTACGTCATTGATGCCAGTTCCAGCATCTGTGGTGCTTCGGCCAACTGGTGCCTGTCCGCACCGGGCACCAACATCGCCAGCACGATCGTGGCCGGCGAGATCAACGGTCGCATGGAGCTGACCGAGGATTACCTGCGTTTTCTCATCGAAAGCGAAAGCCCTGAGTACACCTACGGCTACAAGACCGGCACATCGATGGCGGCACCGCACATCACCGGTGCGCTCGGTCTGCTGATGGAGCGCTTCCCGTACCTCGACAACGCACAGGTGCGCGATGTGTTGTTGACCACGGCACGCGACCTGGGCGCGCCCGGCGTCGATGCGATCTACGGCTGGGGCATGGTCGATCTGAAGACCGCCATCGAAGGCTACGGCCTGCTGCGCGTGGACACCGACGTGGTCATGAACCAGAAAGCCGGTGGCCTGAAGGTGTGGGAAGGCGATGCGTGGGACGACTGGACCAATGACATCGGCGGCCCGGGCAAGCTGACCAAGTCCGGTATCGGCTGGCTGCGTCTGAGCGGCGACAACAGCTTCAACGGCGCCATCGTGCGCGACGGCGTGCTGGAACTGGACGGTGCGAATGCACTGACCGCTTCGGTCGATGTACAGGGCGGCCAGTTCCTGCTCAACGGCAGCCTGGTGTCCACCACGCTCAACAGCCTGGGGGGAAGCAGCGTGATCTCCACCACGGGCGTGCTCGAGGGTTCGGCGCTCAACGTGACCGGCGGTTCGGTCACGTTCAACGGTCTGCAGCAGGCGGGCGACACCAGCGTCGGCAGCGGCGGCAGCTTCGTGCTCAATGGCCGGCTGCTCGACAGCTCGCTGACCTCGTCGGGTGCCACCCGCGTCAATGCCGGTGCCCTGCTGGACGGCTCGGACCTGTTCGTCACCGCCGGCACCGTGTCCTTCAACGGCGTGCAGCAGGATGGCGCGACGGTGGTCGGTGCCAAGGGCACCTTGAAGGGCGTCGGCACGCTGGGCAGCACCCGCGTGGAAGGCATCATCGCCCCGGGCAACTCGATCGGCACGCTGACCATCAACGGCGACTACGTGCAGACCGCCACCGGCATCTACCAGGCCGAGCTGGCCCCGGGCAGCCGCAGCGATCTGCTGCGCGTCACCGGTACGGCCACGCTGGATGGCACCCTGAAGGCACTGCCGGAAGCCGGCGTGTACTACCTTGGTGAGCAGTTCAACTTCCTGCAGGCCGCCGGTGGCATCAACGGTCAGTTCGCCACGACCGACTTCTCGGCCTTCTCGCCGTTCCTGAAGTTCAGCCTGGGCTACAGCGCCAATGGGCTGCGCATCGACGTCGCCCGCGGCAACGCGCTGGCCAGCGCTGCGGTCACGCCGAACCAGATCGCCGTGGCCACCAGCGCCGATGGCCTGGCCATCAACCAGGGCCTGCCCAAGCCGCTGACCCAGCTGTTCCCGGCCCAGGTCGGTGCGGCACTGGACGCGCTGAGTGGTGAACTCCACGCCGCCACGCCGATGGCGCTGGTGGAAAGCAGCCGTTACCTGCGTGATGCGGCGCTGAGCCGTGCCGTGGGTGTGCGTTCGCCGGGGGCCGCGGATGAGGCGGCCGGTGGCGGCGCGTGGGTGCAGGCGATCGGTGGCAGCGGCAAGCTCGACGGCGATGCCAATGCCGCGCGCACCGATTCCAACAGCAATGGTCTGCTGGTCGGTGCCGATCATGTGTTCGGCGGCGGTTGGCAGGTCGGTGGGCTGGTTGGTACCGGCCGGACCGACATCAAGCAGGCCGCGGCTCGCGGCGCCCGGTCGGAGATCGACAACACCCACTTCGGTGCCTACGTGGGCAATCAGTGGGGGGCGTTCGGTCTGCGCGCCGGTCTGGGTTATTCCCGCCATGACGTGGACAGCAAGCGTCAGCTGACGTTTGCCGGCTACCAGGACGCGCTGTCGGCCACGTACGACGCCACCACCCGCCAGGGCTTCATCGAGGGCGCATACCGCTTCGGTGGTCGCGAAGGTGGCCTGGAGCCGTACCTGCAGTTCGCGCGCGTTGAGGTGGACGTGGACGGCATCACCGAGCAGGGCGGTGCTGCGGCACTGCACGGCCAGGTCGCCGACACCCGCACCAACGTGGCGACCGCCGGTGTTCGGTTCGACAAGGGCCTGAAGACCTCGTGGCAGCAGGAAAGCTGGCTGCACGTGCGCGGTGGCGTCGGTTACCGCCGTGCCTCCGGCGACCGCAGCCAGGTCGCCGATCTGGCCTGGACCGGCGGCAGCAGCTTCGCGGTCAGCGGTGCGGCGATTGCCGACAACGCCGTGGTCGCCGAGCTGGGCCTGTCGGCCTGGTTGAGCCCGCGCAACCAGCTGGAGCTGGGCTACAACGGCACCTTCGGTGACGACGCCCGCGACCGCAGCGTCACCGCGCGCTGGTCCGTGCAGTTCTGATCCAGCGGTACTGGTAAACGGGAAAAGGCGGCCATTGGCCGCCTTTTTCTTGCCTGCGGCCGTGAGGTCGCGATCGCCACTTGCGCCGTGATCATCCAGCGTGGGAGGGTCAGACAGGCGGGGGCCGTCCGTGCCACTCTGCATTCACAAGGAAGTGTCGATGAACGTTACCGAAGGCTTCGATCGCAAGCACGCCACGCATTACCACCGGTTGCTTGTCCTGCTGGCGTTCGCGTCCGGCCTCATGCTGGTGGCTGGATTCTTCGAGCAGTCGCCCAGCGCGCTGCCCAAAGAAGCGCGCATCCTCCTCGCAGCACTCTCCCTGCTGACGGCCACCGCCAGCTACCTGGTGATCAAACAGATCCAGTACGCCTTTCCGTTTGTCGGCATATCGTCCATCGCCTTTGCCGCCTCGCTCTGGGCGTTCGGTGCGCCAACGGCCCTCGTCCTGCTGCTGGCCATACCGGCTGCCCTCCTTTCGCTGGTCTCCCTTGTCCTCAAGGGCAGGGCCGATGGGATCGACCACCGGGAGTAAGCGGCCACGCTCGACGCCGCGCGGCCGGTCTCGCAGAATTGTCGCCTGTCGTTTGTCGGAACAGCCCCATGAAAACCAAACAGGACATCGTCGAAAACTGGCTGCCGCGTTACACCGGCGTGCCGTTGGAGCAGTTTGGCCAGCACATCCTGCTGACCAACTTCGGTGGCTACCTGCACACCTTTTCCCAGCTGACCGGTGCCCCCATCCAAGGCGCGGACCGGCCGATGGCCAGCGTCACCAGCGACGACATCACCCTGATCAACTTCGGCATGGGCAGCCCGAACGCGGCCATCATCATGGACCTGCTGTCGGCGGTGATGCCCAAGGCGGTGCTGTTCCTGGGCAAGTGCGGTGGGCTCAAGCGCAAGAACCAGCTGGGGGATCTGATCCTGCCGATCGCCGCGATCCGCGGCGAGGGCACCTCCAGCGACTACCTGCCGCCGGAAGTCCCGGCCCTGCCGGCTTTTGCCCTGCAGCGCGCGGTCTCGACCATGGTCCGCGACCTCGGCCACGACTACTGGACCGGCACCGTCTACACCACCAACCGCCGGGTCTGGGAGCACGACGAGGCCTTCAAGGAAAAGCTGCGGGTGATGCGCTGCATGGCCATCGACATGGAGACGGCGACCCTGTTCGCGGCCGGTTTTGCGAACCACATCCCGATCGGGGCCTTGCTGTTGGTGTCCGACCAGCCGATGATTCCCGACGGCGTGAAGACCGAGGTCTCCGACGCCAAGGTCAGCTCACAGTTCGTCGAGAACCATATCCAGATCGGTATCGAGGCGCTTAAGCTGATACGGCGCAACGGCAAGTCGGTCCGCCACCTGCGTTTTGACGAGTAACGGCAATGGAACGGATGGACGTCTTGGGGCGTGCCATCCACAGGGGTAGTGAATGGACGTGGCGGCACAAGTAGTGGAGTTCTGGCGCGACGCCGGACCGCAGCAGTGGTTCGCGCGCGATGACGCGTTCGATGCGCGGTTTCGCCAGCAATTCCAGGAAGAACATTTTGCCGCCGCCCGCCGCGCGCGCGAGCATTGGTTGAGCAGCGCAGAAGGCGCGCTGGCGCTGATGATCCTGCTCGACCAGTTCCCGCGCAATTGCTTCCGCGATACGGCGCACGCCTACGCCACCGATGGCCTGGCGCGGCATTACGCCATGCGTGCGGTGGAGGAGGGCCTGGATCTGCAACTGGTGCCCAAACTGCGGGCCTTCATCTACCTCCCGTTCGAGCACTCCGAGGATCCGCAGGACCAGGAGCGTTCGGTGGCGATGTTCGATGCGCTGGGCGACAAGGAATACCTGCAGTTCGCCGAACTGCACCGCGACATCATCCGCCGCTTCGGGCGCTTCCCGCACCGCAATGCGGTGCTGGGGAGGATGCCGACGCCGGAAGAGCTGGATTATCTGGCCGAGGGTGGGTTTGCGGGTTGACCGGTGGAAGGACGCCACCGGCGCCACGAACAAAAAAACGCCGGCAATGCCGGCGTTTTTCTTACCCGCAACGTGCTGAAGATCAGTACTTCGGCACGCCGTTGTCCACCTCGTTCGACCAGGCGTCGATACCGCCGGTGATGTTGGACACCTTGGTGAAGCCCAGGGCACGGAACTGCTCGGCGGCCTGCGCGCTGCGGCCACCGTGGTGGCACAGGAAGGCCAGCGCGGTGTCCTTGGGCAGGGCTTCCAGGCGGGCGCGGTTGTCACCGTCGAAGGTTTCGAACGGGGCGTTGATCGCCGCGATCGCACGCTCGTCGGCCGGACGCACGTCGACCACGGTGATGCTGCCGGCGCGGAGCTGATCATCAGCGTCGCGCACGCTCAGTTCCTGAACGGCCTTGGGCGCGTTCGGGTTGTCGATCGCCAGGCCCTTGCCGCGGATGTCGTCCACCCAGTCGATGGTGATGCCTTCGGCGCGGCGGGCGCTGGCCAGATCGAACTGCACGCGCAGGCCGTTGGACTCGGCGGCGATCGCGTTGTCGTCGTGCGGGGCGAGCTGGAAGTTCGGCTGGAAGCGCGCGTCGATGCCCAGCTGCAGCGAGGCACCCGGGGAATCGGCCAGCGCGCCACGCAGCATTTCCACGGCGGCCGGGGTCACGGTGATGCGCGGCGGGGTGCGGTCGGGGGCGGCAAGGCCGAGCACACTGCTCAGCTCACCGTTGCCGGCCATCTGCAGGATGATGTCGCTGCCACCGATCAGCTCGCCGTCGATGTACAGCTGCGGAATGGTCGGCCACTCGCCATAGGCTTTGATGCCTTCGCGGATGTCGGCGTCGGCGAGCACGTTGACGTGGTCGAACTCCACCCCGAGGTCCTGCAGGGCGCCGACGGCTTTGGCCGAGAAACCGCACTGCGGCATGCTCGGCTGACCCTTCATGAACAGCACGACGCGGTTGGCGTTGAGAATGGATTCGATGCGCGAGCGCAGGGCGGGATCAAGGGACATGACGGTCAGGGTCCGGATATGCGAACCGCCTATTCTACGCGGCATGGCATCATGGGGCATGACCGTACCGGAAACGTTGTATCGCATTCCCCGCCGCCCCTGGCGCTGGCTGCCGTGGCTGGTGCTGTCGCAGCTGCTGGTGGTGCTGGTCTGGGCCGCCTGGGGCTGGCGCTACGGCCTGCCGCTGATGGTGGCCACGCATGCCCTGTTCATGGTGCCGGTCTTCCTCCCCAACAGCCGCTTCTACGCCCCCGTGCTCAGCCGCCTGCCCGGGGATGCCCGCAAGGTCTGGCTGACCATCGATGATGGCCCGTCGGCGGAAACCCCGGCGGTGCTCGATCTGCTGGACCGCTACGAGGCCAGGGCGACCTTTTTCCTGGTTGGTGAACGCGCGCAGGCGCAGCCGGACCTGGTCCGCGCGATGCTGGCCCGGGGGCACAGCCTGGGCAACCACAGCCACCGCCACCCGCAGACGCGTTTCTGGCGGCTGGGGCGACAGGCCATGGCCGCGGAGATCGCGCAATGCCAGCAGGCCCTCACCGCGATCGCCGGCACGCCACCGCGCTGGTACCGCTCGGTGGTCGGGATGACCAATCCATTCGTGGCCCCCGCGTTGAAGCAGTGGCAGCTGACCCGGGTGGGCTGGAGCGCGCGCGGTTTCGACGGGGTGGAGTGCACGCCCGATCAGGTGGTCGAACGGATCACCCGTGATCTGGCGCCGGGCAGCATCGTGCTGCTGCACGAGGGCGCCGCACATGGCCACAACCTGGCCATCATCGAGGCGGTGCTGCAGGCGGTGCAGGCACGTGGCCTGCACGCCGGGCTGCCGGACTGAGGCCGAGGGCTACGCCGGCGGGAGTGCGGGGATCAGCTCAGGGAGCCGATGATCATCAGCAGCACCACACCGAGGATGCTGCCGATCGAGATCACCAGGCCGAGGATCGCGAACACGCGGCGGCGGTCTGCCTGCACTGCACCGGCAACGCCCAGGCCAAAGGCCACCAGCTGCATCAGGGCCGTGCACATCAAGCCGAGGCCGACCAGGATCGCCGACATCGAGGTCTCCTCCATGCCGCCGGGCGTGGTGGTCTCGATGATGCCGGCGATGACGATCAGGCCCAGCATCAACACGGCACCGCACAGGGCGGTAATGAACGCGGCAATACCCATGCCGGAATGAGGGGTGTGCATCAGGGCTCCTTGTCGATGCGGTGAAACGGAGGAATCAGGGGGCGAGGGGCTGCGCGGCCGCGGCGTCTGTTGGCGGATGCGAGGCGTGCCACTGGTCGCGGATCCAACCGCCAAGCGACAGCTGTGCGATCAGCAGACCCAGCGTCACCAGCAGCGCGATGATGCCGAACAGGCGGCGCCGGCGCGGCTGCAGCACGCTGCCCAGGCCGAGCAGCAGGGCCAGGATGGCCAGGCCGACACTGCTGCCGAGCAGCGCCGCCAGCGACCACGGCAGCTCGCGCATGGCCGCGTGTTCGGGCGCATGCGCGTAATGCATGCTCAGCAGCAGCATCACCAGGCCACAGGCGCTGACGATCAGCGCGGCGATGCCAAGCGCGGAATGTCGGGTCTGTCGGGGCATGGGCGGCTCCTTGCCGGAAGGGGGGCGGGAGTATGCGCGTGTGCGGCCCGCGGCGCGAGCCACGGCGACTACGCAGCGAGCGGACGATCGCCGACGATCAGCCAGTTGTTGAACGGGGTATTGCCGTACAGCGGTGTCATCCGCAGCTGCAGCCCGGCGGTTTCCAACGGAGTGCGCAGGCTCCCGGCATCGGGATAGTGGCGTGGACGCGTGCCCATCCAGCCCACCAGGTGCGCGAGCATGTCGGTGATCCGCGTGGTCCGGTCGCGGCCACTGTGGTCAGCCAACGTGGTGCGGATCACCAGCCGCGCCCCGGGTGCCACGCGCGCGGCGGCATCGTGCAGCAGTTGAGTCTGCGCGGGCGCGGGCAGGTACTGCAGCACGTCGAGCAACGCGACGTTGCCGAGGTGGGCGGGCAGGGCCGCGCTGGCGTCCATGCAGGTGAACCGTGCATCCGGCAGCGCGGCCCGGGCACCGGCCTGCTCGGCGCGGGCGACCTTGCCAGCGTCGATGTCCACACCGTGATACGCAAGTGCACTGCCCTGCTGGCGCAGCACGTGGGCCAGCAGCCCCAGGCCGCAGCCGATATCCAGCAACGGCGCCACAGGCGCATCGTTCAACGCCGCGAGCACGCCGGGATACAGCGGATCACTGCCGAGCTTGCCGCGGCTGTAGTAATAATCGCGGCGATTGCCGAACCGCTGCGGCGGCAGGAACGCCGTGGCGATCCGGCGGGCCTGCTCCCTGGCCAGCGGCAGCGTGGCCTCGCTCAGCGGGTCGGCTCCGCCCACAGCACGCGCGTGACTTCGAAGGCGCGCTGGTGCCACAGCGTGTACATCGCGGCGGACGGATGCAGACCATCCTCGGCCAGCATGACGCGCTCGCCGCCCAGCTGGCGGCTCAGGTCGGTGATGTCGACAAAGGCCACGTCATGTTCGGCGCAGATGGCCGCAGCGGCAGCGTTGTAGGCATCCAGTTCCTGCCCGACCTGCACGCGGTCGCGGCCGGATGCCACGGCATAGGGGGTCACGCCCCAGTCCGGGATCGAGAGCACCAGCACGCGCGGTGCACGCTCGCCGGCGAAGGCGAGCGCGCGCTGCAACAGCGCGGTGAAGCGCGGGCGGTACTCGTCCACGCTGCGGCCACGGTATTGATCATTGACCCCGATCAGCAGGCTTACCAGCGCGAACGGAGCCTGCGGTGCGTCGGCATCGATGCCGGCCTCAAGCTCGTCGGTGGTCCAGCCGGTGGTGGCAATGATCGTTGGATCGTCCACGTCCACGCCGATATCGCGCAGGGCGGCGGCCAACTGCGTCGGCCAGCGCCCGGACGGCTCGACGCCTTCGCCGATCGTGTAGGAATCGCCCAGCGCCAGGTACGGCCGGCCCATCAGGCCACCGCGCTGCGCGGCTTGAGCGGGACCACCTTGGTGTTGGCCTCGGCACGGCGTGCCAGGGCGCGGTCGATGCGCGCGAACACATCGCGCATCACCTCCGGCTCGGGCAGCAGGGTCACGCGGAAGTGGTGGCGGTAAGGCACGTTGAAGCTCGAGCCCGGGACCACCAGTACGCCTTCTTCGTTCATCAGTTCCAGCGCGAAATCATGGTCGTCGAAGCTGCGTGCCGCCGCACCGACCACCGCCGGGAACGCGTACAGCGCGCCGGCCGGGGCCACCAGCGACAGATGCTCGCTGGCGTTGCAGGCTTCGATCACCGCGCGGCGGGTTTCATACAGACGGCCACCCGGCGCGCACAGCGGCGAGATGGTGTCCGGCCCGTTGACCGCGGCATCGATGGCGTACTGGCCCGGCACGTTGGCGCACAGGCGCAGCGCGCTGAGCAGGTCCATCGCCGCACGGAACTCGCCCAGCCGCTCGGCCGCGCCGGACAGCATCGCCCAGCCCACGCGCCAGCCGCAGGCGCGATGCACCTTGCTCAAGCCGCTGAAGGTGATGCAAGGGTGCTCGCCGGCCAGCGGCGCGACGGCATGGAACTGCGCGTCGTCATACAGGATCTGGTCGTAGATCTCATCGACCATCAACAGCAGGTTGTGCTTGGCGGCGATGGCCACGATGCGCTCCAGCAGATCGCGCGAGTAGCTGGCGCCGCTGGGATTGTTCGGGTTGATCAGCACGATCGCGCGGGTGCGCGAGGACACCAGCGCCTCGATCTCGACCGGGTCGGGCTGGAAGCCGTTCTCCGGTGCGCAGCGGTAATACACCGGGCGGCCATCGTTGAGGATGGTCGCGGCCGACCACAGCGGGTAATCCGGCGAGGGCACCAGCACTTCGTCGCCCGGGTTGAGCAGGGCGCGCAGCGACAGGTCGATCAGCTCGCTGACGCCATTGCCGATGAACACCCGATCCGGATGCGCATCGGGTGCGCCGCGACGGGCGTAGGCGGCGGCGATGGCTTCGCGCGCCTCCGGCAGGCCCTGCTGGTGGGTGTACGGGTCGGTGCGGCCCATGTCATCGGCGATCGCGCGCTGCAGGTGCTCAGGCGCGCGGAACCCGAAGTTGCCCGGGTTGCCGATGTTGAGCTTGATCAGCTTGCGGCCCTGGGCCTCCAGCTCCCGCGCTCGTCGCGCCAGTTCGCCCCGGATCTCGTAGCGGACTTCGGACAGGCGCTCGCGGGTGGCGAGCGGCTTCAGCGGGGGCGTGGACATGAACGGGCCGTCATTCAGGCATGGAAACCGCATGGTAGCGGAATTGTTGCGTTGCAGGGCAAGCGTTTCCGGCCCAACGCCCAGCCCTGCAAGGCAGTTGCAGATGAAAGGATTTCCACCCGTCCACGCCTGCGCCGCTCCGCCGCGGCAACGCCTGGTCGCCACACCCATTAGAATGGGCACGATGAGCGAACCCACTGATTACCTTGCCCTGCAGACCATTGGCTGGCCCTGGCCGGGCGGCCCGGAGCTGCCGGACTGGCAGGCCCTGTTCGAGCAGTTCCCGCAGGCGCGCCCGGGCCGGGTGATCGAGCAGCATCGCACCGGCTACATCGTCTCCGATGCGCCCGAAGCGGCGATCAAGACCGAATCCCCGCCGGAATGGCAGCGCCCACGCTTCCCCAGCCACGAGCGCGCGGCGGTAGGCGACTGGGTGCTGCTGGAGGGCATCAAGATCGTGGCCCTGCTGCCGCGGCGCACCGCGATCAAGCGCGGCGCGGCCGGCGAGCATTACCACCAGCAGGTGATCGCGGCCAACATCGATACGGTGTTCATCGTCTGCGGGCTGGATGCGGACTTCAATCCGCGCCGGATCGAGCGCTACCTGCTGCTGGTCGGCGGGGGCGGTGCACAGCCGGTGGTGGTGCTGACCAAGGCCGACCAGACCGAGTACAGCCAGGACGCCCTGGACGTGCTGGAAGAACTGGCAGCGCAGAATATTCCGCTGCTGGCGATCAACGGCAAAGACCCGGCCAGCGCCTCGGCCCTGTTGCCGTGGCTCGCCGCTGGCCAGACCGTGGTACTGGTCGGCTCCTCCGGTGCTGGCAAGTCGACCCTGACCAATACGCTGCTCGGCCACGAGCGCATGAAGACCGCCGATGTGCGCGTCAACGACTCGCGCGGCCGCCACACCACCACCCACCGCGCACTGATTCCGCTGCCGGCCGGCGCTTGCCTGATCGACACCCCTGGCATGCGCGAGCTGAAGCCGACCGGTGAAGAGGCCCTGAGCGAAGGCGGCTTCTCCGACGTGGAAGCCCTGTCGGCGCAATGCCGTTTCCGCGACTGCGCCCACCAGCGTGAGCCGGGCTGTGCGATCCGCGCGGCCATCGATGACGGCACGCTGGATGAAGAGCGCCTGCTCAACTACTTCAAGCTGAAAGAAGAAGTGGCTGCCGCCGCGGCCAAGCTGGCCGTGCGCCAGGCGCAGCAGGCCATCGAGCGCAAGCACGTGGGCAAGGGCGCGCAGTGGCGGCCGGGCGGAAAGGGCGGCCGACGATAGCTTTTGCTACTGTCCGTCCATGGACACGCCAATGACCGTGGATCGTGACGTCGCCCACCACACCGCGCTCGATGCCCAACTGGTCGAGGCGGTGGGCGGGATCAAACTGCTGGGGCTGACCAGCTGGCCGGCCGCGCTGCAGGCGCCGTTCCTGGCCAGCGTCGCCCGCGGGCAGCCGGTGCTCCCGCAGGTCGACTACCCCAAGCTCGATTTCACCGATACCCGCCACCGGCTGGCCGCGATCAGCGCGCAATGCGATCCCGACCATCCCATCGGCCTGTACGTGCAGCGCTCGGCGCACAGCTGGGACCAGGCTGCCGGCCTGCTGGAATCGCTGGGCACCGCCGAGGTGGATCGTTACTCGGTGGAACTGTTCGGCGCGCCCGAGCAACCGCTGCCCGGCAACGGCCCCAGCACCCGCGACGCCGCCCGCCACTTCATCCAGATCGCGCAGGAACTGGACCACGAGCTGCTTGCGCCCGAAGAACAGGTGCCGGTCTCGGCCACCGCGCTGCAACTGCAGTTGCAGAGTGATCTGGATGCTTTCTTCGAATCGCGGATCATCAGCGTCCAGCTCGATCCGGACCTGATCTCCAAGGCGGCCGCCGGCCCGAACCGGATCCGCCTGCGCACCAGTGCGCGTTTCAGCGCCTACGACCGTGCGCAGTTGTTCCATCACGAGGCGCTGGTGCATTCCTTGACCGCGCTCAACGGCCGCGAGCAGCCGCACCTGCCCAGCCTGGCGCTGTCCTCGCCGCGGGTCACCGCGACCCAGGAAGGACTGGCGACCTTTGCCGAGCAGATCACCGGCAGCATCGACATCGAGCGCCTCAAGCGCATCAGCCTGCGCACCGAAGCCATTGCCATGGCGCGCGAAGGAGCCGATTTCATCCAGGTGTTCCGCTACTTCTGCGAGGCCGGCCAGAACAACGAAGAGAGCTTCGCCTCCGCCCAGCGCGTGTTCCGCGGCGTGCCCCCGAGCGGTGGCGCGGCCTTCACCAAGGACACGGTGTACCTGCGCGGGCTGGTCTCGGTGCACACCTTCTTCCGCCACATGCTGGCCGAAGACCGCCTGCAGGTCTGCCGCTGGCTGTTTGCCGGCAAGATGTCGCTGACCGATGCGATCGCCTTCGCACCGCTGTTCGAAGAGGGCATCCTGCGCCCGCCGCGCTGGTTGCCGCATTGGGTCAGTCGCGCGAACGGATTGGCCGGCATGCTTGCGTTCTCCTTGTTCGCCAATCGCATCCGCATGGATCAGCTCGCCCCCGAGTAGTGCCGGCCGCTGGCCGGCAAGCTCGCGCGCCTTCCACAGGCACCCAGTGCGTCAATGAGCACTGCATCGCAATTCATCTGCGATGCGCTGAACCGTAAACATCCTTTCATCTTCCGCTCGCATGCTGGTCATGCACCTGCATTGCGCAGGTCATCTTCCCCCATGTAACGGACGACCATGCTTACCCGACCCCTGACGATCGCGGTGGCGCTCGCGCTGTGCGCCGCCCATGCCAACGCCAACGCTGCCGATGTAGACGCCACCGCCGCTGCCAACGTCGCGCTCAGTGCGCAGACCCTGGACACCGTTTCGGTGATCGGCCAGGGCGAGACCCGCCAGGTGCAGCGCATCACGGCCGTGGACAAGGAAGTACTGCCGCCGGGCACCAGCGGCCAGAAGATCCTCGATCGCCTGCCGGGCGTCTCGGTACAGTCCAACGATGCCTTCGGCGCCAACGAAGAATCGCAGACGATCAGCCTGCGCGGCTTCGACAAGAGCCGCCTGGGCTACACGCTGGATGGCATTCCGCTGGGCGACAACAGCTACGGCAACTACAACGGCCTGAGCATCGCCCGTGCGCTGATCGCCGAGAATCTCGCCGGCGCAGAATTGTCGCAGGGCATCGGCTCGCTGGGCGTCGCCTCGACCAGCAACCTCGGCGGCACCATCCAGTACTTCTCGCAGGACCCGTCCACCGAGTTCGGCGGCAAGGCCAGCGTCACCGTCGGCGATGACAACCAGCGCCGCGGCTACCTGCGCGTGGACACCGGCGACATCAATGGCTTCTCGGCTTATGTGTCCGGCGTGCATCAGGATTCGGACATGTGGGCCGAACCGAACCAGAACCAGACCACCCGCCAGTTCAACGCCAAGGCGATCTGGAACGTGGGTGACAACCGCTTCGGTGCCTTCGCTGCCACCTCGCGCGTGAGCCAGGCCAACTACGCCTACCTGTCCAAGAGCATGCTCGCACGTGGCCTCGGCTGGGACTGGAACATCTACGCACCGGACTGGGATCGCGCCGTTGCCGCTGCCTACTGCGCACCGGGCACCTACAACGCGCAGAAGTGTGCGTTCACCGGTGGCGTCAACAGCATCGATGACGCGTACTACCAGAGCCGCGCGCTGCGCGACGACAACCTGTACTCGCTGGATGCCGACCTCGCGCTGGGCGACAGCGCCCGCCTGAAGCTGCTTGGCTACCACCATGAGAACCGTGGCCAGGGCCACTGGTGGGCACCGGGCCAGCCGTCCAACCCCGGCACCCCGGAGATGTTGCCGATCTCCATCCGCAGCACCAACTACACCATCAACCGCCAGGGCATCACCGCCGCGCTGAGCTGGCAGTGGGGCATCCATTCGCTGGAAGCAGGGCTGTGGTATGAGCGCAACGACCACAACGTCGAGCGCAATTTCTACTACATCACCGGTCCGTTCCTGGATGACGGCTACCTCAACCACCCGGACCGCCGCCTGTTCGATCAGGACTTCGACATCCGCACGCGCCAGTTCTACGTGCAGGACCGCATGCGCTTCCTGGACGACCGCCTGACCGTGGATGTGGGCATCAAGAGCCCGAACACCCGCATGACCGCCAACGCGAAGCCGGGCACGGAAGCCAGCTACGCCTCCGGCACGCTGACCGCCAAGGAATCGGTACTGCCGCAGGCCGGCATCGGCTTCAAGCTGAGCCCGAACCAGGAAGTGTTCGCCTCGTACTCGGAGAACATCGCCGCCTTCGTCGGTGGCGGCAGCGGTGGCCCGCTGCAGGTCTCGCCGGAATCCTTCGCGGCCAGCGCCGGGCTGGAGCCGGAAAAGTCCAAGACGCTGGAAGCCGGCTTCCGTACGTTCGGTGAGACGTACCAGGCCTCCCTCGCGGCCTATCACGTGACCTTCGACAACCGCCTGCTCTCGCTCAACCCCTGCACCAGCATCGAAGTCGGCACGCGCCCGGAGTGCATCACGCGCTTCATCAACGTGGGTTCGGTGAAGAGCCGCGGTGCGGAACTGACCTTCATCCTCAAGCCGACGGACGGCCTGCAGTGGTACAACGCGCTCTCGTGGAACAAGACCACCTACGAGGACAATTACACCTCGGGCGGTGCGACCGTGCCGGTGGCCGGCAAGATCACGGTGGACACGCCCGAGCGCATGGCCTCCAGTGAGATCAGCTGGAACCGCGATGGTTTCTTCGCCAGCCTGCGCGCGAAGTACACGGGCAAGCGTTACTACACCTACACCAACGACCAGTCGGTGCCCGGGGTGACGACGTTCGATGCGGGCATGGGCTATTCGTTCGGGCCGGGCATGGGCCTGCGCGATATCAAGGTGTCGCTCAACGCGACCAACCTGACCAACAAGCGCTACGCCGGCCAGCTCAGTTCGTTCGCCCCCACCGATCCGACGGGTACCCGCTATGCGATCCACGCCAGTGCGCCGCGTCAGCTGTTCATGACGGTCGCTGCGGAGTTCTGACCAACGCGGGCACCGCCAACCGTCCGTCGCGGTAGCCACCGACCGTTGGTCGGTGGTGCCGGTAGTGCCGGCCGCTGGCCGGCAACCCCATGGACCCGTCATCGCGAGGCGCCGGCCAGCGGCCGGCACTACCAAGACGACGTCCACACAACGCAAATCAGCCAAAAAAAAGCCGCGATGCCAACCAGCATCGCGGCTGACCTCGTGGGGGAGGCCACGCATCACGTGGGATGCGCAAAACCGTCAGAACATGTGCAGACCACCGTTCACCGCATAATCCGCACCCGTCACATACGCCGCATCGTCCGACGCCAACCACGCACACAGACTCGCCACCTCCTCCGGCTTGCCCAACCGCCGGATCGGCACCGAGCCCGCCAGACGATCCAGCACATCCGGCGGAAAACTGCTGATCGACTGACTCGCGATATACCCCGGCGAAATCGTATTCACCGTCACGCCCCGCGTCGCCACCTCATTGGCCAACGCCCGGCTGAAACCATGCATCGCCGCCTTCGCCGTCGCGAAGTTCACCTGGCCGATCTGGCCCTTGTGCGCACTCACCGAGCCGATGTTCACGATCCGGCCCCAGCCGCGCGTGCTCATGCCATCGATCACCTGCTTGGTGATGTTGAACAGCGCATGCAGGTTCGACCCCATCACCGCATTCCAATCATCCGGGCTCATCTGGCGGAACAGCACATCGCGGCTGCCGCCGGCATTGTTGACCAGCACATCGATCTCGCCGACTTCGGCCTTCACCTTGGCGAACGCGGCCACCGTCGACGCCCAGTCCGCGGCATTGCCTTCCGAGGCGATGAAATCGAAGCCCAGTTCGCGCTGCTCGCGCAGCCAGGCGGCTTTGCGCTGTGAATTCGGGGCGCAGCCGGCGACCACGGTGTGGCCGTTGCGGGCCAGCTTCTGGCAGATGGCAGTGCCGACACTGCCCATGGCGCTGGTGACGTAAGCGATGCGAAGAGTCATGGCGGAAGGCTCCTTGGTAGGCGGATCAGGACGCAAGCGGATACAGGCCGAACAGCAGCCCACCGAACATCAGCAGCATCGAAATGGCGATGGCCCACTTCAGGGTGAACTTCTGGTGATCGGCGAACTCCACCTTGGCCAGGCCGACCAGCAGGTAGGTCGAGGGCACCAGCGGGCTGAGCAGATGCACCGGCTGGCCGGCCAGCGAGGCACGCGCCATCTCCACCGGCGTGATGCCGTAGTTGCCGGCCGCTTCGGACAGGATCGGCAGCACGCCGAAGTAGAAGGCGTCGTTGGACATGAAGAAGGTGAACGGCATCGAGGCCAGCGCGGTGATCACCGCCAGGTAGGGGCCCCAGCTGTCGGGAATGATCGCCAGGAAACTGTGCGACATCGCCTCGACCATGCCGGTGTTGTTGAGGATGCCGGTGAAGATGCCCGCCGCGAAGATCAGAGAGACCACCGACAGCACGTTGCCGGCATGGTTGACCACGCGGCGGCGCTGCTCGGCCAGGTTCGGGTAGTTGATCACCAGGGCGATCGCGAAGCCGACCATGAACAGGACCGGCATCGGCAGCACGCCCAGGATCAGCGCGGTCATCAGGGCGATGGTCAGGCCCAGATTGACCCACAGCAGCTTCGGGCGTTTGGTGTCCTCGGCGTCTTCCACCGTCGGCAGCGTGTTGCCATCATCGGAGACGCTGTTGTCCATCCAGCTCCCGCCCTGCGGCAGGGTCACCACGCCCAGGCGACGGCGTTCCTTCATGCCCAGGTACCAGGCCAGCACCAGCACGCCGGCGCAGGCGATCACCATGGAGGGAATCAGCGGCACAAAGACGTCGGCCGGGTCCACGTGCAGCGCGGTGGCGGCACGGGCGGTCGGCCCGCCCCACGGGGTGAGGTTCATCACGCCACCGGCGAGGATGGTCACGCAGGTCATGTTCAACGCGTTCATGCCCAGGCGCTGATACAACGGCAGCATCGCCGACACGGTGATCATGTAGGTGGTCGAGCCATCGCCGTCGAGCGAGATCAGCATCGCCAGGATGGCGGTGCCGAGCACGATCTTCATCGGGTCGCCCTTGACGAAGCGCAGGATGATCCGCACCAGCGGATCGAACAGGCCCGCATCGATCATCACCCCGAAGTACAGGATGGCGAACATCAACATCACGCCGGTCGGCGCGATCTTCTTGATGCCTTCCAGCATCATGTCGTCGATGCCGGCCGCGAAGCCGCCGATCAGCGCGAACAGGATCGGAATGGTGATGAGGGCGACCAGCGGCGAGAGCCGCTTGCTCATGATCAAATACATGAATGTAATGACCATGCCAAAGCCGAGGATGCTCAGCATCATCTGCATTCTCCAGAAGAAACGGTGCGGAAAGTAGGCATCAGAAGTCGTACTGCAGGCGGCCGGTGACCGCGCGCGTGCGATCCACGGTGGCGTCGGCCAGGCGGTCGCGGTTGCGGCTTTCGATCAGGTTGAGCATGAAGCGCAGGTTCGGGCGGATGTACCAGTTGCCACCCAGCGTCCACGCCTCGGTCTGGCCGTCGCGCAGGTCGGGCTGGCCGATCAGGTGCTGGTCGCCGCGCATCTGGTCATAGCGCAGTGCCAGTTCGAACGCGCCGGCGGTGTGCTGGAAATCCTTGACCCGGCCGAAGCGCCCCGTCTTGCGGTCGTACACGCGCGATTCGCCGGTGACGAACCAGCTGACCAGGCCGTAGCCGGCCAGCACCTTGCCGCGCTGGCTGCCGTCGTCGAAGGTAGCGCCGCTGAATTCGCCCTGCCAGGACAGCGGCCCGTTCACCTGTGCGTACTCCAGCGACCACTTGTTGACGTCGGTGTCGCGCCCGGCCGAGAAATCGACCAGGGTCAGGCGGCTGTTGTCCGAGAGATGGCCGGCCGGGCGCGGGCGGATGCGCAGGGCGGGGACGCCGTCGGCGCCAGGGGTGTCGTAGCGCTCATGCGCCAACGACACGCCCAGGTGCAGGACATCACCGGCGGTGGCGCCGGGGGCCCAGGTCGCACGGCCACCGGCGGCACGGCCCTTGACCTGCCACGCGTCGATGCTCTCCAGGCTGTAGGCGCTGGCGGCCCACGTCATGTCGCCGCGCGCGGCCTGCCAGGAGGCGCCGAGGCGATACAGCGGCGCCAGCGTGGTGCCGGCATTGCCGCGCTCCAGGAAGCTGCCGTAGTTCGAACTGGTGCGGTCATCCAGCGAGAAGAACTGCTTGAACTGGCCCACGGTGAGCTTGCCGGCATCGCCGAAGCTGCGGCTGACGAACACATCCTTGGCCTCGACCCGGTCGCCGGAGAAATCCGCTTCCAGCTTGTAGTCGACCACGAAGAACTTGCCGGATACGTCAAGCCATGCGCGACGGATCTCGGTGTCGTCCTTGTTCGGCGTACCGCGGCGGTCGTTGTGGAAATCGGCGAAATCCAGGTGCAGGCGGCCGCCAAGGCTGGCCGTGACCGGGCGGTCGTCAGTGTTGTCGTCGGCGGCCCAGGCGGGTGCGGCCAACAACAGCGTGCAGGCGGCCGGCAGGCACCAGCGCAGTGTGTTCAGTTCCATGGCCCCTCCCAGGTACCGTGTGTTCGGTGGTGTCGCGTTGGCGCAGCCTAGTGCCGGGATGCTGTCATCCACCTGTCAGCCATTGCTGCACCGCAGCGAAGCGCACGGATGCGGCCGCACGCGCTAGCATTCGTGCACCTTTCCCGATCCCGACCGATGCGCATCCTGCTGGTGGAAGACAACCCGGACCTGGCCGACGCGATCGTCCGCCGCATGCGGCGCAGTGGGCATGCCGTGGATTGGCAGAGCGACGGCCTGGCCGCAGCGAGCGTGCTGCGCTACCAGTCGTTCGATCTGGTCGTACTCGATATCGGCCTACCCAAACTGGATGGGCTGCGCGTACTGGCCGGCATGCGTGAGCGCGGTGACAGCACCCCGGTGCTGATGCTGACCGCGCGCGATGGCATCGAAGACCGGGTGCAGGCGCTGGATGTCGGCGCGGACGATTACCTCGGCAAGCCGTTCGATTTCCGCGAGTTCGAAGCGCGCTGCCGCGTGCTCTTGCGGCGCACCCGTGGCCAGGCCAGCGAGGTGGTGCAGATTGGTGGCTTCCAGTTCGACAACGCCGCGCACCGGGTCAGCCTGGACGGCCAGCCGATCGAGCTGCCCAACCGCGAGTACCGCCTGCTTGAGATCCTGATGGGTCGGCTGGGGCAGGTGGTGGGCAAGGACGAGATCGGCAACGGCCTGTTCGGCTTCGATGACGAGGCCGGCCCGAACGCGATCGAACTCTACGTCGGTCGCCTGCGGCGCAAGCTGGCCGATGCACCGCTGCGCATCGTCACCGTACGCGGCAGCGGCTATCTGCTCGAAGCACACGACGCCACGCCTGATGGCAGCCGTCCCGATGGCGGGTGATGCCCGCGCGCCGAGCTCGATCCGGCGCACGCTGTGGCTCTATCTCGGCGGCTTGATGGCGCTGTTCGCCGTGGCGCTGTTCTTCGGTGCACGCGACTATGGCCAGCGCGCCGCCAATCGTTCCTACGATCACCTGCTGGTGTCCTCGGCACTGTCGATCATCGATTCGGTGGCGCTGGTGGAGGCGCAGTGGCAGGTCGATCTGCCCTACGCCGCGCTCGACCTGCTGGCGATGGCGCCGGAAGACCGCGTGTTCTATCGCGTCTCCGATGCACGCAACCAGACCGTGACCGGCTACGACGATCTGCCGGCACCGCCCCGCACGCCGACCGATCGTCCGCAGCTGTTCGATGCGCCGTACAGCGGCGAGACCGTGCGCTTCGTCGTGGTGTCGCGGCGGGTCTCCTCCCCGTCCGCGCAGGCGGAAGTCCGTGTGCAGGTCGGGCAGACCCGGCGCGCACGTGAGGCGCTTGCCCAGGACATGGTGACCCGCGCCCTGGTCGCGATCGTGGTGCTCTCGCTGTTGTCGCTGGCCCTGGTCGCGCTCGGCGTGCACCGCGCGCTGCGGCCGCTGGTGCGGGTCGAACGCGAGCTGTCCCGGCGCGAGCCCTCCGATCTGCGGCCACTGGATGCGGCCACGCCGCAGGAGATGGACCAGATGGTCGGTGCGCTGAACCACTTCATGGGGCGGCTGTCGACCAGCAATGAAACCCTGCGCGCGTTCATGGCCGAGGCCGCGCACCAGATGCGTACGCCGCTGGCCGCGCTGCGCGCGCAGGCGCAGCTGGCACTGGATGACGATGATCCGGAGGACATGCGCCGCAGCCTGCAGGCGATCGAGCGCAACGCCACCCACATGAGCCGCCTGCTCAACCAGCTGCTCAGCGATGCCAGCGTGATCCATCGCGCGAACCTGCAGCGGTTCGCGCCGGTGGACCTGGCCGAGACCGTGCACCAGGCCCTGCATGAGGCGCTCCCGCAGGCATTGCCCGCACCCCGCGTGCAGTTGGCGGTGACCCGCGAGCCGGCCTGGGTCAACGGCGATGCACTGCTGCTGCGCGAAGCGATCAAGAACCTGATCGACAACGCGCTCAAGTACGGTGGGGACGGCGCGTTGCAGCTCGCGTTGACCACCGATGACACCCACTGCGTACTGACCATCGCCGATCACGGCCCGGGCATCGCGCCGGCCGATGCGGAGCGGGTCTTCGAGCGTTTCGCGCGTGGCGAAGGTGCGGCCGCCGGTGGCGCCGGGCTCGGACTGGCGATCGTCAAGCGCGTGGTTGACAGCCATGGCGGCCATATCGATCTGTCCAACCGGGTGGGCGGCGGCCTGATCGCCACGATCCGGATGCCGAGGAGGCACGCATGAAGGTTCTGTCTGGTCTGTGGTTGATGCTGGTGGCTTTCACTGCAGCGGCCGACCCCGGCGACGTGCAGCGCTTTCCCGCGCAGGGCACGCCCACCGCGCAGCTGCGCATCCATGGCTCGACCGACATCGAGGTGTTCGCCACGGTGATCGCCGACTACCAGCGGCTGCATCCGGGGACGGAGGTGATCTACGAAGACATCATCACCCAGGATATCTACAGCCGTTACCTGCACGTGCCGGGGCCTGGCGCGGCACCGGATCTGCTCATCAGCAGCGGCATGGACCTGCAGACCAAGCTCGTCAACGATGGACACGCGCTGCCGCACCGCTCGGCGCAGACCGATGCCTTGCCCTCCTGGGCGCAGTGGCGGCACGAGGCGTTCGGGATCAGCTACGAGCCGGTGGTCATGGTCTACAACACCCGCCGCCTGGCGGCGAACCGGGTGCCGCGCACGCGCCGGCAACTGCTCGATCTGCTGCACGCTGCCGATGCACCGTTGAAAGGGCGGGTGGGCACCTACGATATCGAGCGCAGCAACGTGGGCTACCTCATGGCCACCCAGGACAGCCAGCGCGGCAGCATTGCCGGCGCGCTGCTGGGTGCACTGGGCGACAACGCGGTGCAGTTGGAGGAACGGACCGGCGTGCTGCTGGACCGGGTCAGCCGGGGCGAACTGGCGCTTGTCTACAACGTGCTGGGGTCCTATGCACGCGCACGGATCGAGGCCGGCGCGCCGTTGGCCATCGTCGAACCGGAGGACTACACCCTGGTGGTGCTGCGTACGGCGGTCATACCGCGCAGCAGCCGGCACCCCGAGGAAGCGGGCCGATTCCTGGATTACCTGCTGTCTCCGCGCGGGCAGCAGGTCCTCTCACGGGAGGCACGCCTGACCTCGATCCTGCCCGCAGCCACTACTGGCGGCGGGCCATCCAGCAACCTTCGCCCGATCCAGCTCGGCCCCGGCCTGCTGGTGTATCTGGACGCACTCAAGCGTCGCCAGTTCCTGGAAGCCTGGCGCGCCAGCGTGCTGCCCGCAGGCAGTGACAGCACGCCGCGCGAAGATCAGAACACGCCCAGCAACCAGGCAGCCCCCAGCAGAAGCAGAGAGAAGCCCCACATCCACCCCAGCGAGTAGCGGATGTGGCGCCCGATGTCCGCTCCGGCCAGCCCCAGCGCCAGCCATAGCGCCGGTGAGAACGGGCTGATGAAGGTCCCCACGATGTTCCCGATGGTCAGTGCATACACGCTGTGCGCGGGGTCCACGCCGAGCGGCGTAGTGATCTCCAGTACCACCGGCAGCAGTCCGAAATAGTAGGCATCGGTACTGAGCAGCAGTTCCATCGGCAAGCCGACCACGCCGAGCAGCACATGCAGCCATGGCAGCATGGGGTCGGGAAGCACATGGGCCAGGTCCGCCGCGATGGAGCGCAGCATCCCGCTGCCGTCCATCACCCCCAGGAAGCAGCCCGCGGCCAGGATGATCGCACCCATCTTCAGCGCCGCCGGCGCATGCGCGGCGATCGCCTCCATCTGCTGCGCGGGGCGCCGGTAGTTGATCAGCAGGGCCAGCGCCAAGCCGATCATGAAGATGTAGGCCGAGGGCAAAAGACTCCCGACCAGCGCACCCAGGACCGCGACGAACAGCAGCGCGTTCAGCCCCGCATGGCGCACGGGCACCGGCGCCGCTGCGCGGGGCAGCGGCGCAGCGGTCCCGGCAGGCGCCAGGTCGCCACCGCTGGCGGCAAGGCGGGCAGCACGCCCGCGTTCGCGCAGTCCCAGCACGGCCGCCATCGCCAGCAGCAACACCGCACCGACCACCTGCACCGGCAGCAGCGGCTGCCACAGCACGCCGACGTCGATGCCGGTCACGGCGGCAGCGCGCCCGAGCGGCCCCGCCCACGGAAGCATGTTGAAGATGCCTGCACCGGTCGCTAGCAGGAGCAGCATCAGGTACGGACTCATGTGCAGGCGCCGGTACAGCGGCAGCAGCGCCGGCACGGTGAGCAGGAAGGTCGTGGCACCGGCACCGTCCAGATGCGCCACCATCCCGAGCAGTGCGGTCATCATGGCGACCGCGACGACATTGCCCGCGGTCATCCGCACCAGCCCGTCAACCAGGGGGCGGAACAGCCCCGCATCCTGCAGCACCCCGAAGAAGGTGATCGCGAACATGAACATCGCAGCGATCGGGGCGACCCGCCTCAGGCCGTCATTGAAGTAGCCAGCAAGCGCATCCGTGCCGGTTCCGACAATCAGCGCAGCCACCAGCGGGACCAACACGAGGGCGATGATGGCCGTCGTTCGCCCGGTGATCAGCAGAGCCACCAGTGCAGCAATGGTCAATAGCCCGATGAGTGTCAGCATGCAGCCTCCAGTACAAGGAAATGTCGATCCGACCCTGTCACCGGTGAGCTGTCATCCAGCTGTCAGCGGCCGAATGCGACAGCGCGCCGGGTGGCATGCCACACTTCATGCATGAGTGACATCACCGTCCTGGTCGCCGATGACCACCCGCTGCTCCGCGCTGCGGTCGTGCATTCCCTGCGTCAGGCGCTGCCCCAGGTCCACGTGATCGAAGTGGCCAGTGCCGCGACACTGGAAAGCGCGCTCGATCAGCACGCCGAAATCGAACTGGTCCTGCTCGACCTGACCATGCCCGGTGCGCGCGGATTCTCCTCGCTGCTGCACGTACGCGGTGCGCATCCGGACATACCGGTGGTGATCGTGTCCTCCAACGACCACCCGCGCGTGATCCGGCGGGCGCAGCAGTTCGGCGCGGCGGGGTTCATCCCCAAATCAGCGCCGGCCGAAACGCTCGGCCAGGCGGTGGCGGCGGTGCTCGATGGCGGCGTGTGGTTCCCGGCGATGGCGGCAGAGCGGTCCGAATCCGATGCGCTGCTGGCCACGCGGCTGGCGCAACTGACTCCGCAGCAGTTCCGGGTGCTGTTGTGCCTGGCCGACGGCCTGCTCAACAAGCAGATCGCCTATGAACTGGGCTTGGCCGAAAATACGGTCAAGGTGCACGTGACCGCGATCCTGAAGAAGCTCGAGTGCCACAGCCGTACGCAGGCGGCGGTGCTGGTGAAGGCGCTGGAGCCGGAAGGGGACGCAGGCGCCGGCATCTAGCGCGTGGCATCACCGCGATGGCGCAGCAGCACCTGCGTCATCAGCGCGCGCAAGGCCGGCGGACGCACCGGTTTGGACAGAAATCCCCACCCGTTTTCGGCCGCCTGTGCGCGCAGTGCATCGTCGCGTTCGGCCGTGACCAGGATCACCGGGGGCCGCGCCTGCCATTGCACGCACAGCGCCTCGTAAAGATCGGGGCCATGGAACTCGCCCATGCGCACATCGAGCAGCAGCAGCTGCGGCACCGTGGCGGGCGCGGCCAGGTCCAGCGCGGCCTGCGGGCCATCGGCCAGTTCCACCGCACAGCCCCAGCGTTCCAACAGCGCGCGGGTGGCGGCGCAGACCCGCGGATCATCATCGATGCTCCAGACCCGGCAATGGCGTAGCGGGCTGTCATCGCCGGTGTCCACCACCGGGGCAGCCGCGGGCGCCGATGCCGGCACCACGTCTGCCGCCTCGCCCATGGGCAGGCTTACCGAAAACACACTGCCACGCCCCAGCGTCGAGCGCAGGCGGATCGGGTGGCCGAGCAGGCGGCCGATGCGCTCCACGATCGCCAGGCCCAGCCCGGCCCCGCGTTCCTGGTCCACGCCATCGTCCAGCCGCCGGAACTCTTCGAAGATCTCGCCCTGCAGGCTGTCGGGAATGCCCGGCCCCTGGTCATGCACTTCGATGCGCAGCTGGGCACCGTCGCGGCGGCAGCCGATCAGTACCCGGCCCCGCGGGGTGTAGCGCAGCGCATTGGACAGGAAATTCTGCAGGATCCGGCGCAGCAACGCCTCGTCGCTGACCACCACCGCCCGCGTATCCACCCAGCGCAATTGCAGGCCGCGGCTTTCGGCAGCCAGGCCGAACTCGCGCGCCAGCGTTTCCAGCAGCGGCGACAGCGCGAAGGCGCGCACATGGGTCTGCAGCGCACCCGATTCCAGCCGCGAGATGTCGAGCAGGCTGTTGAGGATGGCGTCCTGCGCCGCGAGCGCGGCATCCACGTGCTCGCTGAGTTCGCGCGCGTCGCCCTGCAGCTTGCCGCGCAGCACCGAAACGAACATCCGCGCGGCGTTCAACGGCTGCAGCAGATCGTGTACGGCCGAGGCCACGAACCGGGACTTGTAGCGGTTGGCCCGTTCGGCTTCGCGGCGCGCTTCATCCAGATCCCGGGTGCGCTCGGCGACGCGGTGCTCCAGCGCATCGGCGAGCGAGCGCAGTTCGCGCGCGGTGTTCTTGTAGGCGGTGATGTCGGCGTAGCTGGTGACGAAGCCACCGTCGGGCAGCGGGTTGCCGCGGATCTCCAGCACCGTGCCGTCGTCTTTCTCGCTTTCGCGCATGTGCGGGCGCCCGCTGCGCAGATGGTTCAACCGGCGTTCGATGGCTTCATCGATCGGGCCTGGGCCAAGCAGGCCACGGCGCGCGTTGTAGCGGAAGATCTCCTCGATCGGGCGTCCGACCCGGATCAGCCCGGTCGGAAAGCGGAACAGCTCCAGGTAGCGTGCGTTCCACGCCACCAGCTTCTGCTCGTTGTCGATCACCACCACGCCCTGTGGCAGGTGGGCCAGGCTGCGGCTGAGACCGCTGTCGGCCTGCTGCGCGGCCTGCAGCACGCCGTCCTGGGCGGTGCGCAGCTCCTGTGCATGCTGCTTGAGCACGCTTTCCAGCTCGCGCCGGCTGCGCTGGCGGTGCGCGGCCAGGCGTCGGCGCTGCTGCACGAACAGGCCCAGGAAGCATAGCGCCAACCAGATCCCGCCAGCGGCCAGCGCGGCGCTGCGGCCGACGGCCGTGCTGGCGCTGGCGTCATGCAGCAGGTGCAGTTTCCACTGCGGTTCGTTCAGCGCCAGGGTCTGCCACAGCACCGGCCGTGGCAGGGCGGGCTGCTCCACGCGCACCATGCGCCCGCCATCGGCGAGCACCTCCGCGGTGCGGGCCTGCAGCGGCTGCAGCGAGCGGTCGGCGTACTGGCGGGTTGCCAGCATCTCGCTGCGCTCCTGCGGGCCGAGCGGGCGCAGCAGGCGGTAACGCCAGGCATCGCCGTTGGCCAGGAACACCACGTCATGCGCGTCGGTGGCCAGCACGATGTCCGGGCTCTGCAGCCATTCCTGTTCGAGTGCGCGCAGCTCGATCTTGATCGCCACCACGCCCAGCACGGTGCCGCGATCGTCGTAGATCGCCTGCGAGAGGAAGTAGCCCGGCACGGCCGTGGTCATGCCGATGCCGTAGAAATGCCCGCTGCCGCGCGCCATCGCCTGCTGGTAGTAGGGGCGGTAGCTGTAGTCCTCGCCGACATTGCTGGTCGGTTGGTCCCAGTTGCTGGCGGCCACGGCGATGCCGTGCCGGTCGATCAGGGTCAGGGTCGAGGCACGGGTGACGCTGTTGGCCTGGGCCAGCTTGAGGTTCAGCCGCTGCCGCTCGGCGGCGGTGAGCGGATGGGACACCGCCTGGTGCAGGTCCGGGTCCAGCGCCAGCACCTGCGGCAGCGTGCCGAAGCGATCGATGCGCTGCTGCAGGGTCTGCGCATACAGGCCGAGCTGACGCCGCACCTGCAGGTTTTCGTCATCCAGCGCCCGCTGTTGCGCATAGCGCCCGGCCAGCAGCGCACACAGCGCCGTGCCGCCGAGCATCAGGACGATGAGCAGCCACCAGGGGCGATAGCGGGAGACGCGGTACATGGCGCCAGTCTAGGCAGGGCAGGGCGGACGCGCGTCAACGCGTCCGCCGGACGGGCTCAGAAATGCATCTGCGCGCGCAGTTCGAAGATCTCCGGCTGGCTGCGCACGCCGCGACGGCTGGCGTCGACCTTGACGTAGTTCGCCTGGAACTTGAAGTGCGAGGTCAGGTACCAGTTGGCGCCAAGGGTCCAATCGTGCTGGCGGCCGCCGAACACGTCGGCATCGTCCAGATCGATGCGGCTGTAGCGGGTGACCAGCTCGACCGCGCCGTAGCCGTGGGCCGGCTTGACGTTGGCCACCGCGCCGGCGCTGTACGGGCGCGATTCGCCGGTCAGGATCCAGCTCGCCATCGCGTACTGGCCGCTGCCGGTGTAATCCGGCTTGCCGTCACGGCTGACCGTGGTCTGCAGCGCTTCGCCCTGCAGCGAGAACGGGCCGCGGATCCAGATGCCTTCCAGCCCGGTGCGCACGATCTTGTCGGCGGTGGTCAGGGCACCGGAGTCGACCAGGCGGATGTCGGTCAGGCCGGCTTCCGGACGCGCACGCAGGCGCGCGCTGGCGGCGTGCGAGACGTCACGGCCATCGCGGTAACCGCGCGGGTTTTCCTGCGAATAGGCCAGGCCCAGGTGGACCACGTCGCCTGCGGCCTTGACCGGGGTCCACACGCCGCGCACCGCCTGGGTGGTGCCGGGGTTGTCGCCCTGCAGGTCCTTGCCGCCGTAGGCGCCAGCCTGCAGCAGGTACTGCGGGCGCTCCAGCACCCATTCGGCACCGGTGCGGCGGCCTTCGTAGAACGCCTGCACGGGCAGGGCGGTTTCCAGGAAGCTGCCGGCGCGCGAGGAGGTGCCGGCGTCCAGGCCGACCGGGGTCTTCATGTAGCCGAAGCGGAAGCGGCCGATGTCGCTGCCGAAGAAGGCCTTGCTCTCGAAGCGGACGAACACGTCCAGCCAGGTGTCGGCCTGGAAGTCGTAATAGACCATGGCGTCGTACACGCCCTTCTTCTTCAGGGTCGCGCCGAATTCCTTGCGGCGCACGGCGTCGGCGTCTTCGATGCCGCTGCCGCCGGAGAAGTCGTTGAGGTCATAGGCGATGTTGGCAGTCGCTGCCAGCTCGGTACCGTCACTGAAAGTGGTCTTGGTCGGCCAGTTGTCCCAGTCGGCCGCGGTGGCGGCGAGCGGGGCGGTGGTCAGGGCCAGGGCGATGAACAGGGGCGTAGGGCGCATGGGCGGTAGCTGCTTGAATAAGGGTGGGGCAGAACAACAACGGCCGCGGACGGCAAATCTGTGGGTCTGTCCCCCTTGATCCGCTGCCGGGCCACCCGCCGCCGTGGGGGCGCGGTGCCGGGGCAGTGTAGGCAGTCCGGCCAGCTGAACCGGGGGGCTAGTACCAATAGGTTATCTGCGTTGGCGAGATGCGGGCGTAAAAAGGCCACGCCAGATGCCGCCCAGCGCGGCCGGCATCCTTCGTGACACTGCCGGAGCTTTCCATGCACGTTCCCACCACCGCCCCGCTGGCGGCCAAGCCGCTGCCGTTCTACCGCCAACTGTATTTCCAGGTCGTGGTGGCGATCGTTCTCGGTGCCATCCTCGGCCATTACGAGCCGGCCTTCGCCGAATCGCTCAAGCCGCTGGGCGACGCCTTCATCAAGCTGGTGAAGATGATCATCGCCCCGGTGATCTTCCTGACCATCGTCACCGGCATCGCCGGCATGACCCACCTGCGCACCGTGGGCCGGGTCTTCGCCAAATCGATGGCCTACTTCCTGTTCTTCTCCACGCTGGCCCTGATCGTGGGCATGGTGGTGGCACACGTGGTGCAGCCGGGCGCGGGGATGAACATCAACCCGGCCGATCTGGACCAGACCGCCGTCAACGGCTATGTGCAGAAGTCGCATGAGCTGACCCTGGTCGGCTTCGCGCTGGACATCATCCCGGCCACCCTGGTCAGCGCCTTCGTCGAAGGCAACATCCTGCAGGTGCTGTTCGTGGCGGTGCTGTTCGGCATCGCGCTGGCCCTGACCGGCGCCAAGGGCCGCCCGGTGCTGACCTTCCTGGAAGCGCTGACCGCCCCGGTGTTCCGCCTGGTCCACATCCTGATGAAGGCGGCTCCGATCGGTGCGTTCGGCGCGATCGCCTTCACCATCGGCAAATACGGGGTCGGCTCGCTGGTCAACCTGGCCTGGCTGGTCGGCTCGTTCTACCTGACCGCCTTCCTGTTCGTGGCGGTGATCCTGGGCGTGGTCTGCCGCCTGTGCGGGTTCTCGGTGTTCAAGCTGGCCCGCTACCTCAAGGCCGAGCTGCTGCTGGTGCTGGGCACCTCCTCCTCGGAATCGGCGCTGCCCTCGCTGATGGAGAAGATGGAAAAGGCCGGCTGCAGCAAGTCCGTGGTGGGCCTGGTGGTCCCGACCGGCTACTCGTTCAACCTGGACGGCACCAACATCTACATGACCCTGGCGGCGCTGTTCATCGCCCAGGCGACCAATACCGAGCTGACCCTGGGCCACCAGATCGCCCTGCTGC
Organism: Stenotrophomonas sp. TWI809; assembly: GCF_039673205.1. Lineage (NCBI taxonomy): Bacteria > Pseudomonadati > Pseudomonadota > Gammaproteobacteria > Lysobacterales > Lysobacteraceae > Stenotrophomonas > Stenotrophomonas sp. TWI809. Next base: position 86,624 of record NZ_JBDJLE010000009.1, on the reverse strand, counting down.
TGGTGGCGATGCTCAGCTCCAAGGGCGCCGCCGGCGTCACCGGGGCCGGCTTCATCACCCTGGCCGCCACCCTGGCCGTGGTGCCGGAAGTGCCGGTGGCCGGCATGGCGCTGATCCTGGGGGTGGACCGCTTCATGAGCGAATGCCGCTCGCTGACCAACTTCATCGGCAATGCGGTGGCCACTGTGGTGGTCTCGCGCTGGGAGAACGCGCTGGATCGCGACCGCCTGGCGATGGTGCTGGACGGCCGCGAAGCCGAGCTGCCGCCGCTGGTCGTCGCCGACCTGCCGGACACGCTGCCGGCCCCGGCGCACTGAGCCCGATGACCTGATTGTGTGGTGCATGGTCGTGCCGTTCCTGCCGGGGCGTCGCGGCCATGTTTTATTTTGAAGGCCCGGTGCGCGGCGCTGGAATATGTGCGGTTGCAGCATGACCGCGACAGCGTAGCGACAGGTCCGTCCACGCCAACGGGGGTATGATCCCCTGTTCCTCTCGCCCATTCATCTGCAGAAAGCGATGTCCAACGAAGATTTCAAACAGGCAGCCCTCGACTATCACCGGCTCTCGCCGCCCGGCAAGATCAAGGTCACCGCGACCAAGCCGATGTTGACCCAGCGCGATCTGTCGTTGGCGTACTCCCCGGGCGTGGCACACGCCTGCGAGGCGATCATGGCCGACCCGCAGCAGGCCAGTGAACTGACCGCCCGCGGCAATCTTGTCGCCGTGATCTCCAATGGCACCGCCGTGCTGGGCCTGGGCAACATCGGCCCGCTGGCCGGCAAGCCGGTGATGGAAGGCAAGGGCGTGCTGTTCCAGAAGTTCGCCGGCATCGATGTGTTCGACATCGAGATCGATGAGAACGACCCGGACAAGCTGGTCGACATCATCGCCTCGCTGGAACCGACCTTCGGCGGCATCAACCTGGAAGACATCAAGGCGCCGGAGTGCTTCATCGTGGAGCGCAAGCTGCGCGAGCGCATGAACATCCCGGTGTTCCATGACGACCAGCACGGCACCGCGATCATCGTCGGCGCGGCCGTGCTCAACGCCATGCTCGTCACCGGCAAGAAGATCGAAGACGTGAAGCTGGCCACCACCGGCATGGGCGCAGCGGGTATCTCCTGCGTCAACATGCTGGTCTCGCTGGGCCTGAAGAAAGAGAACATCCTGGCCTTCGACCGCGACGGCGTGATCCACACCGGCCGCACCGATCTGGACCCGGAGAAGGCGCGTTACGCGCGTGATACCGACAAGCGCACGCTGGCCGAGATCGTCGATGGTGCGGACATCTTCCTGGGCCTGTCGGCCCCGGGCATCCTGACCGCGGACATGGTCAAGACCATGGCCAAGGATCCGGTGATCTTCGCCCTGGCCAACCCGACCCCGGAAATCATGCCGGAAGTGGCCCGTTCGGTCCGCCCGGACGCACTGATCGGTACCGGTCGTTCGGACTACCCGAACCAGATCAACAATGTGCTGTGCTTCCCGTACCTGTTCCGCGGTGCGCTGGACGTCGGTGCGACCGCGATCAACGAAGAAATGAAGATCGCCTGCGTGCACGCGATCGCCGCGATGGCACGCCGCGAGGCCAGCGACCTGGGCTCGGCCTATGGCGACGAGACCCCGAGCTTCGGCCGTGACTACCTGATTCCGCGTCCGTTCGATCGCCGCCTGCTGGTGGAGCTGTCGGCTGCCGTGGCGCAGGCCGCGATGGATTCCGGCGTAGCCACCCGTCCGGTCGCCGACATGGGCGCCTACCGCGAGAAGCTGGCCCAGTTCGTCTACCGCACCAGCCTGATGATGAAGCCGGTCTACGACCGCGCCCGCTCGGACAAGCAGCGCGTGGTGTACGCCGAAGGCGAGGAAGAAGTGGTGCTGCGCGCGGTGCAGAACGTGGTCGATGAAGGCCTGGCGCAGCCGATCCTGATCGGCCGCCCGGACGTGATCGAGGCCCGGGTCGAGCGCCTCGGCCTGCGCATGAAGGCCGGTGTCGATTTCGACATCACCAACATCAACGACGATCCGCGCTTCAACGAGTACTGGCAGTACTACCACAACCTCACCGGCCGTCGCGGTGTGACCGTGGCCGCCGCCAAGAACCTGATGCGCTCGCGCCCGACCCTGATCGCGGCGGTGATGGTGGCGCGTGGCGAAGCCGATGCGATGCTGACCGGCGTGGTCGGCCGCTTCCACAAGAAGCTTGGCTACGTGCGCAGCGTGCTGCCGCTGGAAGCCAAGGTGACCTCCACCTCGGCGATGACCGGCGTGATCAACCAGCAGGGCGTGTTCTTCTTCGTGGATACCCACGTGCAGGAAGACCCGACCGCCGAGCAGATCACCGAAGCGACGCTGCAGGCGGCGTATCGCATGAAGCTGTTCGGCATCGAACCGAAGGTGGCGCTGCTGTCGCACTCCAACTTCGGCAGCCACGACTCCAAGGACGCGCTGAAGATGCGGGCGGTCCGCGAGATGCTGCTCAAGCGCAACCCGCGCTTGAACGTGGATGGCGAAATGCAGGGCGATACCGCATGGGATGAAGCCCTGCGCCAGAAGCTGCTGCCCAACAGCACGCTCAAGGGCCGTGCCAACCTGTTCGTGCTGCCCAACCTGGAAGCGGCCAACATCGCCTACAACCTGGTGCGCGTGTTCACCGACGGCGTGGCGATCGGCCCGATCCTGATGGGCGTGGCCAAGCCGGTGCACATCCTCACCACCAGCGCGACCTCGCGCCGCGTGCTCAACATGACCGCCATCGCGGCCGTGGATGCGCAGATCCGCAAGCAGCTTGAGGCGGAGAAGAACGCCTAAGGCGTTCTTTCCACCTCAAGTTGCCAAAACGCGCCCTTCGGGGCGCGTTTTGGTTTCGCGCTGCGAAACGGGTAGCTGCCGACCGTGGGTCGGCAGGCCTCAGTGAAAGGAACCGACGCGACGGTCCCTTTTTGCCTTCGCCGTGCGGTCGCTGTGGCACGTGCATCTGCCACACACGCGCCGCACAGACGTCATGGCTCTGCAACCTCCCAAGCGCCCAATACCCCCACGCGGCCCGGCCGTGGTGGCGCTCCGGTGGGGGCGTCGCCACCCTGGGCCCGACCAGCTCCTCCACGATCAGCCACGGGAACAGTGTCATGCGCGATCCACGCACGAAGCGGTATTTCCAGCAGTTGTTCGCGTTGTACGCCGGCTTGGTCGGCGCGCGCTGACCCACGAAAGCCTACCGACCCACCGTCGTTACCTGCCATCGCCCCGTGGGCACCGATGGCCCTGTGGGCACCGTGGGCACCGATGGGCACCGATGGGACCGATGGGACCGATGGGACCGATGGGACCGATGGGACCGATGGGACCGATGGCACCGTGGGCACCGATGGCACCGGTAGTGCCGGCCGCTGGCCGGCTCCTCGCAGACGCCGATCAGGCCCGCGGAGCAATCAGCCCGCGGAGCAATCAGCGTGTCCGCACGTACTGCGCCCACAACCGCGGCAGCGATGTACCGCTGAGCGTTTCCCACAGCGCCGGCGTATAACGGCCCTCACGCAGGGCGCCATCCAGCGCCTTCACCAGCCCGGGGTGCTGCGCCTCGCTCCACGCCAGGAACGCACCGGTGACCCGGTAGCCGGTATCGAAGTTCTGCTCCGGTTTGACCTGCGTCGGCAATGCCCAGCCCGCCCCGGCGTTGTCCTTGCCGTAGCGGTTGCGCGCGTAATCGGCGATGCCTTCCACCAGCCAGCCCGGCACACGCGCATTGGCGTACTCCGGGTAGTCCTGCACGATGTGCATCGCCTCATGCGTGACCAGATCGATGTCACCCGGGTGCTTGGCCAGCCAGGCCGGATTGATCGTGATCGTCGCCGCCTGCGCCTTCTCGCCGACAAAGGCGATGCCGTCGTAAGCCGGGTCGATCACGATGCCGACCTGCGTCGGTGCGGCCGGATGGAAATCGGCGCGCTCGCGCAGATACGCGCCGAAGAAGGTCTCGATGATGCGCTCCCGGACCGGCGCGGCCAGCGCATCGCTGGCGTCGCGGTAGTGCAGGGTCACGTCCTCGCGGGTCTGCGTGGTCTCGAATGCGTGCGCATCGGCGAGCCCGGCGCTGACGAGCAGGGCGGTCAGCAGGCAGCGGGTGATCGGCAGGGCAGTGCTCATCGCGCCGCCGCCGGTGCGAGCAGTTCGACTTCCGCCAGTTGCAGGCGACCCGGTGCACCGATGCGCAGCCGGTACTCGGCGTAGCGGCCCGGCTGGGCGATGCGGAACGGTCGGGTCTGCATCGCCCAGGCGAAGGCTTCGCCGCGGCGCTGGTCGACCTGCACCCAGCGACCACCGGTGGTGCGCGCTTCCAGGGTCCATTCACCGCCGCGGATGGGGCCATTGCCGCTGGTCAGCGTGTACATCGACGGCGTGCCCGCGGCGACGTTGCTGAAGGTGATCATGCTCGAGCCGCCCAACGGCAGTGCCGTGGCCGCATCGTCATCGATCAGGGCCTCCGCCGCGCGGCCATCGCCGAGCTGGGCGGTGGCCCCACCGCCCAGCAGATCATGCAGCAGGGCCGGCTGCTGGCCGCGCGCGGTGAGCGAGCGCGGTGCATCATCCGGGCCGGTGCCCCAGCGCGAGGGTTCCGGGCCCATGACGAAGTCCAGCGTGGCGCCCTTGGCCAGCAACTCGTGCGGCAGCCAGGTCTTGGTCCACGGCGTGCCGTTGACCTTCAGCGACTGCACGTAGATGTTGCGTTCCGAGTTTTCCGGTGCGTTGACGGTCAGTACCGCGCCGCCCTGCAGCTCGACGCGGGCATGGCGGAACAGCGGCGAGCCGATCACGTACTCCGGTGCACCCATGCGCAGCGGGTAGATGCCCAGCGAGGCGAACAGATACCACGCCGAGGTCTCGCCGTTGTCCTCATCGCCCGGGTAGCCCTGGCCGATCTCGCTGCCCAGGTACAGGCGCGACAGGATTTCGCGCACATGCTGCTGGGTCTTCCACGGCTGCCCGGCATACAGGTACATCCACGGAATGTGGTGCGCCGGCTGGTTGCTGTGCGCGTACATGCCCATGCGCACATCGCGCGCTTCGGTCATTTCATGGATGGTGCCGCCGTAGGAGCCGGAGAACGCTGCGTCGGCGGTCTCCGGCGTGGCGAAGAACGTGTCCAGCTTGGCCGCCAGCTGCGCGCGCCCGCCGTACAGCGCCGCCAGGCCTTCGCCGTCGTGCGCGGCGGTGAAAGCGAACGTCCAGCCGTTGGATTCGGTGTAGTCATGGCCCCACACGCGCGGGTCATAGTCCTTGGCGTCCAGGCGCCAGCTACCATCTGGTTTGCGACCCTGGAAGAAGCCTGCGGCGGGATCGAACAACGTGGCGTAGGTGCCGGCACGGTGGCGGAAGTAGTCGGCCTCGGTGGCATAGCGTTCGCGCGCGGCCGGCGTATCGGCCTGCTTGGCCAGGACCTCGGCCATGTTGGCCACGCCGAAATCGTTGAGTGCGCCTTCCATCGTCCACGACATGCCCTCGTGCACATCGGCGGTGGCATAGCCACGGAACGTGGAACGGTCCATGCCCTTGCGCCCGACGTGTCGGTCCGGTGGCACCACGGTCGCGTTCTTCAGTGCGGCAGCGTAGGCCTCCTGCGGGTCGAAGCCACCGATGCCCTTCAGCCACGCATCGGCGAAGGCCACGTCCGAACTGGTGCCCACCATCAGGTCGGCGTAGCCGGGCGAGGACCAGCGCGCGACCCACCCACCGGCGCGGTACTGCTCCAGGAAACCCTGCACCAGCGCGCCGGCATCGTCCTTGGTGAACAGCGCATAGGCCGGCCAGGTGGTGCGGAAGGTATCCCAGAAGCCGTTGTTGACGTACACCTTGCCGTCGCGCACCGGCGCGAAGCTGCGCGTGGCGCTGCCATCGGTGTTCTCATCCGAGGCGCTGGCCTGGCTGGCATAACGCCAGTCCGGTGCCGCCGCGGTGCCGGCGTTTTCATGGCCGGAATTGGGGTAGAGGTAGAGGCGGTACAGGTTGGAGTACAAGGTGGTCTTCTGGTCGTCACTGGCATCGCCCACATCGAAGCGGGCCAGGCGCTGGTCCCACGCCTCCTGCGCACGCGCGGCCACGCGATCCACATCGTCGGCAGCAGCCACTTCCAGGGCGAGGTTATGACGGGCCTGCTCGACAGAGATCAACGAGGTGGCGATGCGCATGGAGACGCGACGGTCGGGACCCGCATCGAACTTGATGTAGCCGGTCGGGCGTCCGGTCTTCACCGTGCCGCTGCTGCGCCACGGGCGGTCGAAGCTGGCCACCACGTACATGCGGGTGGCGCCGGTGGACAGGCCGCTGCGCGTGTCGGTATAGCCGGAGAGTGTCTGCGTGGCGGCATCCAGCGTCAGCCCGCCGCGCGCGTCGACGTTGTCGAACAGCAGGTTGGCATCACCGCCTTCGGGGAACGCGAAGCGGAACACCGCGGCGTGGTCGGTCGGTGCGATCGAGGCGGCGATGCCGTTGTCGAAGCGCACGTCATAGCGGTACGGGCGGGCCTGCTCATTGTCGCGCGAGAAGCTCAGCGCACGCTTGCTGCGGTCGGCCTCGGGCACGCCACGGGTCGCCGACGGCATCACCTGGAAGGTCTGGCGGTCGCCCATCCACGGGCTGGGCTGGTGGCTCAGCGCCAGCGCCTGCAGGCGGGGCCGGTTGGCCGCATCGTTCTGCTCGTTCCAGCGATACAGCCAGGTCAGTGAGCCGGCGTCGGTCACCGGCGTCCAGAAATTGAAGCCGTGCGGCACGGCGGTGGCCGGGAAATTGTTGCCGCGCGAGAAGGTGCCATTGGCCTGCGTGCCGCGGGTGGTCAGCACCCAGTCGGAGGGACGCTGCGGCGTGCTGCGCGGTTGCGCGTCCAGGCGGACATCGTCGATCCAGCCGGCCACCGGTGCGCCGTCGGCGCTGGCCACCTCCAACTCGAGCGCGACCACGCGACGCCCGCGCAGGGCCGGGGTGTCGCCCAGGTGAACGGCTTTGCGCGCCCACTGCTGCGGGTACAGCGTCTTCGATTCGCCCTGCGCACGCGCACCCAGCGCCACGCCGTGGTGATCACGTGCGGTGCTGGCCGAGACGCGGCTACCGTCGTCGAGCACCAGATCGAGCGAGACGTAGGTCGAGGCGACGGTGTCCTTGCCGACGATCTCGGGCAGCACCAGCCAGGACAGGGTGGTATCGGCGTCGATGGCCAGGTCGGTCGTGAACAGCTGGCGGCGCGCGTGGCCGCCGGCGCTGGCGTACTGCAGCGCATGCAGGCCGCTGTAGCCGACGCCGGGTTTGGCGGCATAGGGCGCCACCGGCCCGGTGCCGATCCGCACCTGCAGCGCGCCGTCGCCGGCGGCCGGGGCGGGCTGACCCGGCTCGAACGAGGTCTGCAGGCCCTGCGCGGCAGCCGGCAGGGCGATCGAGGCGCAGGCCAGGGCCAGGGCGAGGGGAAGGGCGCGGCGGGCGGGGCGCAGGTCGGACAGGGTCATGCAAGGGTCTCCCGGGAAGGGCAGGCGGCAGGCAGGACCCGCATCGATGGCCACGGCGGACGGCGTCGCCCCAGCCGTCGGCAGACGGCAGGAAAGAGGCGATGCATGTCCGGTGGGGGCGGGCAGGCGATCGGGTCGATGATCGGTACCCGGACGATCCTGCATCACGACAACTGGCCCTGACAAGTGAAATTAGTTCGATCTAAATCCGGCAAATTCGTTTCAACGCCCATTATTGACAATGAATTTGGATCGATTTAAAAACACCGGTGGCCGCTAGGATGCCGTGATCGGCGCCGCGCCGTGCCCGGCGGGGTGCAGCGGCCTTCGGCGGCCGCCAGATGCTAGAATCGGCGGTCTCGCAACCCCCTTTGTGTGTCCACGCCATGAGCCATACCGCCACCGCGCCCGCCAATGCCGAGAAGCGTTACACCGTGCACCGCAGCGACCTGCCGCTGAGCTGCCCGACGCCGGAAATGGCGCTGTGGAACTCGCACCCGCGCGTGTACCTGCCGATCGAAGACGAGCCCAACTGCGAGGCCGCGTGCCCGTACTGCGGCGCCGTGTTCGTGCTCGCCGACTGATCCGCGGACCACACTGTGCGCCGACTGACCGTGGTGCAGCTGCTGCCGGCGCTGCACTCCGGCGGGGTCGAACGCTCCACCCTTGAGATCGCCTCCGCCCTGGTTGCCGCCGGCCACCGGGCCATCGTCGTGTCCGCCGGTGGGCGCCTGGTCGAGCCGTTGCTCGCCAGTGGCGCCGAACACCTGACCCTGGATATCGGCCGCAAATCGCTGCTGACGCTGCGCCATGTGCTGACCCTGCGCAACCTGTTCAACGAGGTGGGCGCGGACATCGTGCATGCGCGCTCGCGGCTGCCGGCCTGGCTGGGCCTGTACGCCGTGCGCAATCTGCCGGCGGCGACACGCCCACATTGGGTCACCACCGTGCACGGGCTCAACTCGCCTGGTCGCTACAGCGCGGTGATGACCAGCGGCGAGCGCGTGATCTGCGTGTCCAACAGCGTGCGTGAGTTCGTGCGCGCGCACTACCCCAGCGTGCCGGCCGAGCGCCTGCAGGTGATACCCCGTGGTGTCGATGTCGCGCAGTTCCCGCGCGTGGGCCGGCAGGATCGGCGTGCGCGCCTGGCCGTGGCCGAGCAGCACCCCGCGCTGGCCGGCGAGGCACCGTTGCTGTTGCTGCCTGGCCGTGGCACCCGCCTGAAAGGGCATCGCCACGCGCTGAGCCTGCTGGCAGGACTACATGCCGCCGGCGTGCCGGCCAAGCTGTGGATGCCGGGCACGCGCGAGCCGGGCCGCGAATCCTATGTCGCCGAACTGGACGCCCAGGCGCGCAGCCTGGGTGTGTTCGATGCCGTGCTGATGACCGCGCCGACCTCGCGCATCGCGCAGGCCTATGCGGCCAGTGATCTGGTGCTGCAGCTCTCGGACAAGGCCGAAGCGTTTGGCCGCACCGTGGTCGAAGCGCTGTCGGTGGGCCGCCCCGTGCTGGGCTGGAACCATGGCGGCGTCGGCGAGTTGTTGACTCAGCTGCAACCCTCCGGCGCGGTACCCTTGGGCGACGCCGATGCACTGCTGGCGCGCGCGCAGCAGTTGCTGCTGCAGCCGCCCTCACTGCCGACGCGGATCCCGTTTACCTTGCAGGCCATGCAGCGTGACACGCTCCAGCTCTATACCTCCCTCATCGGCTGAGCCCACCGTCCTTCCCGGTTCGCCGGGCTCCCGTGCGGGCCGCTGGGCGCCGTGGTGGGTGATTGCGTTTGTCGCGTTGTGGCCGCTGCCCGGCATCGCCGAGGGCGTGCTGGTGCTGGGCGCGCTGTACGCGGCGGTGCGCATGGTGCAGCTGCGCCTGCAGGGCAAGCAACGTCTGCTGAGCAGTCCTGCGTGGGCACTGACCAGCATCCTGTTCCTGGGTTACTGGCTGCCGCAGGCATTCTCCGCCTTCGATGCGATCGACCCCGGCACTGCGTGGCGCAAGGCGGCCGCCGGCCTGCGCTATCTGCCGTTCATGTGGCTGGTGGCGATCGCCGTGGCGACTCCGCAGCGGCGCGCGCTGACGCTGGGCGGGCTGGCGGTGATCACCGGGCTGTGGACGGTGGATGCGCTGGCACAGGCGATCGTCGGCAGCAGCCCGCTGTTCTGGTCAATGGATCAGCTCAAGTGGGCGGTCAGCGGCCATGGGTTATGTTCACCGCAGGAGATGGCGGCGGTGGATCGCCTCAGCGGCGTGCTCGGCCCGTGCAACCTCAAATTCGGCCAGGTGCTGGCCAGCCTCTCGCCGTTCCTGTTGTTCGCCGCCTCACGGCGTGCCGGCATTCTCGGCTGGTCACTGGTGGCCGCCGCAGTGGGAGTCGTGCTGGTCTTGGCCGGTTCGCGCGCGGCGTGGCTGACCTATGCCCTGGTGCTGGTGCTCTCCGGCTGGCGGCTGATCGGCGTGCGCGGGCTGCTGGCCTGCGTTGCGGTCGGCGCGGTGGCGGCGATCGTCCTCACCGTGAGCGTGCCCCAGGTCGGTGACCGGGTCGCGCGCACCGCCATGGCGTGGGAAGGTGAGAACGACGGCGTCAATCAGGCATTGTCCGGCCGCGCCCAGATATGGGCCGCAGCAACCTGCATGATCGAGGCGCATCCGATCAACGGCGTCGGTGCGCGTGGTTTCCGCGACGCTTACCCCGCGTGCAATCCGGACCCGGCCGCCCAGGAAGTGTGGGGCGCCGGCCCAGCACTGCACGCGCACCAGATCGTGCTCGAGATCCTCGCCGAAACCGGCCTCCTCGGCCTGCTGCTGTGGTTGGCGGCCGTGGCCCAGGCGTGGCGCGCGTGGCGTTTTGCACCCCCCGAGGCCCGCGAGCGCGCGCGCCCGGCGATGCTCGCGCTGGCGGTGACGGTGTTCCCGCTCAATACCCATCTGGCGTTCTACTCGACCTTCTGGGGCGGCCTCACGCTGCTGCTGGCCGCGCTGTATGCGGGCAGTCTGTTGGCACGCGACGACGGGTAGAGCCACGCCATGCGTGGCTGCTTGTGGCCCGGGCATGGGGACATACCGACGCACACGCGCGCCATCCACCGATGGGCTCCACGCCCCGGTCAACGCACCCTCGTGCGATGGCCAGCCCACGCCTCCAACGCGGCCGATACTCGCATCCAGGGTATTGCTACGCGCTCACCACCACCACGCACGACAGGCGCAAGTGGTTCGAGGATCCCCTCAATGCAGAAGTAATCATCGACACGCTGCGTTACATGGATCGTTGCGGGGTCAGTTGCACGTTAGCTTGGGTGGTAATGCCGGACCACGTGCATTGGTTGATCCAACTGCGGCAAGCCACCTTGGCTCGCTGCATGCTGCTGTTCAAATCACGCAGCAGCCGATTGTTGAATGAGCGTCTGCAGCGAACGGGAAAGCTCTGGCAGCACGGGTACTTCGACCACGCCGTGAGAAATGAGGAATCCTTGCGCCGTCAGGCGCTGTACATCCTCGCCAACCCGATACGTGCGGGATTGGCCAGTGCGCTGGGGGAGTACCCGCACGCGTGGTCGCGGTGGCCCATGGAAGCGTAGAGCCGCCTCATGGGTGGCTGCCCGCGGTCTGGCACCATGCAGCCACCCATGGGGTGGCTCTACCGGTAGTAATCGCTCCGCCCACCGGGCTGGCGCTTGAAGCGGCGGTGGATCCACAGGTACTGGTCCGGCGCCTCGCGCACCATCGCTTCGATGGCCTGGTTGACGCGGGCGGTATCGGCCTCGACATCCTCGCTGGGGAAATTCTCCAGCGGTGCGCCGATCTTCAGGAAATACTTCCCGCCTTCGCGACGGTGGAAATACGGGATCACCGCACAGCCGGTCATCCGGGCCAGCTGATGGGTGGCGGTGATGGTCGAGGCGGTGTGGCCGAAGAACGGCACGAACACCGTGTCCTTGCCGCGCATGTCCTGGTCCGGGGCATACCAGAGGAAGCCGCCCTTCTTCAGGTGCCGCACGGTGGCGCGGATATCCTCGTTGGCGTACATCGCCTTGGCGTAGCGCAGGCGGCCGAACTTCACTGCCCATTCGTAGACCGGGTTGCGGTGCTTGCGGTACATGCCGGACAGCTCCACGTGGTCGCACAACAGGCGGCCGCACATCTCCAGGGTCATGAAGTGGCCGGAGACCAGCAGCACGCCACGGCCCTGCGCCTGCATGCGGTGCAGGTGCTCCAGCCCTTCGATCTGCACCTGCGGGCGGATGCTGTCGATGCTGCCCCACCAGGCCCGGGCGAATTCAAAGATGCCCACGCCCAGCGCGTCGAAGCTGTCGCGCAGCAGGCGCTGGCGCCAGGCGTCGTCCTTCTCGGGGAAGCACAGCTTCAGGTTGACCTCGGCGGCACGCCGACGGCTGCTGGCCAGCCGGTAGGCGACCGTGCCGACGCCGCGGCCGAGCGCGCGCTGCAGCATCCAGGGCAGGCGGGCGATCGCGAAGGCGACCAGCATGAAAGCGAAGGTCGGCCAGTGGCGCGGATTGCGCAGGGACGGCCGGGTGGCGGTGGAAGCGTTATCGGACATGCCTCGATTCTAATGGATGCGCCCGGATGCGTCCCGGCGCGGCCATCACGGCGGCGCGGCGTGTCTTCCCCGCGCCGCTCCCGTATCCTTTGCGCATGCGTAAAAGCCCTGTCGAATGGATCCTGCGCGGCCTGTACTCGGCCGTGCTGTACCTGCTGTTGCCGATCACCGTGTACCACCTGGTCTGGCGGGGCTTCCGGGTGCGCGAGTACTTCCAGCGCTGGGATGAGCGCTATGCCTCCTATCCGCACTCCAGCGGCCAGCCGCGGGTCTGGCTGCACGCGGTCTCGGTGGGCGAGGTGAATGCCGCCGCGCCGCTGGTGAATGCCCTGCGCACGCTGCGCCCGGACATCCGCTGGGTGATCACCACCATCACCCCGACCGGCTCCGAACGGGTCCGCGCGCTATGGGGGGATGCGGTCGACCACGTGTACCTGCCCTACGACGTGCCGGGCAGCGTCGGCCGCTTCCTGGGTCACTTCAAGCCCAGCCTGGCGCTGATCCTGGAAACCGAGCTGTGGCCGAACCTGCTGTTCGGCTGCCGCGACCGCCGGATTCCGGTCTACATTCTCAATGCCCGACTGTCGGCGCGCTCGCTGCGTGGCTATCGGCTGCTGCGGCCGCTGATCGGCCGTGCACTGCGCACCGTCACCTGCGTGGCCGCACAGTCGGCCGATGATGCCGAGCGCTTCATCCAGCTCGGGGCGCGCCCGGACCAGGTGCAGCCGCTGGGCAATCTGAAATTCGACATCGCCACGCCGAACGTGCAGGACTTCATCGCGCGCTTCCATGATCTGGTGCCCGCCACGCGCCCGGTCTGGATCGCCGCCAGCACGCACGAGGGCGAAGAGCAGGCCACCCTCGATCTGCACCGCCGCCTGCGCGAGGCGATGCCGGGGCTGCTGCTGTTGTGGGCGCCGCGGCATCCCGAGCGGTTCCCGCGGGTGGAAGCGCTGGCCCGCGAGCAGGGCTGGAAGGTCGCGACACGCCGCCAGCAGCAGTGGCCGCAGGCCGATACGGATGTCTTCGTCATCGACACGCTCGGCGAGCTGATGTCGTTCTACGGCTGTGCGCAGGTGGCCTTCGTCGGCGGCAGCCTGCAGGCCATCGGCGGGCACAACCTGCTGGAGCCGGCGGCGATGGGCACGGCCGCCGTCACCGGCCCGCACCTGCACAACTTCGCCGAGATTTCCCGGCGCATGCGCGAAGCCGGTGCGGTGGTGATCGCCGAGGATGCCAACGGTGTCGGCGATGCACTGCTGACCCTGCTGCGCGATCCGCAGGCACGCGAAGACATGGCGCGCGCGGGGTGTGCGCTGGTGAGCAACGGCCGCGGTGCGCTCAAGCGCACCGTGGCCCTGATCGCCCCGCAGTTGCCGCCGCCGGTGGCGTGATCGAGACCGGCCTGGCCGCGATGCGCGGCGACCAGGCCTGCCGATCCCATCAGCCCGCGGAGACCAGCAGGTCACCCAGGAAGGCATACGCGAACCCGAAGTAGATGAACACGCCGATCAGGTCCATGACCGAGGTGATCAACGGGGCCGACAGCGTGGCCGGATCCGCCCCGATGCGGCGTGCGGCGAAGGGCAGCAGTGCGCCGATGATGCCGCCCAACGCGGTGCACACCAGCATGCTCGAGCCCACCACCATCAGCACGTCCATGCCCACGCCTTTGCTGAAGTAGGCCAGGATCGCTTCGAGTACGGCGATGGTGATGCCCAGCCCCGCCGCGACCGGCAGTTCGCGCTGGATCACGAACCACACATCGCGCCAGCTCAGTTTCAGTTCCCCCAGCGCCATGCTGCGGATCACCAGCGTGGCTGACTGGCTGCCGGTGTTGCCGCCCATGTCCACGATCGGGGCGATGAAGGCGGCCAGCACGATCACCTGCGACAGCAGCTCCTCCTGCGCGGCGACAAACGTGCTGGTGACGATGCCGAAGCAGGTCAGGATCGCCAGCCAGAACACACGCACCCGGAACATCTGCTTCAGCGGCGTGCTGCGCACATCAAGATCGTTCCCGTTTCCGCTGGCCGTGCCGCCAAAGCGGGCCAGCTGCGAGGCATCCTGTTCCTTCTCGATGTCCATCGCATCGTCCACGGTGACGATGCCGATCATGCGGTCCCCTCCATTGGTCACCGGCAGCGCGAGCAGATCGTAGCGACGGATCAGTTCGGCGGCCTGCAGCCTGGGCCAGTGCGCTTTTGCGGCGACCGGCTGCTCACGCATGATCGAGGCGACCGTGCGGTTCTCGTTGGCCAACACCAGATCACGCAGGGCCACCGTGCCGCGCAGCCGCAGCGTGTGGTCGAGCACGAACAGGATGTTCACCGTCTCGCTGTGCAGCGCAGTGGCGCGGATATGGGCCAGCGCCTGCGCAACGGTCATCTCCGGTGACACCCACACATAATCGGACGTCGTCGCCGAGCCGACCGTGCCTTCGGGATAGGACGCCATCTTGAGGATGTCGTCGCGCTCGACTTTGGTCAGTGCCGGCAGCAGTTTCTGCTTGGCATCATCGCCGAGCCGGTTGTACAGATCGGCGCGGTCATCCGAGGGCATGTGTTCGAACAGCTGCACCACCGCCTCGCGCGGCATCGCGGCCAGCAGCTGATCCTGGCGTATCTCGGTGAAGTGCGCGAACAGCTCGGCGCGTGCCTGCGGGTCGAGCATCATCAGCAAGGGGAGTGTCTTGTCCACGCTCAGCGCATCGAGCGCATCGACCAGGTCGGAGGGATGCGTGGTCGCGGCGATGCTGACAAAGCCGGCCGTGTCGAGGGAAAGCGAGAGGGTGCGGATCGAGAACAGGAGGTCTTCGCGGTTCATGGTGGTTCTCCAGCAAAAAGCAGCGCAGTGCGCTGAGGTACACAAGGCCGACGCGCGGGCAGGGCTCGAGCGGGGCAGGTATCGGTGGGTGCATGGGCCGTGTGCGGAGGTGCACGCGGTCCGGTCGGTCGGTGCCGTCAGTCGGCACGCAGGGCGTTACGGTGCAGAGGCCAGATTGAAGCCGAGCGTGATCCAGTGGCCATCGCGCTGGTGATGCACACGACCGGCCAGCAGATCCACGCTGGCGCCGCGCCAGAGTTCGTGGCGGACGCCGAATTGACTGCTGCGCTGGCGTGTGGTGTCACGCGCGGTTTCGGCCAGCAGCGACCAGTGTGGGGCGGTGACGATTTCCAGGCCGATGCCCTCGGTGCGGCCGCGTGCGCCGGCCGTGCGGGCCCAGCCCAGGTTGAGGTGCAGCAGCGTGCGATCGCTTGCGCCAAGGGCGAGGGTCAGGGGCGCGTTGATGCCCCAGTCATCGCCACGCAGGTGACGCCAGTCGCTGCCGACGCCCGCACTGAGCGCCAGGCCCCAACGGCGCTGGTCGATGTCGCGCAGCACGCGCTTGGCACCCAGCGCCCATTGCGTGGACGAAGCAGCATGTTGATGGCTCACGCCGAGCGACCACTCGGTATCGGCGAAGGTGCAGGCCGGCACGGCGGTCCACTCCGCCCCGGCATCGGTATGGCGGCCCCAGCTTTCCAGCTGGCAGCGACCGGCATCGGTGATTGAGGCGTCATCCACCATCAGGCTGGCGGCGGCGCGGGTGTCGAACGGAAGCATCGCCACGGCCACGAGCGGCAGGGCGAACACACGGGAAACGTGCATGGGCAATCTCCAGGCAAACGGAAACGCCAGCGGCACCCTTCTTGGGGTCGGTGGAACGGCGATACGGATGATGCGAGGCGGGCGAGCGTGTCAGCTGCGCCGGTGGGCCCCGTCCTGTGCGGACGGAACCGACCTTGGGGTCAGTGGGTCCGTCGGCTCAGGAGCAGCAACGAGATCGACTATGACTGTCCAAGGAGGGGGCCTCTGGAGGGAAAGGGAAGGTGGTGCGGGGCGGACCATAGTCGGCCCATGCCGAGGGGTCAAGCCATTTTCAACGACACGTACCGGACTGTGGACCGGTTCACGGTGGAGACTGTGCGCGGGTAGGCATTACGCGATGAAATCGCCACGGCAGTGATCGCGTGTGTGACGCGCGCGAGGTGTCGGAATCAACCCCGTGCACGCATAAAAAAACCACCCGCATGCGGGTGGTTTTTTGTCACGCGCTGCGCCGTCGATCAGTTGACGGTGGTGCTCGGCGTGGCCGCTTTCTGGGTCAGCAGGCGGTTGATGTCCTGCAGTTCGGCGATGTCCAGCGTGCCGACCGCCTGGCCCAGCTGCAGACGGTTCTGCAGGAAGGTGTAGCGGGCGTTGGCGTAGTCCAGCTGCGCGGAGAACAGGATGCGCTGGTTCTGGATCACATCCAGCACGGTACGCGTACCGACTTCCAGGCCGACCTGCGAGGCGTCATAGGCGCTCTGTGCCGACACGACGGCCAGGCGACGCGCTTCCACTTCGCTGATGCCGGCCACCAGGGTCTGGTAGGCATTGCGCGTGTTGCGATCCAGCGCGCGCTTCTGCTGCTCGTAGCCGTCCTGGGCGATATCACGCTGGGCCAGGGCCTGGCGCACGCCGGACTGGGTGGCGCCGCCGGAGAAGATCGGCACGTTCAAGGTCAGGCCGACGCTGTTGGTGCGGCGGTCCGGGCTGAAGCTGCTGCCGCCGTCGCCGACCACATCACCCCAGCTGGCCGACTTGCCCGCGGTGGCACCCAGCGACAGAGTCGGGTAGTGCGCGCCGCGGGCGGCCGAGACGCCGGATTCGGCAGCGTTGACCTTCAGTTCCTGCGCCTTCAGCGCCGGGTTCTGCGCAACGGCCTCGTTCACCAGCGTATCGATGGTGGCGTACTTGGCCGGCAGCTCCGGACGGAAATCGGCCGGCAGGGCGCGCAGGTCGGTGACCGGCTGGCCGGTCAGTTCGGTCAGCGCCTGGTATGCGTCGGCCAAGGTGTTCTGCGCGATGATCGTGTTGGCGCGCGCCTGGTCGTACTGGGCGCGGGCTTCGTGCACGTCGGTGATCGGCGCCAGGCCCACTTCCAGGCGCTTGTCGGCGAAGTCGAACTGCTTCTTGGCAGCGGCTTCGTTGGTCTGCGCGGCCGACAGCGATTCAATGCCCACCAGCACGTTGAAGTACGCCGCCGAGGTGCGCACGATCAGGTCGTCGTTGGCCGAATCCAGGGTGAAATCCGCTGCGCGGCTCAGTTCGCGCTGCGAACGCAGGTTGGCGAACTGGGTGAAGTTGAAGACGGTCTGGCTGCCGTTGATCGTGTAGTTCCGGCTCTTGGTGGTGAACGAGCTGGAGGTCAGATCATGGTTCGGGTTGGTGCGGCTGCGGTTGAGCGAGGCCTCGCCGTTGAGCTGCGGCAGCAGGGCGGCACGCGCCTGCACAGCGCCTTCCTTGTCGTACAGACGGGTCGACTCGGCAGCCGACAGCTGCGGATCGCCGTTGCGCGCCATTTCGTAGACCTGCAGCAGGTCGGCGGCAGAGGCGGTCATCGGCAGCAGGGCGGCGGCCAGCGCAAAGGCGAGGGATCGGCGGATCATTGCGGCTTCCTTGGACTCAGAGTTGGAACTGGGGTGCCGGGGCGGCACCGCGCAGGTAGTCGATATCGGTTTCGAACAGCGATTCAGTGGTGCCGTCCGCCTTGACCAGCACCGCTTCCATGACCGGCGACCGGCCACGGATCACGAACAGTCGACCGCCGGGACGGAGCCACTGGGCGAAACGTGACGGGATGACATCCACCGCGCCGGTGACGCAGATCGCATCGAAGCGGCGCTCGGTGTCCCAGGTCAGGGCGTCGGCGGTTTCGATGCGGACGTTGTTGCCCAGGCCGGCAGCGTCCAGACGCGCGCGCGCGGTGGTGGCCAGGTCGGCATCGATTTCCAGGCTCAGGACTTCGCGGGCCAGTTCGCCCATGCAGGCGCTCAGGTAGCCGCTGCCGGTGCCGATTTCCAGGACTTCATCGCCCGGCTGCAGATCCAGCGCCTGCAGCGTGCGGCCTTCGATGACCGGCTTCATCATCTTCTGGCCGTTGCCCAGCGGCAGCTCGATATCGGCGTAAGCCAGGGCCCGGTGCGATTCAGCGACGAACGCCTCCCGCGGCAAGCGTGCCAGTACATCGAGCACGCGGATTTCCAGCACATCCCAGGGGCGGATCTGCTGTTCAACCATCAGTTCGCGGGCGTGGGAGTAATCGATCGTCATGAGGTTCTATATCCAGCGCAGTGGGCCGGCCATTTTACCGGTGCCGGGAGCCGGCGGCGCGCTGAAAGCATCGCTGCCGTCGCGCCGGGGTCGCAGTGCCGGAAGTCACCGCGACCTCCGGTCCATTCAGTTTAGTGCCGCCGGGCATACGCCCGCAGGAAAAAGTCGACGCTGGCGCACACGTGGGCGTCGGCATCGCACTCGGCCGGGGCCGGCCGCAACCCGCACATCATATGCGTATGCAGCTCGCCCTTGATCAAGGTCAGGAACTGGAGGGCGGCGGTCTGGCAGTCGGTGATCTCCAGTTCGCCGCGGGCGGTGCGGGCGCGCAGGAAGTCAGCGAGCGCGTCGGTGGTCCGCTGCGGGCCGGCCAGCCAGAACATCTCGCGGATCCGGTCATCGGTATCCGGGGACATCATCACCCGCTGCACCGCGACGGCCGCATCGGAGGTGATCAGGCTGAAGAAGGCGTGGCCGATGCCCATCAGCTGGTCGCGCAGCGGGCCTTCGATGTCGGTGACGAACAGTTCGTCAGGCAGCATCTCGACGCACTTGGACTGCACAGCTTCGGTGAAAAGGGTCTCTTTATCGCCGAAATGGCTGTAAACGGTCAGCTTCGATACGCCAGCCTGGGCGGCGATGCTGTCCATGCTCACCCCGTTGTAGCCCTGGTCGACAAACAGCGATTTGGCGGCTTCCAGAATGGCCGCGCGCTTGCCCAGATCCTTCGGGCGCCCCGGCCCGGCGGCCTTGGCGGCCGGCTTGGAGGGCGATGTGGAGGAGGTCGGATCAGTCATCCAATCAATACTAGACCAATCGGTTCGATATTTATACTATACCGACTGGTTCAATATTGAAGTGGCTGGAACAGTGTGTCTCCAGCGGCTTTTCCCGGGTTACTTTTCAGGTCCAGGACCTCATGAAAAACATGCGATGGATGGGTGGTGGGTTGCTGGCGATCGCGCTGGCAGCATGTGGCAAGCAGGACGCCGAGCCGGTCGCGCCGATGCCGGTGCTGGTGGTCCACCCGGGCACCGTGACCGGCCAGGAAGTGGCTGCCTATCCCGGTGAGATCCGCGCCCGCGAGGAAAGCCCGCTGTCGTTCCGCGTCGGGGGCAACCTGATCAAGCGCCATGTCGATGCCGGCCAGCGCGTGCGCAAGGGCCAGCTGCTGGCCGAGCTGGACGCCGCCGACTACGCCTCCCAGGCCAGTGCCTCGCAGGCGCAGCTCGCGGCCGCCGAAGCCGATCTGATCCGCGCCCGCGATGACCAGAAGCGCTACGCCACGCTGGCCGAGCAGCAACTGGTCAGCCAGTCCGCACTCGACAGCCAGACCGCTGCCTTCAAGGCGGCGCAGGGCCAGGCCAATGCCGCCCGCGCCAATCTGGCCGTGGCCCGCAACCAGGCCGAGTACGCCCAGTTGCGTGCGCCCGCCGATGGCGTGATCGCCAGCCGCCAGGCCGAAGCCGGGCAGGTGGTCAGCGCCGGGCAGACCGTGTTCACCCTGGCCGCCGATGGCGGCCGCGAAGTCGTGATCGCCCTGCCGGAAAGCAACATCCGTGATTACCAGGTGGGCCAGCCGGTGCAGGTGGAACTGTGGAACCGCCCGGGCCAGCTGCTGGCCGGCACGATCCGTGAGATCGCCCCGGCCGCCGATGCCCAAGGGCGTACCTATGCCACCCGCGTCAGCCTCGCACCGGAAGCCTTGACCGAGGTCGAGCTGGGCCAGAGCGCGCGCGTGTTCGCCGCGGCCGGTCGCCAGGGCACGCTGCAGTTGCCGCTGGCGGCGGTGCAGCGCGGTGCCGATGGGCGCAGCAGCGTGTGGGTGGTCGATCCGGCCAAGCGCACGTTGAAAGCCACGCCGGTGACGGTCGGGGCGTATGGCGTCGACTCCGTTCCGGTGCTGAGCGGGGTGAGCGCGAACGACTGGGTGGTGGCTGCCGGCGGCCATCTGCTGCGCGAGGGCCAGCCGGTGACCGCGGTGGATCGTCAGAACCGCCCGGTGCAGGCACCGGCCGCCAAGCCTGCCGCGCCTGCTGTTGGCAAGGGGAACTGATCCCGTGCGCCGCTTCAACCTCTCCGAATGGGCGCTGGGCAACCGGCCACTGGTGCTGTTTGCGATGCTCGCCTTCGCGATCATCGGCGCGTGGTCGTACAAGCACCTGGGCCAGTCCGAAGATCCACCGTTCACCTTCAAGGTGATGGTGGTGCGCACGAACTGGCCCGGCGCGACCGCCGAACAGGTCTCACGCCAGGTCACCGAGCCGATCGAGAAGGCACTGCTGAACACCGGGCAGTACGAGTTCATCCGCTCCTACTCACGCCCGGGCGAATCGCAGGTGATCTTCGTGGCGCGCGACAGCCTGCGCTCCAAGGCGATTCCCGACCTGTGGTACCAGGTGCGCAAGCGCGTGGGCGACATCAAGCCGACGCTGCCGCGCGAAATCGTCGGCCCGTTCTTCAACGACGAATTCGGCGACACCTTCGGCAACATCTACGCGTTGACCGGGCAGGGCTTCGACTACGCGGTGATGCGCGACTACGCCGACCGCATCCAGCTGGAACTGCAGCGCGTGCCGGATGTGGGCAAGATCGAGCTGGAAGGCCTGCAGGACGAGAAGGTCTGGATCGAGCTGTCCAACACCAAGCTGGCCACGCTGGGCGTGTCGCTGCAGCAGGTGCAGCAGGCATTGGCCGACCAGAATGCCATTGCCGCGACCAGCTTCTTTGAAACCCCGACCGACCGGGTGCAGCTTCGCGTCACCGGCCAGTTCAAGCGCGTGGAGGACATCCGCAGCTTCCCGATCCAGGCTGGCGACCGTACCGTGCACCTGGGCGATATCGCCGAGATCAAACGTGGTTTTGCCGATCCGGCGTCGCCGAAGATGCGCTTCATGGGCGAAGACGCCATCGGCATCGCGGTGGCAATGAAAGACGGCGGCGACATCCTCAAGCTGGGCAGTACGCTGGATGCCGAGTTCGAGCGACTGCAGAAGACGCTGCCGGCCGGCATGCAGCTGCGCAAGGTCTCCGACCAGCCGCATGCGGTGGAAGAGTCCGTCGGCGAGTTCGTGCAGGTGCTGACCGAAGCGGTGGTGATCGTGCTGCTGGTGAGCTTCTTCTCGCTCGGCCTGCGCACCGGCCTGGTGGTGGGCGTGACGATTCCGCTGGTGCTGGCGATGACCTTCTTCGTCATGCATTACTTCGGCATCGGCCTGCACAAGATTTCCCTGGGCGCGCTGGTGCTGGCGCTGGGCCTGCTGGTGGACGATGCGATCATCGCGGTGGAGATGATGGCCACCAAGATGGAGCAGGGCTACGACCGCCTGCGCGCGGCCAGCTTCGCGTGGGAGTCAACCGCCTTCCCGATGCTGACCGGCACGCTGATCACCGCGGCCGGCTTCCTGCCGATCGCCACGGCCGCCTCCAGCACGGGCGAATACACCCGCTCGCTGTTCCAGGTGGTGACCATCGCGCTGGTGGTGTCGTGGATCGCCGCGGTGCTGTTCATCCCGTATCTGGGCGACAAGATGTTGCCTGACCTGTTCAACCCGCAGCCGCCCAAGCCGGACAGCCTGGCGGGGCGCTGGCACGCCCGTCGCCTGCGGTGGGCCGACCGCCATCCCGCGTTCGCGCGCTGGATCGCGCCGAAGGTGCATGCGCACGACCACGATCCGTACCAGCGTCCGTTCTACGTGCGCTTCCGCCGTTTCCTCGATGTCTGCCTGCGCCATCGCTGGTGGGTGATCGCTGCCACGGCCGCCCTGTTCGTGTTCTCGTTGCTGATCTTCCGCTTCGTGCCCCAGCAGTTCTTCCCGGATTCGACCCGCCCGGAACTGATGGTGGACATCGAACTGGCCGAGGGTGCCTCGTTGCAGGCGACCCAGGCCCAGGCGGCCAAGCTGGAAAAGCTGCTCAAGGACCGCGAGGGCATCAGCAACTATGTGGCCTACGTCGGCACCGGCTCGCCGCGCTTCTACCTGCCGTTGGACCAGCAGCTGCCGGCCACCAACTTCTCGCAGTTCGTGGTGCTGACTGAAGATGCCAAAGCCCGCGAAGCGACCCGCGACTGGCTGCTCAAGGACGTGATTCCGCAGTTCCCGGACGTGCAGATGCGCGTGACCCGCCTGGAGAACGGCCCTCCGGTCGGCTACCCGGTGCAGATGCGCATCTCCGGCGAGCATATCGCGCAGGTGCAGGCCATTGCCCGGCAGGTGGAAGCCAAGGTGCGCGCAAACCCGCACGTGATGAACGTCAACCTGGACTGGAGCGAGCCGAGCAAAGTGGTACGGCTGGTTATCGACCAGGACCGTGCACGCGCACTGGGTGTGAGCAGCGCGCAGGTGAGCCAGTTGCTGGGCACCTCGTTGTCGGGCATGAGCGTGAGCACCTACCGGGAGGGCAACCGCCTGATCGAGATGCTGCTGCGTGGCCCGGACAACGAGCGTGTGCGGCTGGACATGCTGGGCAGCCTGGCCATTCCGACCGCCAGCGGCACCTCGGTGACGCTGTCGCAGGTGGCGCGCCTGGAGTACGTGTTCGAGGACGGCATCATCTGGCACCGCAACCGCCTGCCGACGGTGACCGTGCGCGCCGACATTGCCGACGCGAAGCAGCCGCTGGACGTGGTGCAGCAGATCCTGCCGACACTGGAGGGCATCCGTGCCGAGCTGCCGTCCGGCTACCTGCTTGAAACCGGCGGCACGGTGGAGGATTCCACCCGTGGCCAGGATTCGATCAAGGCCGGCATGCCGCTGTTCCTGATCGTGGTGGCGACGTTGCTGATGCTGCAGCTGCGCAGCTTCTCGCGTGCGGCGATGGTGCTGGTCACCGCGCCGCTGGGCATCATCGGCGCGACCCTGTTCCTGCTGCTGTTCCGCGCGCCGTTCGGCTTTGTGGCGCTGCTGGGGACGATCGCGCTGGCCGGCATGATCATGCGCAACTCGGTGATCCTGATCGATCAGATCCAGCAGGACATCGATGCCGGGCATGACCGCTGGCACGCAATCATCGATGCCACCGTGCGCCGCTTCCGCCCGATCGTACTGACCGCGCTCGCCGCGGTGCTGGCGATGATCCCGCTGTCGCGCAGCGCGTTCTACGGCTCGATGGCGATCTCGATCATGGGCGGTCTGATCGTCGGCACCGTGCTGACCCTGGTGTTCCTGCCGGCGCTGTATGCCGCGTGGTTCCGGGTGAAGCCGGACGAGGCGAAGACCAGCGAAGGCTGAGGGCCTCGGTGCCGACGTAACGTCGGCACCCATGCGGCTTCAAGGGCCACGACGGTGCTGCGCGCATGCAGGAAGGGTGGTGCAGGTAGGGAATTCGCCTGCTTCGCCAGCATTGTGTGCTCCGCGGGAACGAATGCTGGCCATTCGTTGACAAACAGCGGCGGTCGCATGGCTCCAGCCGGAGATTTGGTGCCGCAGCCCACCATCACGTCCAGCGGACCAGGTAGTCGTACACGTCCAGTGCTACAAGGTATCCAAGTACGGCGAAGAAGATCCCAATCAGCACGCCCGCTAGCGATGCGCCGAGCCTCTTTCGTGCGGCGCCCATAATGAGGGCTGTCAAGACTAGCGCAATGCAGCCGACAGCAAATACGAGAACCGCTGCGAGCTTGTCATCCATGCCTGTCTTTGTGAAGAGGTACGACAGTTGGACGAAGAGCAGAAGCAATGGGGCGGCACAGCACCAGGCAAAGAAATGGGCCATCCCGCTGCGAGGGAGTGAAGCAAGGCCGTAGGTAGTGGATGACTTGCAATCATCGGATGTCATAAAGAGCTCGTAGGGCATGGCGGGAACACCTGGTTCTGGCAGCGAAGGCTTGGAATGCGCTTGTCCGGCTCCTGTGGCATTCATAGATCCTAGATGAGTGCAGTCATGATTTGAATGAAAGAAATCCGAAAATAGCAATGCAGCTGAAGCTCTGGCGACTGAGGCGGCAATGTCTTGGTCGCCGATACTCCGGCCAACCGCGTTGCAGTGCGCGGAGATGGTGCGGGTCAGCGCAGCCGCCACGGATCGGACTCGACGCGAGGGGGCGTCGCCTCGCGGTATCAGTCGGTGCACAATGTCTGCGTGGTATTTTTCGGTCGCGAATGATGTCTCTACGTTTTTCCTACCCAATCACTGCTGCCGTGGCCGTGGCCGTCGCCGTGTCGATGGCCGGTGCGCCGCCAGCGCAGGCGAACACCGCTGCCAGCTTCCAGCGCGATCTCATCGAGCTGCTCGAATGCCGCGCCTCACCGGCGGCAATGCAGGCGGTGACGACGGCGCTGCGTGGCGCACTGTACGGAACGCCGCGGGAGCGTCCGGCCCATCTGCAGGGCTGGGACTTCACGCGCAGCGGTGACGGGGACGACACGACGACTTTCATCGACATGCCGGACGCGTTGACGGTGCACGGCATCACAACGCACCGCGTGGTGGCCGATGACACGGGCTTCTCGATTCCCGTCGACGCCGGGCAGCGTGCGCGCATCGTCAGCGGGAACGGGCTGCGGCTGCGGTCGAGCAACCTGCGTGAGCCGTTCCAGGTCTGGTCGGCATCAGAGGCATCGGGCGATGCGTCATTGCCTGCCGCACTCGTGGTGCGCAGCGATGGGGAGGGCTATCGGGTGGGATGTGACTACCCCGGTCCGATGCGCGAGGCGCGTGTTCCATCGCGATTGCTCGAGACGGCCACGGCCAGTGATATTGGCGCGGCGCTCGAGTGTCGGGCGGACGATGCTGCCATGCAGCGCATCGCGAACACGTGGGAGCGTGTTTCGGAACTGTCGCCGCTGGCGTGGCCGGACAATGTCAGCGCGGTGGCCGAGCGTGAGTACGGTGTCGGCGGACAGACGATGTCCCTCCTCGCCGTCACGCTGGACCACCCTGTGATGCTGCAGGGGCTGCCCGTACAGTCGCTCGGCATCGCCCAAGGGGGCTATTTCGCAGCGGACATGGGCGATGCGCCGCTGAAGGCGGTGCTCGATGCCACGCGCCTGGGGGTGGCGGATCGACAGGTAGAGGGGTACTGGATGCGCGAAGCAACGCGGGAGGCGTCCTCCGGATACACGCGCGTGCGGGCATTCAGCGTGATACCCACCGACAGCGGTGCCGTGCTGGCCGGCTGCATGACGAGCGAGGTCCGCTCGGCGGACTGATCGCTGCGCCCGTTCATCGGTCTGCCCTCAGTAAACACCCTGCGCCAGCATCGCGTCGGCCACCTTCACGAAACCGGCGATATTGGCGCCGTCCACGTAGTTCACGCTGCCGTCGGCGCGCCTGCCGTGGCGCACGCAGTTGGCGTGGATGTCCTTCATGATCCCGTGCAGGCGCTCGTCGACATCGGCGTGATGCCAGGTCAGGCGCTGCGCGTTCTGGCTCATTTCCAGCCCCGAGGTGGCCACGCCGCCGGCATTGCTGGCTTTGCCCGGTGCGTACAGGGTGCCGGACGCGAGGAAGACGTCCACCGCCTCCAGCGTGGCGGGCATGTTGGCGCCTTCGGCCACGCACAGCACACCGTTGTCGACCAGGGCGCGGGCATCATCTTCGTCCAGTTCATTCTGGGTGGCGCAGGGCAGGGCGATCTCGGCCGGGATGTGCCAGGGACGCTTGCCCTCCAGGTACTCGAAGCGTTTGTCGTCGGCCAGCTCGGACAAGCAACCACGGCGCTCGTTGCGCAGTTCCACCACCTCCTGCAGCGCCGCGTCATCGAAGCCATCGCGGGCGTACAGCGTGCCGCCGGAATCGGAGAGCGTGAGCACTGTCGCGCCAAGCTCGATGGCCTTGATCGCGGCATGCTGGGCGACGTTGCCGGCGCCGGAAATCAACACCTTCGCGCCATCGGTATCGCGACGGGCATGGTGCAGCATCTGCTCGACGAAGTAGACGGTGCCGAAGCCGGTCGCTTCCGGACGCATCAGGCTGCCACCGTAGGAGAGGCCCTTGCCGGTGAACACGCAGGCGGCATTGTTGGTGAGCTTCTTCATCATGCCGGTCATGTAGCCGACCTCGCGCGCGCCGACGCCGATGTCGCCGGCCGGCACGTCAGTATCGGCACCGAGGTGACGGTGCAGTTCCAGCATCAAGGCCTGGCAGAAGCGCATCACTTCGGTGTCGCTGCGGCCCTTGGGATTGAAGTCCGAGCCGCCCTTGCCACCGCCCATCGGCAGGGTCGTCAGCGCGTTCTTCAGCGTCTGCTCGAAGGCAAGGAACTTCAGGATTGACTGGTTGACCGACGGATGGAAGCGCATGCCGCCCTTGAACGGGCCGATCGCCGAACTGTGCTGCACGCGCCAGCCGCGATTCACATGGGTCTTGCCGGCGTCATCGGCCCAGGCCACGCGGAACTGGATCACCCGCTCCGGCTCCACCAGCCGCTCCAGCAGGCCTTGTTCCAGGTAGCGGGGGTTTCGCTCCAGGAACGGCCACAGGCTCTGGATCACTTCTTTGACGGCCTGCAGGAATTCCGGCTGATGCGGATCGCGCTGGGCCACGTGGTTGAGAAAGTCGGCAGAGGAACGAGGGTTCAAAGGCTTTCCTTGTTGGGGGCCGGCCGCTGGCTGCGACGTGGCCGACGGGACAGGGAGGCCGTGCGGGATGTGGACACACGAACGCGGCCCTCAGGCCGCGTTCGTGACGATCATTGCAGCTTGGCAAGGACCGCGTCGGTTGCTGCGGCGGTACTCACCGCAAAACCCTTGGCGGCGAGATCGGCGGTGAACACGCCGTCATCCAGCACGGCATACACCGCGGCCTCGACCGTAGCAGCCTCGTCGTCCAGCCCCAGTGAATGCCGCAGCAGCATCGCGGCACTGAAGATCGTCGCGTACGGATTTGCAATGCCCTTGCCGGCGATGTCCGGCGCCGAGCCGTGGATCGGCTCGTAGATGCCCACTGCGCCGGGCTCGCCCAGCGATGCCGAGGGCAGCAGGCCGAGCGAGCCGGCCAACATCGAGGCTTCGTCGGTGAGGATGTCGCCGAACATGTTCTCGGTCACGATCACGTCGTACTCGCGCGGCTTGGCCAGCAGATGCATGGCCATCGAATCGACCAGCTGGTGCTCCAACGCGATCTCCGGGAATTCCTCGCGGCCGATCCGCGCGGCGACATCGCGCCACAGGCGCGAGGTTTCCAGCACGTTGGCCTTGTCCACCGAGGTGACCTTGCCGCGGCGGGTCTGGGCCAGGCGGAACGCGGTGCGCAGCACGCGCTCGATCTCGCCCACGCTGTAGCTGCACAGGTCGCTGGCGGTGTCGGCGGTGCGGGTCTTCTCACCGAAGTAGATGCCGCCGGTCAGCTCACGCACGACCACGAAGTCCACACCCTCCAGCAGTTCGGCCTTGATCGGCGAGGCGCCAAGCGCGGCCGCGTGCGTGCGCACCGGGCGCAGGTTGGCGTACAGACCCAGCGCCTTGCGGATTGCCAACAGACCCTGCTCCGGGCGGACCTTGGCATTCGGATCGGACCACTTCGGGCCGCCGACCGCGCCGAGCAGGATGGCGTCTGCCTTGCGGCACGCCTCCAGCGTGGTGGCCGGCAGCGGCTCGCCGTGGCGATCGATGGCGATGCCCCCGATATCGTGTTCCTGGAACCCGAAGGTGTGACCGAAACGGGTGGCGACGGCCTCCAGCACCGCCACGGCGGCGGCGGCGACTTCCGGACCGATGCCGTCACCCGGCAATACGACAATCTCAGCGTGCATGTTCACTCTCGTAACGTTCAATGTCAGGGGTACGGCCCAACAGATACCCCAATTGGTCCACGCCTTCCAGCAGGCAGGTCTGCGAGAAGCCGTCCAGCGGGAAGGCATACACGCGTCCATCGGGGGTGCGCAGTTCGCGCGCGGCCACGTCGATGGTCAGTGCGTCATCCGGGCGCTGCATCAGCGTCTGCACGTCGGCTTCGTCCAGCACGATCGGCAGCAGGCCGTTCTTCAGCGAATTGCCGCGGAAGATATCGGCGATCTCGCTGCTGACGATGGCGCGGAGGCCCAGGTCGGTCAGGGCCCACGGCGCATGCTCACGTGAGGAGCCGCAGCCGAAGTTGCGGCCGGCCAGCAGGATGCTGCGGCCGGCGTTGTGCGGCTGGTTGAAGGCGAACGCCGGGTTCGGCACGCCTTCGCTCTGCCAGCGCCAATCATTGAACGCATGCTTGCCCAGGCCGACGCGCTCGGTGGTGGACAGGAAGCGCGCGGGGATGATCTGGTCGGTATCGATGTTGGTCTCGCGCAGCACCACGCTGGTCGAGGTCAGGGTACGGAAGCCGCTCATCAGGCCACCTCCAGCGTGGCATACAGTTCACGTGGGTCGGCGACGCGGCCGTTCACTGCGGCCCAGGCGGCCGTCATCGGCGAGGCCAGCAGGGTGCGCGAGCCGGGGCCCTGGCGGCCTTCAAAATTGCGGTTGCTGGTGCTGACGGCCAGCTGCCCCGGGGCGACCAGGTCGCCGTTCATGGCGATGCACATCGAACAGCCGGGCTCGCGCCATTCGGCACCGGCAGCGCGCACCACCACATCGATGCCTTCGGCTTCGGCCTGGCGCTTGACGATTTCCGAGCCCGGCACCACCAGCATGCGCACGCTCGGGGCGACGCGGCGGCCCTGGAGTACCTGCGCCACTTCGCGCATGTCGCTCAGCCGGCCGTTGGTGCAGGAGCCGACGAAGACCACATCCACCGGGGTGCCGGCCAGCGTCTGCCCGGCGTGGAAGTGCATGTAATCCAGGCCCTTCTGGTCGGCCGCATCGTTGGCCGCCGGAATCGGCTGGTCCACGGCGATGGCGGTGCCGGGGTGGGTGCCCCAGGTCAGGGTGGGCCGGATGTCGGCGGCGTCGATGTGGACCTCCACGTCGAAGCGCGCACCGGGATCGCTGCGCAGCTGCGACCACGCGCTGACCGCGGTATCGAAGTCGGCGCCCTTGGGGCCACGCGGGGTGGCGGCCACCCAGTCGAAGGTGACCTGGTCGGGGGCGACCATGCCGGCACGTGCCCCGGCTTCGATGGACATGTTGCACAAGGTCATGCGCTGCTCCATGTCCATCGCTTCGATCGCGCTGCCGCGGAACTCCAGCACATGGCCGGTGCCACCGTTGACGCCGATCACGCCGATGATATGCAGCACCACGTCCTTGGCGCCGACGCCCTGCGCCAGCGTGCCATCCACGGTGATCGCCATCGTTTTCGCCTTGCGCTGCAGCAGGCACTGGGTGGCCAGCACGTGGCCGACCTCGCTGGTGCCGATGCCGAAGGCCAGCGCGCCGAACGCGCCGTGGGTGGAGGTGTGGCTGTCACCGCAGACGATGGTCATCCCCGGCTGGGTAAAGCCCTGTTCGGGGGCGATCACGTGCACGATGCCGCGGCTGGCCGATTGCAGGTCGAACAGCTCGATGCCGTGCGTGGCGCAGTTGTCGGCCAGCATCGCCACCTGGGCTTCGGAGGCGGCGCTTGCATACGGCAGCTTGCCGTCGGCAGCGGCCGGCAGGGTGGGGGTGGAGTGGTCCATCGTCGCCTTGGTCCGGTCCGGCCGGCGCGGGGAGAGGCCGCGCTCGCGCAGTTCGGTGAAGGCCTGCGGCGAGGTCACTTCGTGGATCAGGTGCAGGTCGATGTACAGCACGGCGGGCGCGCTGTCGGTCTCGGGAACGACGACGTGGGCATCCCACAGTTTGTCGTACAGGGTGCGGGGAGCTGGGGTCATGGACTGGCCTTGCTGCGGTTCGGGGTACGTAGTGGGGGTGCTCAGGCCGCGGCGGTGGCCGCGGGCTGCTCGGCCGTCGCGTTGCGCTGGCGCAGCAGACGGTTGGCGACCTCCAGCCACGCCAGTGCGGAGGCTTCGATGATGTCGCGGCTGGTGCCGGTGCCTTCGTACTCCACGCCCTCATGGCGCACGCTCAGGTTGGCTTCGCCGCGCGCATCGGCGCCGATGCCCACACTGTGCACGTGGTAGCTGTCCAGCATCAACTGCACGCCGGTGGCGGCCGACAATGCGCCGAACAGCGCATCGACCGGACCATCGCCCTGCGCCGTCTCGGCAACGCGGTTGCCGTCAGGATCGGACAGCTCGACCAACGCGTTGGCGCGGCTGCCGACGTCGCTGATCGTCATCGAGGCCAGCCGGTAGCCGTTCTGGGTAGCGCTGCCCTGCATCAGGGTCTGCAGGTCGGCGTCGGTGACCACGCGCTGCTGTTCGCACAGTGCCTTGAACTGTTCAAAGACGTGCTTCAGTTCCTCCTCGTACAGGAAGAAGCCCAGCGCACGCAGGCGTTGTTCGACCGCAGCGCGGCCACTGTGGCGGCCCAGCACCATCTGCGAGGATTCCCAGCCCACGTCTTCCGGGCGCATGATTTCGTAGGTGCCGCGGTGACGCAGCATGCCGTGCTGGTGGATGCCCGACTCGTGTGCGAAGGCGTTGGCGCCGACGATCGCCTTGTTGCGCTGGACCGGCATGCCGACCAGGCGCTGCAGCAGCTGCGAGGTGGCGACGATGCGCTGGGTGTTGATGTGCGTGTCTTCGTCGTAGAAGGCGTTGCGTACCTTCAGCACCATCGCGATTTCTTCCAGCGAGCAGTTGCCGGCGCGCTCGCCGATACCGTTGACGGTGCACTCGACCTGACGCGCGCCGCCTTCGATGGCGGCCAGCGAGTTGGCCACGGCCAGGCCCAGATCGTTATGGCAGTGCGCGCTGAAGATGATGCGGTCGCTGTCGGGCACGCCGGCGATCACGCGCTGGAACATGCCGCGGATCTCTTCGGGCGTGGTGAACCCCACGGTGTCGGGCAGGTTGATGGTGGTGGCGCCGGCGGCCACGGCCACGCGGGCAACCTCGATCAGGAAATCTTCCTCGGTGCGCGTGGCATCTTCAGCGGAGAACTCCACATCGCCCACGTAGCTGCGGGCCAGGCTGACGTGCTTGTGCACCGACTCCAGCACCTGCTCGCGGCTCATGCGCAGCTTGTGCTCGCGATGCAGGGGGCTGGTCGACAGGAATACATGCAGGCGCGGGTTCGCGGCGGCTTCCAGCGCCTTGGCCGAGGTTTCGATATCGGCGGCCAGGCAGCGCGACAGCACGGCCAGGGTCGGGCGGCGGACTTCGCGGGCGATCATGGCCATCGCTTCGCGGTCGGACTGGGAGCTGGCCGGGAAGCCGGTTTCCATGACATCCACGCCCAGCTCGTCCAGTGCGCGGGCCATTACCAGCTTCTGCTGCGGGCTCATGCTGCAGCCGGGCGATTGCTCGCCGTCGCGCAGGGTGGTGTCGAAAATTCTGATTCGGGGGGAGTTGGGCATGGTCACCAGGAGGTCTCCTCGACGGCAAGGTCGGATGGGATGGCAGAGGTAGGAATCGAAGCGGAAATCGGGGATGTCGCGAGCACGGTTGGTAGGGGCGGGCGTGTTCGCTCGCTGGCGCGGCGGCGCGGCTTGCGCGGGGGGCGGGGACGGATGTCGGCCAGCAGCTGGGCCAATACCAGCGCATCGATGTTGCCGCCGGAGACCACCGCGCACTTGCGCTTGCCGGCGACCCGGCGGCCGGCGGCCAGTGCCAGCGCGCCGGCACCTTCGGCGATGACGTGCTCTTCCAGCGCCAGCCGCACCAGGGTCTCGCGCAGCTCGGCTTCACGCACGATCACCACATCGTCCAGCAGCGCACTGCACAGCTTGCGGGTCAGGAAACCGGGAATCTTCACCTTGACGCCGTCGGCCAGCGTGGCGACGGGGGCGATTTCCCGCACGTCGCCGCGGATGGCGCGGGCCATCGAATCGACGCCCTCCACCTGCGCACCGACGATGCGCACGCCCTGCGATTTCAGCGCCAGCGCGACGCCGGAGGCCAGGCCACCGCCGCCGATCGGCACGATCACCACGTCCGGCGCATGCGGGGCCAGTTCAATGCCCAAGGTGCCCTGGCCGGCGATCACGTCCGGGTCGTCGAAGGCGGACAGGAAGCGATAGCCGTGCTGGTCGGCCAGGGCACGGGCGAAGGCGTAGGCCTCGTCGTAGCTCTCACCGTGCTGGCGCACGGTGGCGCCCCAGTGGGCGACCCCGGCGATCTTGGTGGCCGGTGCACCGTGCGGCATCACCGTGATCGCCGGAATGTTCAAGCGGTAGGCGGCCCACGCCACGCCCTGGGCGTGGTTGCCGGCCGAGGCGCAGATGACCGGGCGGTCATCGCCGCGCTCACGCCCGGCCAGCAGGGCGTTCAATGCACCGCGCACCTTGTAGGACCCGGTGCGCTGCAGGTTTTCCAGCTTCAGCCAGACGCCGAAACGCTCGGCGAAGTGCAGCGGCGTGGGCGGCAGGAAGCGGCGCAGCCGCGCCTGCGCGGCCAACACATCCGCGACGCTTACGTCGCCTACCTCCGGTTCCTGCGGGGTACGGCTAGCCGGCATCGTGCACCCGGCCACGATGATCGTCGCCATGCGGTACGCGCTGCGACGGCGCGCGGTGCGGCGCACGACCGAGAAGGCACCTCCGTACCGGCACCGATGCAACGGTGCGGGCGTTCATGCGGATACTCCGGGTTCCAGCGCGCTGATGCGCACCGAAACACAGTCGTAGATCTTCTCGATCTGGCGACGCAGGGTTTCCGGCGGGCGGGTGGAATCGACCACCAGCTGCAGGTGCCAGCGGCCGTCGTCGGCGGCATTGGGCGCACCGGCGATCGCGCGCGGCGCGAAGCCGCGGCGTTCGGCCATGCCGATCACGCGCAGCAGCGCGCCTTCGGCCGGGGTCAGCACCAGGTCAAGCCGGTATTGCATTGGGGAACTCCTGGGACTGATGAGCGGGGTTGCTTTCCAGCATGGTGCTGTTGGCGTTGTTGGGCGGCACCAGCGGCCACACGTTGGCACGCGCATCGATGGCCACATGCAGCAGCGCCGGGCCGGGCTGGGCCAGCATCGCGGCCAGGCCACCTTCGACATCGTCACGCGCCTCGATGCGCGTGGCCGGAATGCCAAACACCTGGGCCAGTGCGGCGAAGTCGGGGTTGTCGGACAGATCGATCTCGCTGTAGCGCTCGGCGAAGAACAGTTCCTGCCACTGGCGGACCATGCCCAGCGAGCTGTTGTCCAGCAGCACGATCTTCACCGGCAGGCGGCAGCGGGCGATGGTGACCAGCTCCTGCACGTTCATCATGAAACTGCCATCGCCGGAGACCAGCACCACGGTGCGATCCGGGCAGGCGAACTGCGCACCCATCGCCGCGGGCAGGCCGAAGCCCATGGTGCCCAGCGCACCGCTGGTCAGGTGGTTGCGCGGGTGGGTGAAACGGCAATGCTGGGCGACCCACATCTGATGCTGGCCGACATCGCAGGCGATGATCGCGTCGCTCGGCGCCAGCTCGCTCAGCCGCTTCAGCAGCGCCGGTGCGTAGATGTGCTTGCCCGGTGCGTCGTAGCGCGGGGCGAAGCGATCACGATGGCCCTGGCAGCGCTTGGCCCAGGCCTCCTGCGTGGCCGGTGCGGTGGCCGCGGCGGTCAGTGCGCGCAGCGCCGTACCGACATTGCCCGGCACCGCGATGTCGGCGGTGCGCAGCTTGGAGATCTCGTACGCATCGGCATCGATATGCACGACGCGGGCAAACGGGGCGAACTCGTTCAACTTGCCGGTCGCGCGGTCATCGAAACGCGCCCCGACCACGACCAGCAGATCGCTTTCCTGCACGGCCATGTTGGCCGCGCGGGTGCCGTGCATGCCCAGCATGCCCAGGTAGTGAGGGTGCTGCGGCGGCAGCGCCCCCAGGCCGCGCAGGGTCAGCACGGTCGGAATACGGGTTGCCTCGACGAAGGCACGGAAGTCCTCCACCGCATCGCCCAGCGCCACGCCACCCCCGGCATAGATCACCGGCTTTTCGGCCGCGGCGATGGCGGCGATGGTCTGCGCGATGGCCTCGTCCTGCGGCGCAGGCGGTGCCACCACCGTGGACGGCACGTGGTCGGGCAGGTGCGACGCATCGGCCACCTGCACGTCTTTGGGCAGATCGATCAGCACCGGACCAGGACGACCCTCGCGGGCGATCCGGAACGCATCGGCGACCACCTGCGGCAGGTCATCGACCGAGCGCACCAGCCAGCTGTGCTTGACGATCGGCAGGGTCAGCCCGAACACGTCCAGTTCCTGGAACGCGTCGGTGCCCAGCAGCGGGGTGGCGACCTGGCCGGTGATGCAGACCATCGGCACCGAATCCAGCATCGCATCGGCGATGCCGGTGACCAGGTTGGAGGCGCCCGGGCCGGAGGTGGCGACGCAGACGCCGACCCGGCCGCTGGCACGGGCGAAACCGTTGGCGGCCAGGGCCGCGCCCTGCTCATGGCGGACCAGGATGTGCTTCAGCCCGGAATCCACCAGGGCGTCATAGAACGGCATGATGGTGCCGCCCGGATAGCCGAACAGCGTATGCACGCCCTCGGCTTCCAGGGCCTGCGTCAACCAGCGTGCGCCGTTGCGGGGCGCGGTGCTGTGTGCGGAGGTATTCATGCGGTGACCTTTACGAAAGCGGGTGGGGGAGCCGCGCGGTTACGCGGCTTGACTTTGCAACCAGACCATCTTGGCGCGCAGTTCCTTGCCTACCTTCTCGATCGGGTGCTCCAGGTCGGCCTGCTTGAACTTGTTGTAGTTCGGCAGGCCCGCTTCGTACTCGGCCACCCAGTTCTTGGTGAAGGTGCCGTTCTGGATATCGGTCAGCACGTCCTTCATGCGCGCCTTGGTGCCGGCGTCGATCACGCGCGGGCCGCTGACGTAGTCGCCGTACTGCGCGGTTTCGGAGATGAATTCCAGCATGCGGGTGATGCCGCCTTCGTAGAACAGGTCCACGATCAGCTTCAGTTCGTGCAGGACTTCGTAGTAGGCGATTTCCGGCTGGTAGCCGGCTTCGACCAGGGTTTCGAAACCGGCCTGCACCAGGGCCGAGGCGCCACCGCACAGCACGGCCTGCTCGCCGAACAGATCGGTTTCGGTCTCTTCCTTGAAGGTGGTCTGGATCAGGTTGGCGCGCGCGCCGCCCAGGCCACCGGCGTAGGCCAGGGCGTACTCGGCGGCCTTGCCGCTCTTGTCCTGGTAGACCGCCCAGATGCACGGCACACCGCGGCCGATCTCATACTCGCGACGGACCAGTGCACCCGGGCCCTTCGGCGCGACCAGTACCACGTCCAGATCCTCGCGCGGTTTGATCATGTCGAAATGCACGTTCAGGCCGTGCGCGAACAGCAGCACCGCGCCCTGTTTCATGTTCGGCGCGAGCACGTCTTCGTAGAGCTTCTTCTGCACCATGTCCGGGGTCAGCACGGCGACCAGATCGGCATCCTTCACCGCCTCGGCGGGGGCTTTGACGGTGAAGCCGTCGGCCTGTGCCTTGACCTCGGTCGGACCGCCCGGGCGCAGCCCGACGACGACATCGAAACCGGATTCACGCAGATTCAGCGCGTGCGCGCGGCCCTGGCTGCCGTAGCCGACAACAGCGATCTTGATCTGGGGCAGGTCGTTGGTGCTCATGGGGGAGGTCCTTTGGAGGCAAGAAAAAAGAGGGCCGACGGTCAGCGACGCGTCGGCCCATCAGGGGAAGGGGTGGCACCGGCCTGGCCGCGACCACACGCGAACGCACCCGCCGTGGGGGCGGTAGGCGTCGGCTGGCTCGAGGTGGGCTGGCGGGTCATGGTGGAAGGCAACTCGGAGGGGAGGTGGGAAATCAAAGGGTTCTGAAACGAAAAAACCCGCACCTGGTCGGGTGCGGGTTTTGATGGATACCTGGCAGTCTTGCTTACACGCCGGTCCGTCCCGCACCTGTTGGTTGGGTAATAAGTACGAGGACGAGAAGCGAATGGATGGAGGCCGCGCCGTGGTCGGCGTGCTCGATGGATTCGCGGGTGGCTGTGCGCTGCAACATGAGATCGAGAAAACCACACGGCTTTTGGCGGTGTCAACCCTGGAAACACAATTTCCATCGGTTTCGCCTGCATCCACCGCAAGGCCCCGTCGTACAAGGATGGTTGCGGCTGAAAGCGTTCCGATGAACTGGAATTCAGCATTTTGCAGGGCCTGATTGCGCGGATTCGCAGCGGATTTGTGGGAGGTGCATGACCATAGTGGGATGTGCTCCGGCGGCATCTGCCGCCACCATCAGCTCGCTACCACCCTCAGGAACCACCCCGTGTCCTCACGCCTTGCCCGCGGCCTGCTCGCCGCCGCCGTCCTGTGTGCCCTGCCTGCGGCCGCCATCGCTGCCGACCGGATCACCGGCCACACCTTCGCCACCCGCTCGGAGGTGATCGCCCCGCACGCGATGGCCGCCACCTCCCAGCCCCTGGCCACCCAGATCGCCCTGGACGTGATGAAGTCCGGTGGTTCGGCGGTGGATGCCGCGATCGCGGCCAATGCCGCTCTCGGTTTGATGGAACCCACCGGCAACGGCGTCGGCGGTGATCTGTTCGCGATCGTGTGGGACCCCAAAAGCGGGAAGCTGTATGGGTACAACGGCTCGGGTCGCTCGCCGAAGTCGCTGACCCTGGCCGAGTTCCAGCGCCGGGGCCTGAAGGAGATTCCGGCCACCGGTCCGCTGCCGGTCTCGGTACCCGGCGCGGTGGATGGCTGGTTCGCCCTGCATGACCGTTTCGGCCGCAAGCCGATGGCCGACAACCTCGCGCCCGCCATCCGCTACGCCCGCGAAGGCCACCCGGTCGCCGAGGTGATCGCCTACTACTGGGACCGCTCAGTGCCGCGACTGTCCAAGTACCCCGGCTTCACCGAGCAGTTCACGATCAACGGCCATGCCCCGCGCAAGGGCGAGATGTGGAAGAACCCGAACCTGGCCCACACGCTGGAGCAGATCGCCCAGGGCGGCCGCGATGCCTTCTACAAAGGCGAGATCGCCCGCACCATCGGCACCTACTTCAAGGCCAATGGCGGCTACCTGAGCTATGAGGACATGGCCAGCCATCACGGCGAGTGGGTGGAGCCGGTCAGCAGCAACTACCGCGGCTATGACGTGTGGGAGCTGCCGCCGAACAGCCAGGGCATCGCCGCGCTGCAGATCCTCAACGTGCTGGAAGGCTACGATTTCTCCAACATCCCCTTCGGCTCGCCCGAACACGTGCACCTGTTCGTGGAAGCCAAGAAGCTGGCCTTCGCCGACCGCGCGCGCTTCTACACCGATCCGGCGTTCCACCCGGCCCCGGTCGACCGGTTGATTTCCAAAGGCTACGCCGCTGAGCGCCGCAAGCTGATCTCGATGGACAAGGCGCTGAGTGAAGTGCAGCCGGGTACGCCGAAGCAGCTGCAGGAAGGTGACACGATCTACATGACCGTCGCTGATGCCGACGGCATGATGGTCTCGCTGATCCAGTCCAACTACCGCGGCATGGGCAGCGGCATGGCGCCTCCGGGCCTGGGATTCATCCTGCAGGACCGTGGCGAGATGTTCGTGCTGCAGAAGGATCACCCGAACGGCTATGCGCCGGGCAAGCGTCCGTTCCAGACCATCATCCCGGGCTTCGTCACCAAGGACGGCAAGCCGTGGATGAGCTTCGGCGTGATGGGGGGCGCGATGCAGCCGCAGGGCCATGCCCAGATCGTGATGAACATGGTCGATTTCGGAATGAATCTGCAGGAAGCCGGGGATGCGCCGCGCATCCAGCACGAGGGCTCGACCGAGCCGACCGGGCAGGCCACCGCGATGAGCGACGGTGGCGAAGTCAACCTGGAAACCGGCTTCCCGTACGAAACAGTGCGCGCGTTGATGCGCAAGGGCCACCGGGTGGTGTTCGCGGATGGTCCCTACGGTGGGTACCAGGCGATCCTGCGTGATCCGGAGACCGGGGTGTACTACGGCGCGTCGGAAAGCCGCAAGGATGGGCAGGCGGCGGGGTACTGATTCCCTCGTGCTTCGTAGCGCCGACCGTTGGTCGGCAGAGTCGCAGGGCAGAGCGTCAAGCAGGGCGTAAAGCAGGGCGCTTTGGGGCTGCGGGTAGTGGGCCGCCCTGGGTGGGTTGGCGGGACCCGCCGTGAATCCATCCATGGAGGCTCATGTCGCCGCATCCATGCGGCTCATGGTCCCGCCAACCCACCCACGCCGACCCACCTACAGTGGGTCGGTGCGCATGGCAAAAGCGAACACGGCCGAAGCGGTAGAGCCACGCCATGCGTGGCTGCTTTGCCTCAACCAGGAGCCAAGGCGTCAGGTGCACGCTGCTGCGCAGAGCTTGGCCCGGCGGCTCTCCCCAGAACCACCTTGAAACTGTGAGCGGGACGGGGCGGGTGGGTTGTCGGCACCATGAGCGCCATGGATGGCGCGACATGAGCCTCCAAGGACGGATTCACGGCGTGTCCCGCCAACCCAACCGCCCCGGCCCGCCCACCGATAGCCCGGGAGCGTGCCGCTC
Source organism: Stenotrophomonas sp. TWI809 (assembly GCF_039673205.1). NCBI lineage: Bacteria > Pseudomonadati > Pseudomonadota > Gammaproteobacteria > Lysobacterales > Lysobacteraceae > Stenotrophomonas > Stenotrophomonas sp. TWI809. The sequence goes on along the minus strand of NZ_JBDJLE010000009.1, from coordinate 48,084 downwards.
TAAGCGACCAACCCAGCCACCCTAAGGCGCCCGAGCCGCCTCATCGCGTGTTTCTTCCTGCGCCGCGATTTCCCGCTCGATCCACTCATCCATCAACCGCCGCGCGCGCTGTGCACGGCGTCGCTGCAGCGCATGCTCCATGTCCAGCACCCGGTACAACGACCACATCACCGCCAACATCAACAACGCAAACGGCAGTGCCGCGATCGTGATCATCCCCTGCAGCGCGTTGAGGCCACCGGCCAACAGCAGCACGCCCGCGATCAACGCAATCGCCACGCCCCACACCATCCGGCGCGCCAGCGGCGGATCGCCGGCTTCCTCGGTCGACATCGTGGCCAGCACCAGCACCGCCGAATCGGCCGAGGTCACGAAGAAGATCATCAGCAATACCAGCGCGATCACCGACAACACCGTCGGCATCGGCAGGCTGTCGAACATCGTGAACAGCACCGTCTCGTAGCCATTGCCCAGCGCCTGCGCCAGGTCCACGTGGCCGAAGATCTGCGACCACAGCGCGGTGCCGCCGAATACCGAGAACCACAGGAAGCCCAGCACGCTCGGTGCGATCACCACGCCCAGCACGAACTCGCGGATGCTGCGCCCCCGCGACACGCGGGCGATGAACGAGCCCACGAACGGTGCCCATGCGATCCACCAGGCCCAGTAGAAGATCGTCCAGTCCGCCACCCAGGTGCTGCCCGAGAACGGCGACATGCGCAGGCTCATGGTGACCAGCGAGTTGAGGTAGGACCCAATCGTGGTAGTGAACGTATCGAAGATGAAACCGGTGGGCCCCAGCACCATCACCAGCGCCAGCAGTACCGCCGCCAGACCCAGGTTGAAGTTGGAGAGCCACTTGATGCCACGGTTGACGCCGCTGGTGGTGGAGGCCATGTACAGCACGAACGCCACCGCGATGATGGTCAGCTGCACCGGCACCGAGGCCTGGATGCCGAACACGCGCTCGAGACCGGCGGCGATCTGGATCGTGCCGAAGCCCAGCGTCGTTGCCACACCGATCGCCGTGGCGACCACTGCAGCGACGTTGACGACAGTGCCCATCCAGCCCCGGTGATGCGCACCGATGATCGGCTGCAGCAGATCACTGATCAGCCCGCGGCCGTTGCGGTTGAACTGGAACCACGCCATCGCCAGGCCGATCAGGGCGTAGATCGCCCAGGGATGCAGGCCCCAGTGGAAGAACGCATAGCGCATCGATGCGCGCGCCGCCTCCATGCTTTGCGGGGCCAACCCTTCCGGTGGCTTCACGAAATGCGAGATCGGCTCGGCCGCGCCCCAGAACACCAGGCCGATGCCCATGCCGGCCGCGAACAGCATCGACATCCAGCTCGCGTTGGAGAAGTCGGGTTCGGCATCTTCGCCGCCGATGCGCAGTGAACCGAAGCGGCCGAAGGCCAGGTACATCAGGAACGACAGGGTGATGAACACCACCAGCAGGTACAGCCAGCCGGTACTGCGGATGATGGTGGACAGGCCGCTCTGGACGACCTCGTTGAAGGGGCCCGGCGCGAGGCCGGCGATCAGCACCAGCAGTGCGACCAGTGCGATGGAAATGCGGAACACCATGCAGGCGTGTCTCCGATCAGTAGGGGCGAGCCGAGGCTTGCAATCTCCAGCGGCACGGCGGCAACGACTGGGGCGGATCAAGCCGGTCGAGGCCGGTCAGTACGGACGTCAATGGCGTCGAACAATGCGCAATGCGCGCGTGATCGGGACGCTACCCCTGATCGCACCGCATACTGCGCTGCAGCATCGTAGTGCATCGGATGTCGGCGCGCTGTTCACACCCAGGGCCAAGCAGCTTGGTTGGTCTGTCCCAGCGCGCCGAGGGTCATCGCTTTGTGCTCTAATTCGCCCCGAAGCGGGGGTACCGCGGCCCAGTGGCCAAGGTTGAGACAGTCCCTTCGAACCTGATCCGGTTGATACCGGCGTAGGGAAGCTTCGCAATTGCTGATGCACTGCGCCGTAGGGCTGCCCCGCCCGAAGACCGCCCGTGTTGCGTCTGCCGTGCGCCGCCGCTTCGTCCGTTCCGCCCATTCCCGGGCGGGACCCGATCCAGGACGACGTCATGAACGCAGCGCTTTCCTCCCTGCAGCAGCAGGCCCAGCAATTGTCCGAATCGGTCACCCGCCCGATTCCCGGCTCACGTAAGATCCATGTGCCCGGCTCACGCAGCGACCTGCTGGTGCCAATGCGCGAGATCGTGCTGACCCGCACGCCGACCCTGTTTGGTGGGGAAGAGAACGCGCCGGTCACCGTGTACGACACGTCTGGCCCGTATACCGATCCGAATGCGCGGATCGACCTCTCCGTGGGACTGCCGCCGTTGCGTGCCGGCTGGGTGGCCGAGCGGGGCGATACTGATGTGCTCGATGGCCTGAGCTCGGCATTTGGCCGCTCCCGCGAAACCGATGCGCGCCTGGATGCGGTGCGCTTCCCGTCGCGGCTGCAGCCACGGCGCGCGCGGGCCGGTGCCAACGTCACGCAGATGCACTACGCACGCCGCGGCATCATCACCCCGGAGATGGAATTCGTCGCCATCCGCGAAAACCAGCGTCTCGAGGCCATCGTCGATGCCGCGCTGCTCAGGCAGCATCCCGGCGAAGCCTTCGGCGCGTCCATCCCGGCGCGCATCACACCGGAATTTGTCCGCGATGAAATCGCCCGCGGCCGTGCGGTGCTGCCCAACAATATCAACCACCCGGAAAGCGAACCGATGATCATCGGCCGCAACTTCCTCACCAAGATCAACGCCAACATCGGCAACAGCGCGGTTTCCTCGGGCATCGCCGAGGAAGTGGAAAAGCTGGTCTGGGCGATCCGCTGGGGCGGTGACACCGTGATGGACCTGTCCACCGGCAAGCACATCCACGAGACCCGCGAATGGATCCTGCGCAACTCGCCGGTGGCCATTGGCACCGTGCCGATCTACCAGGCACTGGAAAAGGTCGATGGCCGCGCGGAGGAACTCACCTGGGACATCTTCCGCGACACGCTGATCGAGCAGGCCGAGCAGGGCGTGGACTACTTCACCATCCATGCCGGTGTGCTGCTGCGCTATGTGCCGTTGACCGCCGGGCGCGTGACCGGGATCGTCTCGCGGGGCGGCTCGATCATGGCCAAGTGGTGCCTGGCACACCACAAGGAAAACTTCCTGTACACCCACTTCGAAGACATCTGCGAGATCATGAAGGCCTACGACGTGACCTTCTCGCTTGGCGACGGCCTGCGCCCGGGGTGCATCGCCGACGCCAACGACGCGGCGCAGTTCGGTGAGCTGGAAACGCTGGGTGAGTTGACCAAGATCGCCTGGAAGCACGACGTGCAGACCATGATCGAAGGCCCCGGCCACGTGCCGATGCAGCTGATCAAGGAAAACATGGACAAGCAGCTGCGTGAGTGCGGTGAGGCGCCGTTCTACACACTCGGCCCGCTGACCACCGATATCGCCCCGGGCTACGACCACATCACCAGTGCGATCGGCGCGGCCATGATCGGCTGGTACGGCACGGCGATGCTCTGTTACGTCACGCCCAAAGAGCACCTGGGTCTGCCCAACCGCCAGGACGTGCGCGACGGCATCATGGCCTACCGCATCGCCGCGCACGCCTCGGACCTGGCCAAGGGCCATCCCGGCGCGCAGGTGCGTGACAACGCGCTGAGCAAGGCACGCTTCGAATTCCGCTGGGAAGACCAGTTCCATCTCGGGCTGGATCCGGAGAAGGCCAAGGAGTTCCACGACGAAACGCTGCCCAAGGACGCGCACAAGCTGGCCCACTTCTGCTCGATGTGCGGCCCGCACTTCTGCTCGATGAAAATCACCCAGGACGTGCGTGACTATGCAGCGGGGCAGGGCCTGGATGAGCGCACGGCGCTGGAGGCCGGCATGGCCGAAAAGTCCGCACAGTTCCGCGATCTGGGCGCAGAGGTGTATCGGCAGGAGTGACGCATCGGCCGGGGCGGGCACGCCGTCCCGGCCATCATCCGGCGCGCGCACGATTCCGGCTAAGCTCGGCGCGACCAGGCAGGGGTGGGGGACCACAATGGCGATAGCACGCAGCACCAAATGGCTGGCCATCGCGCGCCGGCATCCCTCGGCCTGGTTGTTGGCCGTGCAGCTGCTGGGCGTGCTGCTTTACCCCGCGATGGACGAGGCCGGCGCCAGCCGCGCGCTGTTCGGCGCGTTCGGCATCGCCGTGCTCGGCCTGGCGCTGTGGGTGGTGCGGCGCAGTCCGCTTGGAATGTGGGTGGCGCTGGTGCTGGCGATTCCCTCGGTGGTGTTCTCCATTGCAGGCGCCCTGCTGGAGCGCCCGGCACTGGTCACCACCGCACAGCTGCTCGAATGCCTGCTGTATTTCTATACGGCCGGCAGCCTGATTGCCTACATGCTGCAGGACCACAAGGTGACCCGTGACGAACTGTTCGCTGCGGGCGCCACGTTCACGCTTTTGGCCTGGGCCTTCGCCTTCGCGTTCGCGGTCTGCCAGCAGTGGTACCCGGGCAGTTTCGTGGCGACCAGCGAGAGCGAATTGAGGACCTGGATGGAGCTGCTTTATCTCAGCTTCAGCTTGTTGTCCGGGGTGGGGTTGAGCGACGTCGTGCCGATCCATTCCCAGGCGCGCGCATTGGTAATGCTGGAGCAGTTTTCAGGCGTGATGTACGTTGCCCTGGTGGTCTCGCGGCTCGTCGGGCTGACCATGCTGGCGCGTGCACGAAACTGAATCCAGGATAAAAAATTCGCGCCAGAAGGCGCGAATGGTGATGCGATTTATGTGAATTCATCGGCGAGAGAGAGCCTGTCGTCACCCGCGCGCATAGGCGTGGTTAACCGGCATAGGCTAGTATTCGCGCGCCTTGGTGTTTTTGCGGTTTGCGCCGATGGCGTGTGCGGAATCTGGCGGTTCGTCTGGCTGTATCGATTGTGACGATCGCGTGAATTCCAGTGGTTTTTTTGCATTTCCACGTGTTCTGGATGATCAGCAACGACAGTGAGCGCCCCTCCGCCGATGTGATTCGAATCGGCGACTTCATCGTCACTTTCTCCTCGCGGGAAGTGATGAGCGAAGGCATGCGTCGCCCACGTCGGCTCACACCCAAGGCGCTGGGCGTGCTCAGGATGCTGCTGCGATCGCCGGGCGCCGTCGTGACCCGGGATGAACTGTTCGCGGAGGTCTGGCCGGATACCCTGCCGACCAACGACGTGCTGACCCAGGCGGTGACCCAGCTGCGCAAGGCGTTCGCCAGCGATGATGACGCGGCCTCGCCCTATATCGAAACCATCGCCAAGACCGGTTACCGGCTTCTGGTGGCCGTCAGCGTGGTCGAGGATGCCGCGCCTGCACTGCTGATCGAGCCTGACCTCCAGCAGCCGGCCGCAAGCGTGCTCACCGTGGCTGAAGTGCCTGCGGCATTGCCGCCGGTGCTGACCGAGCTGGACCCGATCAAACGCCGTCGGCGTCGCCTGCGTCGCTATGCGGTGGTGGCGGTCGGCATGGCGATGCTGGTGGCGCTGCTGGTGATGGCAGGAATGCTGATGCAGCGCGATCCGCCCGCCTCGGCGGTGGACGCGGCGGTGGAAGATGGCACGCGGGTGATCGGCAGCCCGCAGCGGCCTTACCGGCTGATTACCGCAACGGCAGGGTTCGAGACATATCCCACATTGTCCCCGGATGGATCGCAGATCGCCTATGAGGCCGATGTGCCCAGCCGCCCGGGCAGCGTCATCAAAGTGCAGACCTCCGGCAATACGCCTGCCCGCCCGTTGGTCGAGCCTCCCAAGGGAATGTCCGACCGGTTCCCGAGCTGGTCGCCCGACGGTCGTGAGATTGCGTTCGCCCGGTTCGGCCCTGCCGAGAGTTGCGAAGTGCTGATCGCCAGTGCGACCGGCGGCGCAGTGCGCCATGTCACCCGGTGCGACGGGACCGAACTGCTCAGCTTCGATTGGACGCCCGATGGGCGGGGTCTGGTGTTCGGCTCGCTGTCTGGCCGGTATGCGCAGCGCGGTATCCGCACTCTGGATATCGCCAGCGGACGATGGCAGTCGCTCGATTACGATCTCGGCCGTGACAACTTCGAGTACGCGCCACGCTATTCGCCGGACGGTCGCTGGATCGTCTTCGTCCGCAATCCCCAGATCGGCGATCTGTGGCGGATGCCTGCCGAAGGGGGCACCCCGGAGCAGCTGACCGACGATTCGGCGGAGATCCGTGGCTGGGCCTGGCGCAGCGACAGCCGCCACCTCGTGTTCGGCCGCCGCGTCGACAGCGAATCGCGCCTGTATGAACTGGATACCTACACCCGCGTGCTGCGTGATGTCGGCCTGGACGATGCGCAGTCGCCGACTGTTTCGCGCACCGGCGACATGCTCGCCTTCGTGCACCGCCGCCCGCAGTTCGGCCTGTTCCGGGTTCCGGTGACGGCCGGGGGGCTGGGCGCACCGGAGCGCTTGTTCCCCTCCAGTGGACGCGATGCGCAGCCGATGGTGTCGCCGGATGGCCAGCAGATCGTGTTTTCGTCGGACCGTTCGGGCAGCTACGCGCTGTGGTGGGCCGACATGCAGCGGCCGGAGTCGCTGCGTCCGATCGAAGGGCTGCGGCCTGAGGCGCGCCAGTCCTCCGACTGGTCGCACGACGGTAAACGCGTGCTGGTGCTGGGCCGCGATGAACATGCCAACCCCGGCATCTATGAGGTGTCTCCGCGCGATGAGCAGACCGTGCGCCTGCCCGTGCCGGTACGGCAGCCGCTGCAGGCGCTGTACGGCAGGGATGGGCAGCAGCTGCTGGTGGTGGAGCGCGACCGTGACGAACGCATGCGCTTGTCCCTGTTCGATCGCAGCGTGACGCCATGGCGCCTGCTCGGCAGCATCGAGGGGGTCTCGCAGGCACGCTATGACATCGCCGGCGAACGTGTGCTGTTCACCCGCCTCTCGGCCGGGGGGCTGTGGCAGGCCGATGCCGCCCTGACGCCGGGCAGCATCCGCCAGATCAGTGAAGACCGGCCCACGCGCTGGCGCTATCGCACCTGGACCGTATCGGCGCAGGGCAGCATCGACTACCTGTCCAACCGTGCCGATTGCGCGACCGTATTCACGCGCATCGCACAGCCGGTCGCCGACCAGGAGCACTGCCTGGACGCGGAGCGGCTGAGTGCCAGCAATGGATTCAGCGCGGGCCCGGGCGGCGAGGCGCTGTACTTGGCCCTGGCCGTGGCCGATGGCACGGACATTGGCGTGATGTCGCTTCCCGAGCGCGTCCCGTCGCTGTTCCCCGGCTTCGTCAAGTCCATGATTTTCAAGACGAAAGACCCTTCGTAAGTTCTTCGTAAGGTTCTCGCCTCGAATTCGGATCAATCTCGCCAGGACTTCCTGAGGCAGTGGCCTGATTTGGCAACACTGCAGGCCAGCAAAGGCAAACTCACGGTGTCGTCATGCGTCAGCTCTCCCTGGCCGATCGCGGTCAAGCGCTCTCTCTGGACAAGGTCGTCGACGACGGTCCCCTGCCAACCTGCCTGGGCGTGGCACGCTTGGGCAGCCTGCAGAGCCCTGGCACGACCTTCACGGTGTGGATCCAGCTGCGCGGCAGCGCATGGGTGGAATCCAAAGAGGGGCGCTTCCGGCTGCGCCAACGTGAGTGGATCGCCTTCGAGAAGGAATCCCGCCCGATGGTCCAGGCCGGTCGCGATGGCCTGTGCATCGGCCTGAGCCTGGCCCCGGACGCACTGCGCGCGCTGGGTGAGCTTACCGACTGCAGCCTCTACGCCGGCCGCGGCAGCATGAGCCGCAGCGATGCCCGTGTCGCGCTGCGCCTGTGGCGTGATGTGCTGGCCAGCGGCCACCCGACCCAGGCGCTGCGCCCGGTGCTGTTGCACCTGGCGGCCCTGCAGCAGGGCATGGCGACCGGCGTGCAGCGTTGCCCGGGCCGCTCCCGCAGCCGCAAGCGCCAGGTGTTTGGACGCATGCAGCGCGCGCGCCTGTACCTGGAGGGCAACAGCCACCGGGTGGTGCGCATCGGTGAGCTGGCCGAGCTGACCAACTTCTCCAGCTGGTACCTGTCCAAGACGTTCCAGAGCCTGTATGCCGAGAGTCCGCAATCGCTGTCCGCGCGCCTGCGCCTGGAGCGGGCCGCCGATCTGCTGCGCGATACTGACATGATGGTGGGCGAAGTGGCGGCCGCCAGCGGATTTGACAACTGCTGCAGCTTCGCACGGGCGTTTCGGGCCCGCTTCGGGTTGTCTGCGTCACGCTATCGTGAGGCCGGTGCGAATCTCTCGCCAGATTCGGCAAAGTCTTCGGTTGTCTCCCGCAAATAATTCACTGCAACGCAATCGTAACTTTCCGAGGCGTTTTTAACACGCTACTAACGTACCTCGGAGAGATAAATGAATTTTCGTACTCCCGCAGTGCGGCTGGGCCTTCTGCCCGCCGGCATTGCGCTTGCCCTGACGCCGGCCTTTGCTTCGGCTCAGGAAGCAAGCGGCACGACCGACCTGGACCGCATCCAGGTCACCGGTTCGCGTATCCGTCAGGCCAGCACTGAAACCGCGCAGCCGGTGATCGCGCTGCAGCGCGCCGACATCGAGAAGCAGGGCTTCACCAGCGTCGCCGACATCGTGCAGAACCTGTCGGCCACCGGCTCGCCGGCGATCAGCCGCGCCGATGCGCTGTCCTCGGGCGAAGAAGTCGGCGGCCAGTACGTCGACCTGCGCAACCTCGGTCCGGAGCGCACCCTGGTGCTGCTCGACGGCAAGCGCATGGGCGTCAGCTCCGGCGGCTACACCGACCTGGCCTCGATCCCGACCTCGGTCGTGGAGCGCATCGAAGTGCTGACCGACGGCGCCTCGGCGATCTACGGTTCCGACGCGATCGCCGGCGTGGTGAACATCATCACCCGCAAGAATTTCGACGGCCTGGAAGCCAGCGTCTACAAGGGCCAGTACGGCCAGGGCGACGGCGACAAGACCACCTACAACTTCGTCTACGGCCAGACCGGCGATCGCGGTTCGATCACCCTTGGCGCCGAGTACAGCGAAGAAGAGCCGGTTCTGGCCAAGAACCGTCGCTACAGCGCCTCTGCCAACGGCTATCGTCATCCGGTTCCGACCGACGACGACACCAACGGCTGGAGCGCGATCACCGAAAAGGGCGTGCTGGTTACCGATGATGGCAACTACGTCCTGAACCCGGGCGGCGCCTCGAACAACTTCGGCGACTACCACGAGCTGGGCAACGCCGATCTGTCCAACCCGTCGCAGCAGATGTACCTGTCGACCGGCATCAAGCGTCGTTCGGTCTTCTCCAACGGTCAGTTCGACTTCACCGACAACATCCGCGGTACCGCCAGCGTCCTGTACACCGAACGCGAAGCGCTGCAGCAGATCGCCGGCTACCCGTACCGTTCGGCCGCCTACGACACCCAGATGTCCGGCGACAGCGTCTTCAACCCGCTCGATACCGACGTTGATTTCATGCGTCGTACGTGGGAAGTGCCGCGCCAGACCAAGTCCGAGCTCAACACCTTCCGCTTCAGCGGTGGTCTGGAAGGCTCGTTCGAGTTCGCCGACAAGTACTTCGACTGGGATGTGGGCTACGTCTACAACCGCAACAAGGGCGTCAAGACCGGCACCGGCAACCTGTTCATTCCGAACGTGAAGAATGCCGTGGGCCCGTCGTACCTGGATGCCAACGGTATCGCCCAGTGCGGTACCGCCGCTGCTCCGATCGCCGGCTGCACCCCGTGGAACCCGCTGCTGCCGTACGGCTCCACCGCCGACGGTTCGCTGTCCAACCCGGACCTGCAGAAGTACCTGTTCCTGCCGACCCACGATACCTCGCTGACCACCAGCAAGGTCTACAGCGCCAACCTGAGCGGCGCCATCGTGACCCTGCCGGCCGGTGACCTGTCCTTCGCGACCGGCTACGAGCACCGCGAAGAAGACGCCGAGTACAACCCGGATGCACTGCTGCAGTCGGGCCTGAGCACCGACCTGGCCGGTGCGCCGACCGCCGGTGGCTACAAGCTGGACGAGTTCTACCTGGAACTGAACGTGCCGATCCTCGCCGATCTGCCGTTCGCCAAGGAACTGTCGGTCGACATGGCCGGCCGTTACTCGGACTACAACACCTTCGGCGACACGGTGAACTCCAAGTTCGGCCTGAAGTGGAAGCCGATCGACGACCTGCTGGTCCGTGGCACCTATGCCACCGGCTTCCGTGCGCCGACCGTGGCCAACCTGTACGGTGGCACCTCGCAGAGCTTCGACAAGTACACCGACCCGTGCGACACCTTCTTCGGTGCTGCCGTGCGCAACCCCGACGTCGCTGCCCGTTGCGGCGGCGCCGTGCCGGCCAACTTCCGTCAGGAAGCGTCGGGTGGCATCGATGCCACCGGCCCGGGCGCACAGTCGAACTATCCGTACCTGTCCGGTTCCAATGACGGCCTGCTGCCGGAAACCTCCAAGACCTGGACCGTCGGCCTGGTGTACAGCCCGAACTTCGTGCAGGGCCTGGACGTCAGCCTGGACTGGTGGAAGATCCGCATCGACAACGTCATCGCGGCGGAGTCGGTCACCTCGATCCTCAACCAGTGCTACGTGCTGAACAACGCCAACGCCTGTGACCGTGTTACCCGTGACACCGATTCGGGCCAGGTCGTCGACGTGACCCGTACGCTGATCAACGGCGGCTACCAGGAAACCGCAGGTTACGACCTGGGTATCCGTTACCGTCTGCCGGAACTGTCCTTCGGCAACATCGTCATCGACTGGAAGACCACCTATGTGGACTACCTCGAGTACAAGCGCGACAACGAAGCTGAAACCGCCGTCGAGCAGCACACCGGCTGGGGCACGGGCGACTGGGGCGGCAACTTCCGCGTCCGTTCCAACCTGAACATCGATTGGAGCCTGGGCAACTTCGGCGTCAACTGGGGCATGCGTTACTACTCCGGTCTGAAGGAAGAGTGCGCCTACGATCGCGAAGGCGGTCCGGAGTGCAACAACCCGAGCTACTCCTCGGCCTACACGCTGGCGATCCCGGTGCGCAACACCGGCTCGAACACGTTCCATGACCTGCAGGTGCGTTACAACACCCCGTGGGATGCCACCATCTCGGCTGGCGCGAACAACGTGTTCAACCACGAAGGCCCGGTGATGTACAGCCAGCCGAACTCGAGCTTCTCCTACTACGGCGGCTTCGACATCGGTCGGTTCTACTACCTGAAGTACACCCAGCGCTTCTGATCCATCGAAGCAATGGCGTAAAAAAAGGAGGGCGGGCCGCAAGGTCCGCCCTCTTTGCGTTGTGGGGTAGGGAAAGTCTGAGTTTCAGCGAACGGTGATCCGCCTCACAATTCGAGCGGAAATGCAGTTGATACCGTCAATCGGTCCAATCGTGGACGATTGAGAGATCGATATGAAAATGACGCTCGCTCAGAAGATTTCCGCTGTTCTGCTTGCCTCCCTGGCAACCGCGGCCAGTGCGTCGCCCGGCCTGATCATCTGCGGGGGAGGGCGCTACTGCGAAGACGTCCGCATCGAATGCCTCGCCGACGGTGGCTCGGCCGCCATGTGCGAGCGCCTGTGGCGCTTGTGCGTGCTGGACGCCTGTCCGCAGCGCTGAAACGACGATGGCGCGCCACGGGGCGCGCCATCCTTCAAGCATGCTCCGCCCCACACTCAGGCGTCGCTGGCCACCAGCCCCATCAGTGCGTTGGCGTGATCGCGCCACTGCGGGAGCTTGTTGAGCACGCCGGCCCGCTGCAGATACTCCTCGTCGACCGGGTCACCGTTGATCAGCGCCAGGGCCACGTGGACCGCACCGGTCACCCAGAAGCTGCGGGTGGTGGAGCGATGCGGCTGCAGGTGGAACGCCACGGCTTCGATGATCGGCATCGGCAGGCCCCACAGCCCCAGCAGGTAGGCGCCCGCCTCGGCATGGCCGGGGCGATTGTCGGCCGCGTCTTCGGGCGTGCGCTCGTTGCGCACGCCCGGCAGCAGCAGGCCGATGTCGGCCAGCAGGGCCGCGGTGGCGCCCAGTTCGGCGCTGGAATCAGGCAGCAGTTTGGCGGCCAGGCGCGAGGCCAGCAGTGCGCGCTGCTGCAGCGAGTTGCGCTCGGCACCGGACAGCGGTTGGGCCGAGAACACTTCGCTGGCCAGCACCAGGTCGCGCAGGGTCGACAGTCCCAGTCGGGTCACGGCGGTGCGCAGGTCGGAAATGATCCGGCCGCTGTTGAAGAACGCCGAGTTGGACAACTGCAGCACCTTCGCCGCGATGGCCGGGTCGGCCGCGACCAGCTTGGCCACGTCGGCGGTATTGGTGTCGTCGTCGTGTTCCAGCGCCTGGGTGAGGGACAGATACAGGTGCGGTGGCGAGGGCAGCTTCTCGATCCGGCCGATGGCACTGCGCAGGCGTGCGCTGTCGAGCAGTTCGCGCAGCTCTTCCAGGCTGGTCAGCGCTTCGAGCAGCACTTCCGGGGCCAGCGGCATCGGCAGGAAGCGGTGGGCGACACCGATCAGGCGCGCCGGCGGCGGGCGGTTGCCGTGCTCGGCATCCACCAGTGCGATTCGGATGGTCTCAGGGCGCAGCGTGCGGATCTGGCCGAGCAGCGTGGTGGCGTTGAGATCGGGCAACTGCGGGCACACGATCACCGCATCCACCGGCGAGCCGGCAACGATGCCCATGGCGCTCTGGCCATCGGCAGCGGTCAGCGGTTGCCACTCTTCCCCAAGATCGGCAATGAATTCCAACAGCTCAGCCGACAGGCTGGCTTCGTCCCCAACAAGCAGAATGCGCACGACACGGTCCCCTGGCTGACCACGGTGAAACGCACCGTGGACGGTGTGAAGAGACGCAATGTACCCAATCCGGCACGAATAGTGATGTGCCGCATTGGAAAAACGTGATGCACATCGCTCCGGCAGGCGGTGCCGGAGCGATGCCGGTCAATCTCAGGCGATGTTGCCGAGGTAGCGCTGGTGCGCTTCGACCAGGATCTTCTTGGCTTCGGCGGCGCCGCCCCAGCCATCGAGCTTGACCCACTTGCCCTTTTCCAGGTCCTTGTAATGCTCGAAGAAGTGGCCGATGCGCTCCAGCCAGTGGCTGGACACCTGCTCGATGTCTTCCACGTGGGCATAGCCACTGAAGACCTTGGAGATCGGCACGGCCAGGATCTTTTCGTCGCTGCCGGCCTCATCGCTCATCTTGAGCACGCCGACCGGACGGCAACGCACCACCGAGCCCGGGACCAGCGGCAGCGGCAGCACCACCAGCACGTCGGCCGGATCGCCGTCGCCACACAGGGTGCTCGGCACGTAGCCGTAGTTGCAGGGGTAGCGCATCGGGGTGGAGAGGATGCGGTCGACGAAGATCGCGCCGGTTTCCTTGTCCACTTCGTACTTCACCGGCTCGGAATCCTTCGGGATCTCGATGATGACGTTGATTTCTTCCGGCGGGTTCTTGCCCGGCGAAACGAGTTCCAGACCCATGGGTGTGCTCCAGCTGAGAGGGGGTAGGGCGCAAAGTCCGCCATTTTATGCCTTTGCCGGCCAACGTGCAGCGGCCTGGCCGCCGGGGCGCCGAATCGGTCCGCCAGGCAGGGAAGAATCGCCACACAGCGGCGCCTTCCATCCCGACGCGGCGCTGGGTTGAGGCCTGATGGCCGGGCCCGGCGCCGCTGGCGATCATGGCGTGGAACCCACTCCGAGCCTGGCGATGCCCAAGATGACCCCGATGGCCGGCCTTTCGATGGCGGCGGCACTCTGCCTGGTGGCCCCGGCCGCCGCGGCCCATGCCTCGTCCAGACCGTACGTGGACCTGGTCGACTTTCCCTACAAGGAGGCGAACTGGGACCGTTTCTACGCCCTCGAGGGCCACTTGATGCGGGAGTTTCATGACCTGTGCGGCGTCACCTATTGCCAGGGTGTCTATGCCAACCATGTCCTGCTGCAGTTCCGCTGTTCGGTGCACGCGGCCACGGGCACCGTGACGGAATGCGCGCTGGTCATTGCGGCCGGCAACCTGGAGGTGGACGCCGCCACCGGCAAGGTCATGCCAGACAACCGTACCTGGGCGTGCGCCGTGCCACTGGCCCCGCATACGCCTGTGGAGGCCCTGCATGCCGCCCTGGGACGTCGTGACGCGTTGATCCTGCCGCTGCCGGGTACCGGACGGTCGGTCCATGACGCGCTTCTCGGCTGCCTCGGCGAAGGCGGTTCGCTTGCCGCGTCCCACAGGAGACACCCATGAACCGCTTCCTCGCGAGCGTCGCGCTTGTACTTGCAGCCGCCAGCTTCCCGGCAGGGGGCACCACTGCGCAGACCTTCATCGATGCGCGCAGCTATCCGACCCCGGCCGCCGGCCGGGAGCGCTTCCTCGCGCTGGAAACGCGACTGGTCCGCGGCTTCGATGAGGTCTGCGGCGATACCTTCTGCGAAGGGGAGTATCACAACCTGCAGTCACTGCGTTTCCGCTGTTCGGTCAACGCCGCCGATGGCGGCGTGGAGGAGTGCGTATGGACGTTTACCGGCAGCACCTCGCGGGTGGATGGATCGACCGGGAGGATCATCGTCGATGCGCGCAGCTGGGCCTGCCCCGTCCCGCTGGCCGCCAGGACGCCCCTGCCGATACTGCTCCAGGCCTTGGAACAGCACGATCCACTGCACGTGCGGCTGCCCGGCACCACGACCAATCTCTACGAAGGGTTGACCGGATGCCTGTGACCGGCATGAGGCTTGGCCAAACGTGACTCATTCTCATTTGCGGAGTAACATGCCGCGCCTTACGGGTTGCCGTCTCCCTGCGGTCCCGCTTTGTGCACTGGCCCATGTCCTCCAACGCCACCACTCTCACCGAGCTGTTGATACGCGAACGCCCGGCGTTGCTGCGCCTGGTGCAGCGCATTCTGGGCAGTGATGGCGGCGCGGAGGATGTGATCCAGTCAATCTGGTTCAAGGCCCGGGGTGTCGACGGCGGCCAGCCGATCAGCAACCCCCGGGCGTACCTGTATCGGCTGGCGGCGAATCTGGCCACCGACCACGGCCGTGAGCGCACGCGACGCACGCGCCTGTTGGCCGAGCATTACCTGTGGGGGCCGGACGAGGTGCTCTCCACCGAAGAGCAGGCGATGGCGCAGGACGACCTGCAGCGCGTGCTGGCGGCGGCCGAACATCTTCCCGAGCCGACCCGCACGATCTTCCGCCTCAACCGCCTGCAGGGCATGACCCAGGTCGAGGTCGCCAAGCGCCAGGGCGTGTCGGTGACGACCGTCGAAAACCACGTGCGCAGCGCCTTGCAGCGCCTGGCCTGGGCGCGCAGCGGGCGCTGAGCGGCACGCATCCGGGCTTGGGGAAGCCCGTTTCCCATCCGTCTTGATCATAATGCCGACCCTTCCGGCCTCTTCTTCGTCCGCGCGCGCCTGCGCACCCACTGCCAGCCATGAGCCCGCACGAACAGCCTCCGATGTCCCGACCCTTGCCACCGTCCGACCCTGCTGCCGTCCAGGCCCGCGCCTGGATTGCCTGGCTCGCCTCCGGTGCGGTCGAGCCCGGGCAGATGCAGGCCTTCGAGCAGTGGCTGGCCGAGCCGGACAACCGGCGCACCTTCGAATACGAACGCCAGCTGTGGCGCAGTCTCGGGCCGCAACCGGCCCCGGCGGTGGTGGCCCGCCGGCCGCCGCGCCGCCTGCGCTGGCCCGCCGTTGGCGCGGCCACGGCCGCCTTGGTGGCGTTGGCCTGGGTGGCGCCGGAAGCCTGGTTGCGGCTGCAGGCCGATCACCGCAGCGGCACGGCCATCCACTCCGTGGTGCTTCCCGATGGCAGCCGCGCCGTGCTTGATGCCGACAGCGCCATCGCCATCCGCTACGACGGGCAGGTGCGGCGCATCGCGCTGCTGCGCGGCCAAGCGTGGTTCCAGGTGACACCCGACGCGGCGCGCCCATTCCAGGTGGATGCGCAGGGCGGGGTGATCGAGGACATTTCCACGGCGTTCGCGGTCGCACGCGAAGGCGACCACGTGGACACCGTCGTGGCGCAGGGCCGGGTCCGGGTCGCAGCGGCCGATCGGGGTGGCTGGACCTATCTGGACGCGGGCCAGCGTGCGCGCTTTGCACCGGGCGGGCGGATCACACGGCAGGAAGACGTCGCGCTGGACAGGATCGCGGCTTGGCGTGAGGGCGAACTGCTGCTCGACGCAACCGGGGTGGAAGAGGCGGTGCGGCGCATCGCGCGCTATCGGTCCGGGCCCACCTTCGTGCGCGGAGATCTGGCCAGTCTGCCCGCGATCAATGCGGCCTTCCGCATCGACCGGCCGGAGCAGGCCCTGGATGCCCTGGCGGTCAGAGCCGGGTTGAGCGTGACCCGCCTGCCGATGGGCGTGGCGATCGTGGCACCGGCCACCCACCCGTAGCGCGGCGGGCCTGCTGCGGAGGCGGCGTGGCGTGCGTCCAGTCGGGGGGCGGCGCATTGGTCTTGGGGCAGCGACCTGTTCGTTCGTCTTACCCGGCATAACGTACCCGCCGCCGCCACGTACGTCCGCTGCATCCGCACCTGCGTGCGGATGACCCGCCTCCGCGGCACTGATCTTTCGACAGGTTTTTTCATGCGTACTTCCACCCGCGCGGGGCATCGCCTGCGCCCGTCACGTCTCTGCATCGCCCTGCTCAGCGCCGGCCTGGCCGCCGCGCCGGCACTGCCGGCCCTGGCCCAGTCCAGCCCGGCCTCCGCTGCGGCCACGCTGCGTTTCGACATTCCCGCCCAGCCGCTGGCCGACGCGCTGCGCACCTACATGCGGCAATCCGGTGTCCAGGTCGCCTATCCGGCAGCACTGGCCGAAGGGCTGACCTCCACGGCGGTGGCCGGGCAGATGGATGCACCGTCGGCCTTGCTGCGCCTGCTGCAGGGCAGTGGGTTGAACATGCGCCAGGTCGGGCCGGAAGCAGTAACGCTGGAGCGCGCACGGGTGGCCGGCAACGACGACGGCCTGATCGTCACCGATGCGCTCAGCGTGGCAGGTGATCGCATCGAGGGCGGCAGCGACGCCGAGCGCGCGCTGGACGTGTACCGCACCGCCGGTTCCAGCGCCTACATCGACCGCACCACCATCGAGCGCTTTCGCGGCACCTCCACCTCGGACATCGTCAAGGGCGTGGCCGGTGTGACCGCCGGCGATCCGCGCACCGCCAACGCGCTGGACGTGAACATCCGCGGCATCCAGGGCCAGAGCCGCATTCCGGTGATCATCGACGGCGGGCAGTCGACCATGGATACCTACCGGGGTTACGCAGGCCAGTCGCAGCGCACCTATCTGGATCCGGACCTGATCTCCAACATCACCATCACCAAGGGGCCGAGCCTGGGCGTCAACGCCTCCGGCGGCATCGGTGGCGTGGTCGAGATGGAAACCCTGAAGATCGGACGTGCTGCGTGAGGGCCGCGACGCCGGGCTGCGCGTGCGCACCGGCATGGCCAATGCCAGCGCCAACAACGTGCCCGCCTACGACGCCGCACCGCGCACCGACCGCAGCGCCCTGGGCAGCCAGTTCTTCAACATCGCCACCGCCAAGCATTGGGATCGCTTCGACCTGGTCGCCGCCTACGCATGGCGCGAGAACGGCAACTATTTCTCCGGCAAGCACGGCTACGACGACTTTCCACAGACCCGGCGCACGCTGGCGCCGTTGAATCCGCCGGATACCGAGGTGTTCAACACCTCCTCGCGCTCGGAGTCCTTCCTGCTCAAGGGCACCTGGCGCATCGACGATGACCAGACGCTGGAAGCGGGCTACCGCCGTTATGAAGGCACCGCCGGCGAGATCATGGCCTCGCAGATCATCCGCGTGGACCGCGACCGCGTGCCGCAGTGGGACCCGGGCCATGTCGACATGGATGCCTACAACCTGCGCTACCGCTTCAACCCGGACAACGAGCGGATCGATCTGAAGGCCAACCTCTGGTACACCGATGCCGACAGCCTGATGTACAACGGCCTGACCGGCATCACCCCGTGGTACTTCGATCGCCGCACCGAGTGGTACGACGGCCCCTCGTTCAACACCGATCCGGGCTACAAGGATGCCTACCGCAATGAGCTGACCCAGACCCGGCTCGGTTTCGATGTGGGCAACACCACGCATCTGGACGGTCGCGCCGGGTTGTTCACGCTGGACTACGGCCTGTCCTTCAGCGACGAGGACGTCGGCCCGGGCCCGCACTCGCCGGTCATGCACGACGACCTGGTCAACAACCGCTTCCTGCGCAACGCCGAGCGCAAGGAATACAGCGCGGTGGCCTCGGTCAAATGGCAGCCGGACGAGCATTGGGAAGTGGTGCTCGGTGGCCGCTACAACCGCGTCAACGTGCACGACCGCAATCGCCTGGCCACGCCGGAAACGTACGGGGTGATCGGTCAGTACCGCTACACCCAGCTGCTGGACGGCAACCCCAATCTTCCGGCATGGCGCGCCAAGCGCATCGCCATGCTCAACTGGTATCCGGATGCCAACGGCCAGTTCACCGAGGCCTCGCTGCTGGCATCACCGTATGAGAAGGGCACGGTGGCCGACATCACCGGCTGGAACTTCTACGACGCCGATGATGTGGAGGATCTGAGCGTGCCGGTCAGCTGGACCTGGTCGCAGCCGATCCGTCGGCGCGACAGCGCGTTCATGCCCAGTGCCAGCGTCGCCTACCGTTTCGACGAAGACACGATGGTGTACGTGAAGTACGCCGAGGGCGTGAAGCTGCCGAGCCTGTTCGAGACGACCCTGGGCCTGTTCACCGCGGCCAAGCCGACCGGTGAGCTCAAGCCGGAGCGGGCAGGGACCTGGGAGGTCGGTGCGAGCACGGTGCGCCACAGCCTGTTCACCGAGGGCGACCAGGCCGGCTTCAAGCTGGCCTACTTCAACACGCGCATCGACGACCTGATCACCCGCGACTACCGCACCCTGTCGGCGGGGCTGATCCGCAACGTGGACCGCTTCAAGGTCTCCGGCGTGGAGTTCCAGTCCAGCTATGACAGCGGCATGGTGTTCGCCGATCTATCCGCGCACTACTACATTCAGGCCAAGACCTGCGCGCCGGACATCGCCGCCGAGCGTCGTGCCTACGGCATCCAGCGGAAGATCGAGGAACTGAAGAACACGCCGGACTGCGTGGATGGTGGCTTCGAAGGGTCCTACAGCAACACCCAGAACCCGCCGCGCTACAACGTCAACCTGACCCTGGGCTCGCGCCTGTTCGACCAGCGCCTGAGCTTCGGCACCCGGGTGATCCACAACGCCGGCCCGATCAGCACGCTGGACAAGGAATGGAACGTGGGCCTGTCGGCGATCCAGCAGCTGTACCGCTCGGCGACCATCGTGGATCTGTTCGCCAGCTGGCAGGCCAGCGAGCAGTTCGCGGTCGACCTCAACGTGGACAACCTGACCGACCGCTACTATCTCGATCCGCTGGCGCTGGGCGTGATGCCTGCACCGGGCCGGACGGTGCGGCTGGCGCTGACCTACCGCTACTGATGCCCGGACACGACAGGGGCCGGCATGGCCGGCCCCTGTCGTGCATCCAGCCTGCCCATCCTGGGCCGGCCGGCATCAGATGCCCATGATCGCTCAGCCGGCGTTGGCCTGCGCGGTCGCATCGGCGTGCAGGGCTTCGCTGAGCTCATCGACCACGATCGCCCACTCCGCATCCGAGCGCAGCTGCTCGGTCAGGAACTGGCGCTGCCCATCGTTCCAGTACGGCGCTTCGATCAGGCGGATATCGTTGGAGAGCTGGTGGTCGCGGATGAAGGCGGCGATCGCCTCCTCGCTGGCCTCCAGCCCGAGCTGCAGGAACAGATTGGTCATGCGCGGTTCGGTGGTGATCATCGTGTCATTCCAGTGGCAGGGCGTGGTCCGTATTATCGGGGCAAGGCCGTGACGGTGGCATGTGACGGTCGCACCGCTGATCACGCGACAATGGGCTTGGGGTTGCCCCCGTGCCAGACGTCTTCAACAGAGAACCGTGCCCCACTTCCCCACCCAAGCAGTGCCATGATCGTCATCGATACTCCCGAAGCCACCCGCAGCCAACGTCTCAAGGCGGCCACCCGTGACAGCCACGGCGCGCTGGACAAGCGCATCATGGCCGGCGACATCTTCGCCAGCCGCGACCTGTTCGCAAAGTTCCTGCGCGTGCAGTACCGCTTCCACCGCGATATCGACGCGCTGTACGGCAACCCCGCGCTGGATGCACTGCTGCCCGATCTGGACGAGCGCCGCCGGCTGCCGCTGATCGCCCGCGACCTGTCCGACCTGGAACAGACCCTGCCGCTCCCGGCATCCACGTACCTGGATGGCGACCTGCCGCTGCCGGTCGCCCTGGGCTGGCTGTACGTCGCCGAAGGCTCCAACCTCGGTGGCACCGTGCTCTACAAGATGGCTGCCAGGCTGGGTCTGGACAGTGGTTTTGGCGCGCGCCATCTGGCCGCCCATCCCGATGGTGCTGCCCGCCACTGGCGCGAGTTCACCGCCGCGCTGGATGGTGTCGCGCTGACCGAGGCGCAGGAGCAGCAGGTGATCGATGCGGCCGATGCGGCGTTCCGCAGCGTGCACGGGCATGTCGAGGAAGAATTCGCATGACCGCTGCGCCTTCCAGGCGCGTCGCGCCGGGCCACAGCTGCCGCCCATGATGCGCTGGCTCTGGTTCGGCCTGGGCTGGATCATGGTGGCGCTGGGCGTCATCGGCGCACTGCTGCCGGTGATGCCGACCACGATCTTCCTGATCCTGGCCGTCGGCTGCTTCGCGCGCAGCTCGCCGAGGTTCGAACGTCGGCTGCTCGAGCATCCTCGTTACGGTCCACCGCTGCGCCTGTGGCGCGAGCAGGGTGCGATCAGCCGCAAGGGCAAGGCCTTCGCTGGCGCCGGCATGGCGTTCGGCTTCGTCATGTTCTGCTGGGGCGCGCATCCGTCCTGGCCGCTGCTGGTGGGCGTCGGCCTGTTCTTTGCGGCCAGTGCGGCCTATGTGCTGTCACGGCCTGCGCCGCGGCCGTCGGCCACGGCCGACCGTCCGCCGGAGCGCTGAACGTGCTGTCTGCCCGGTACTGATTCCCACCGCCTAGCCCCGATACTCTTCGCCCCTTTCCTGCCTCCGGCGCTGCACGGTGCCGCGATGCCTCTGACTGATGACGTCCCCATGACCTTGCCCATCGCTCTTCCTGCCGCCGTGGCGGCACTGCCGCATGACCTGACCCCCTGGGGCATGTACCAGGCCGCCGATGGCGTCGTGCAGACCGTGATGATCGGGCTGGCGCTCGCCTCGATCGCCACCTGGACGGTGCTGGTGGCCAAGACCTGGGAACTGGGCCGGCAACGCACGCGGCTGCGCCAGGCACGCGCGCTGCTGTTGCAGGCCGCGCAGCTGCCGGTGCCGCAGACGCATCCGTTGCTGGACGACGGCGCAGCGCATGACCTGATCGACGCGGCCCGCACCGAGCTGCGCCTCTCGCAGGACGCGCAGGATCCGGTCGGGATCAAGGAGCGGGTCGCCTCTCGCCTGGAACGCATCGAACTGGCGCATGCACGCCAGCTGCGCACCGGGGTCGGCCTGCTCGCCAGCATCGGCGCGATCGCCCCGTTCGTCGGCCTGTTCGGCACGGTGTGGGGGATCATGAACAGTTTCATCGGCATCGCCCACGCCAACACCACCAATCTGGCCGTGGTCGCGCCGGGTATCGCAGAGGCGTTGCTGGCCACCGCGCTCGGCCTGGTCGCGGCGATTCCCGCCGTCGTGATCTACAACCACTTCACCCGTGTGCTGGCCGGTATCCGCGGGCTGCTCGGTGACCTCTCGGCCGGCGTGCAGCAACTGGTCTCGCGCGATCTGGACCGCCTCGGCAATGCGCCGGCCGTGCGCGACGCGCGCTGAGGACCGGCCATGGCCATCAAGACCGCCCGCCACGACGACGACGCACTGGAAGAAAGCCACGACATCAACGTCACCCCCTTTATCGACGTGATGCTGGTGCTGCTGATCATCTTCATGGTCGCCGCGCCGCTGGCCACGGTGGATACGCCGGTGGATCTGCCGGCCAGCACCGCGCAGCCGCAGCCACGCGATGCCGAACCGGTGTTCCTCTCGGTGCAGGCCGATCTGTCGCTGAGCGTCAACGATGTGCCGGTCGGCACTGACGGGCTGGATGCCACGCTGGAGCGGCTGACCGCTGGCGACCACGAACAGCGCATCTACCTGCGTGCCGATCAGAGCGTGCCCTATGGCGAGCTGATGCAGACCATGAACGCGCTGCGCGCGGCCGGGTATCGCAGGATCGCGCTGGTGGGCGTGGAGCAGCGCAGCGAATGAGCCGCGACACCGCCGCAATGCTGCGCTGGGTAGGCAGTCTGGCGCTGGTCCTTGCCGCGCATGCCGTGCTGATCGGCGGCGCGCTGTGGTGGCAGCAGCGAGCGCCGGTGCGGGTCAACGATACGCCAGTGGAAGCGGTGATGGTGGAGTTGGCGCCGGTACCGGAGGCGCCGTCCGCACCGCCGAAAGAAATCCCACCCGGGCCGTTGCAGCAGGAACAGCATCGGCCCGAGCCGACGCCGGTGCCGAAGGTGGATCTGCCGCCGGACGACACCCCGGACGCGCAGGACGTCCTGCGTCGCCAGACACCGCGCGAAGCAGCGCCGACGGACCAGCACAATGTGGACCAGACGCTGGCGCCGCCGGCGGTGTCCGCACGGCCATCCGAGCGCTATGCCGCCACGCAGACGGTGGCCGGCCGCCAGGGCAGCGCGGCCGTGACCTGGCAGGGCCTGCTGCTGGGCCATCTGGAACAGTACCGCCGCTACCCGCGCCAGGCCGAGCGTCTGCGCCAGCAGGGTGTGGCCCATGTGCGCTTCTCGGTGGACCGGCAGGGCAACGCCTCCAACATCCGGCTGGGCCAGAGCAGCGGCCATCCGCTGCTGGACGAGGAAACGTTGGCCACGGTGCGGCGCGGCAGCCCGTTGCCGCCACCGCCAGCGGAGATCACCGGCGACCCGGTGGAGGTGATGGTGCCGGTGACGTTCTTTCTCCGGCGGCGCTGAAGCGGGTGTCACACGCGCGGCACGGACGCGCTGGCATGAGGCCAGCGCGTCCGTCCTGCCTCAGAGCAGTGGCACCAGCAGCAATGCCACGATGTTGATGATCTTGATCAGCGGGTTGATCGCCGGGCCGGCGGTGTCCTTGTAGGGATCACCGACGGTATCGCCGGTGACCGCGGCCTTGTGTGTCTCGCTGCCCTTGCCGCCGAAGTGGCCATCCTCGATGTACTTCTTGGCGTTGTCCCACGCACCGCCGCCGGTGGTCATCGAGATCGCCACGAACAGGCCGGTGACGATGGTACCGATCAGCAGGCCGCCGAGTGCGCGCGGCCCGAGCAGCAGGCCGACCACCACCGGCACCGCGACCGGCAGCAATGACGGGATGATCATTTCGCGGATCGCCGAGCGGGTCAGCAGGTCCACCGCGCGGTCGTACTGCGGTTTGCCGGTGCCGTCCATGATTCCGGGAATCTCGCGGAACTGGCGGCGTACTTCCTCCACCACCGCGCCCGCCGCACGACCCACCGCTTCCATCGCCATCGCGCCGAACAGATAGGGAATCAGGCCGCCGATCAGCAGGCCGATGATCACCTCATGGTTGGACAGGTCGAAGGCGAAGACCTCGCCGGGATTGGCCGCCTGCAGGTTGTGGGTGTAATCGGCGAACAGCACCAGCGCGGCTAGGGCGGCCGAGCCGATCGCGTAGCCCTTGGTCACCGCCTTGGTGGTGTTGCCGACGGCATCGAGGGGATCGGTGATGTCGCGGATTTCCGGCGGCAGTTCGGCCATCTCGGCGATGCCGCCGGCGTTGTCGGTGATCGGACCGTAAGCGTCCAGCGCCACGATCATGCCGGCCATCGAGAGCATCGCGGTCGCGGCGATGGCGATGCCGTACAGGCCACCAAAGTAGTGCGCCAGCCAGATTGCCACGCACACCGCGATCACCGGCAGGGCGGTGGACTTCATCGAGACACCAAGGCCGGCGATGATGTTGGTGCCGTGCCCGGTGGTGGAGGCCTGCGCCACGTGCTGCACCGGTTTGTACTGGGTGCCGGTGTAGTACTCGGTGATCCACACGATCAGCCCGGTCAGCACCAGCCCGATCAAGGCGCAGAAATACAGGTTCAGCGCACCGTGCGCGTTGTCGGGCATCAGCTGGGTGGTGATCGGGTAGAACGCGATGGCGGCCAGGACACCGGACACGATCACGCCCTTGTACAGCGCGCCCATGATCGAGCCACCGGGCTTCACCTTGACGAACAGCGCGCCGACGATGGAGGCAATGATCGATACGCCGCCCAGCACCAGCGGATACAGCACCGCATTCGCACCGGCCTCGGCGATCATCAGGTTGCCGAGCAGCATCGTGGCGATCACGGTGACGGCGTAGGTTTCAAACAGGTCGGCGGCCATGCCGGCACAGTCGCCGACGTTGTCGCCCACGTTGTCGGCGATCACCGCCGGGTTGCGCGGGTCATCCTCGGGGATGCCGGCTTCGACCTTGCCGACCAGGTCCGCGCCGACATCGGCGCCCTTGGTGAAGATGCCACCGCCCAGCCGCGCGAAGATCGAGATCAGCGACGAGCCGAACGCCAGCCCGACCAGGGCGTGCAGCGTCTGCGCCACATCCAGCCCGAGTCGCAGCAGCAGCGCGTAGTAGCCAGCCACGCCCAGCAGGCCCAGCCCGACCACCAGCATGCCGGTGATCGCACCGCCGCGGAAGGCCACATCCATGGCCGCACTCAGGCCGTTGCGGGCAGCCTCGGCCGTGCGCACGTTGGCACGCACCGAAACGTTCATGCCGATGTAGCCGGCCGCGCCGGACAGCACGGCACCGATCGCGAAGCCGATCGCGGTGTACCAGCTGAGGAAGAGGCCAACCAGCACGAACAGCACGGCACCGGCGATGGCGATGGTCAGGTATTGACGGTTGAGATAGGCGCGCGCGCCTTCCTGGATGGCGGCGGCGATTTCCTGCATGCGGGCATTGCCAGCCGGTTGCCGGAGGATCCAGCGTGCCGACACGATGCCGTAGAGAATCGCGAGGATGGCGCAGAACAGCGCCAGAGAAAGCCCGTAACGTTCCAGCATGTCCCCTCCCGGGTGATGGAATGACATCCAGTGAACGGATGAACGTCTCCACGCGGGGGCACAACAGGCTGCAACCATGAACCAACCCGTTCAGACCGTGCCGGTCTTCAAGCGTGTGGCGGTGTTCAGCAATCCCTGGTGGCCGGAGTATGCGGGTAAATCCTCGATGCATGCCAGCAAGGATTTCAAACTGCGCGTGCGTGCCCGGATCGCCAACGACGGAGGTAGTGCCGGCCGCTGGCCGGCAACCACGCAGATCCGGACGAAGGGCCGCCTTTGCCACGCCGTTCAGCCATCCACTGGCAGCCTCGGCCCATCCCCCGCCGTTGGAGTCCTGCCATGTCCCCCCGTCATCTGTTGTGGCTGGCCCTGTTGCCCGCCGTGTCCGCCTTCGCCGCCGAAACCCCCGAGCTGCAGCGCGCCGCCGGCACACCGCAGGCGGTAGGCGCGGCCCACACGCTGCGCCAGATTCCCGAAGCCTGCGCACGGCTGGAAGGCGTGTTCACCGGCGAGGCGGCACAGCCGTACAAATTCGCCGTGGTCCGCACCAGCGAGCAGTGCCAGCCGCGTGCCCGCTTCGTCGATTACGAGAAGGCGCAGCCCAGCGAAGCCAAGGGCTGGAAGCTCAATGATGTGATCCGCGTGCCGAATGCCTCCTGCCCGGCGCAGCAGGCGGTGGTGCGCGTGTGGCGGATGCCGGTTACCACCAAGCCGGAACTCGATGGGCAGGGCCAGTCGCGCATCTACCTGGAAGACGCCAAGAAGCAGGCGGCTGCCGGCAAGATCGCCCAGGTGCCGATGTTCGCCGCGCAGATGAAGGTCGAGGGCAAGGCCTGCAACTGACGCCCCGTAACGGCGGGTAGTGCCGGCCGCTGGCCGGCTCCACGCGGACCGTCAGATGTGCGATGAAACCGGCCGCTGGCCGGCGCCCAGGACGCTCCCGGACACCGCGATGCCGGCCAGCGGCCGGCACTACCCGAGCGCCGGACAGCCCGACGATGCCGGCCAGCGGCCGGCACTACCGGGTCGATTACGCCTCGAAGGCAGGCAGCTTCTTCTTCACCGCCACGTTCTTCAGCGTCACGTACTTCGGCAGCCCATCGGACCCGTACGGCAACGGGGCTTCCCCCTTGATCAGCGGGGCGAGATAGGCGCGGGCCTTGTCGGTGATGCCGAAGCCATCGCGGCGGATGAAGCCGGCCGGCATCTTCTTCTCGTGGTTGGCCACCTTGTGCAGCGGGGCCGCTTCAATCTTCCAGCGGTAAGGCGTGTCGCTGGTGCGCACGATCACCGGCATCACCGCGTTCTGGCCCTTCAGCGCGAACTGCACCGCCGCCTTGCCCACCGCCTGTGCCTGCTCCCAGTCGGTCTTGGAGGCCAGATGGCGTGCCGAGCGCTGCAGGTAGTCGGGCAGGGTCCAGTGGACCTTGTAGCCCAGCCCATCCTTGACCCGCGCGGCCAGCTGCGAAGCCACGCCACCGAGCTGGGTGTGCCCGAACGAATCGGTGCCGCCGCCCGCATCGGCGACGAAGCGACCGTCGGCGGTCTGGATGCCTTCGGAGGCGACCACTACGCAGTGGCCCACGCGCTCGACCACCTGTTTCACTTTGGCCAGGAACGCCGCTTCGTCATACGCGCGCTCGGGCAGCAGGATGATGTGTGGGGCGTCATCGGCGCCCTGGCCGGCCAGGCCCGCAGCCGCCGCGAGCCAGCCGGCGTGGCGGCCCATCGCCTCGTAGACGAATACCTTGGTCGAGGTCTCGGCCATCGCGGCCACATCCAGTGCTGCTTCGCGTACGGAGACGGCGGTGTACTTGGCGGCCGAGCCGAAGCCCGGGCAGGTATCGGTCACGGCCAGATCGTTGTCGATGGTCTTGGGCACGCCGATGCAGGTCAGGTCGTAGTCGAAGGCCTTGGCCAGCTGGGAGACCTTCCAGGCGGTATCGGCCGAATCGTTGCCGCCGTTGTAGAGGAACCAGCGCACGTCATGGGCGCGCAGCACCTCGAGCAGGCGCGCGTACTTATCGCGGTCGGCCTCCAGCGATTTGAGCTTGTAGCGGCACGAGCCAAACGCGCCGCCGGGGGTATGGGCGAGGGCGGCGATGGCGGCGGCGGTCTCCTTCGAGGTATCGATCAGGTCCTCGCGGAGCGCGCCGAGAATGCCGTTGCGCGCGGCCAAGACCTTGATTCCTTTGGCCCTTGCGGTGCTGATGACCGCCGAGGCGGTGGCATTGATGACGGCGGTGACGCCGCCTGACTGGGCGTAGAGCAGGGTACCGTTGGACATGATGCGACCTTGGTCTGGGGGAAGGACATTGCAGAGACATTACCGGTATGGGGTAAAGTGCGCGTATTGCGGTGCAGCGTGATTGTGGACAATCCCGGGGCGCGCGCCCTTCCATTTTCTTACCAAGTTGGAGTCAGGTTGATGCGATTGGTTCTGTTGGGACCGCCCGGTTCGGGCAAGGGGACGCAGGCGACGCGCCTGAAGGAACATCTCTCGATTGCGCACATTTCCACCGGTGATCTGCTGCGCGCTGAAGTCGCCGCCGGCACCGAGCTGGGCAAGCAGGCCAAGGCTGTGATGGATGCCGGCAACCTGGTGTCCGATGACATCCTGCTGGGCATGCTCGAGTCGCGCCTGGGCCAGGACGATGTGGCCAAGGGCTTCATCCTCGACGGTTACCCGCGCAACGTGGCCCAGGCCAACGCGCTGGACAGCCTGCTGGCCAAGATCGGCCAGCCGCTGGATGCCGTGGTGCAGCTGGACGTGCCGACCGAACTGCTGGTCGAGCGCATCGCCGGCCGCGCCGCCGAACAGGGCCGCGCCGATGACAATCCCGAATCGGTGCGCCAGCGCCTGCAGGTCTACAACGACCAGACCGCGCCGGTGGTGGATTTCTACGCTGGCCGCGGCACCCTCGCGCGCGTTGATGGCGTGGGCGAACTGAACGACGTGGAAGCGCGCATCCGCGCCGCGATCCAGGCCTGATGCGGGTCGGTGCCGCTACGGCGGCACCGCGCCGGCTGTACGTTTGCCGGCGCCGCAAACACACACGCCCGGCCCCCGAAGGGACCAGGCGTGTGGTTTGAAGGTGCCAGCGAGCGGGCTTGCTCAGAGCCCCGCAGCATGAGCCCCCCTGGGGATGGCCTCTTGGGGAGTAGGACCAATGGGGTACTGCGGCTGGCCAATAGAATTGTGTCCGTCTTCACAGTATGGCGCTATCGGGAATTCCCCGACACCGCGCTGGATTTTTCTGATAGTCGACTAGGAGTTGTCTGACGGCGATCTCCATCGACGGTGGCGATCGGCGACAATCGTACGCATGAGCACGATCCACATTCTTGGCATTGCAGGCACTTTCATGGGCGGCGTGGCCGCACTGGCGCGCGAGAAGGGCCATACGGTCCGCGGCAGCGATCAGGCGATCTACCCCCCGATGTCCACCCAGCTCGAACGGCTGGGCATCGCCCTGGATCCGGGCTACCGCGCCGACAGCGTGGCGCCGGACTGCGACGAGGTGGTGATCGGCAATGCGCTGTCGCGTGGCAACCCCGCCGTGGAAGCGGTGCTGGATGCAGGCCAACGCTACATCTCCGGCGCCCAGTGGCTGTCCGAGCAGGTGCTGCCGGGCCGCGATACCCTGGCGGTCGCCGGCACCCACGGCAAGACCACCACCACCACCATCCTCACCTGGCTGCTGCACAGCGCCGGGCGTGAACCCGGCTTCCTGATCGGTGGCGTGGCCGAGGATTTCGGCGTCTCCGCGCGTGTGGGCAGCGGCCGTGAGTTCGTGGTCGAGGCCGATGAGTACGACACCGCGTTCTTCGACAAGCGCAGCAAGTTCGTGCACTACCGGCCGCTGGTGGCGATCCTCAACAACCTCGAATACGACCACGCCGATATCTTCCCGGACGTGGCCGCGATCCAGCGCCAGTTCCACCACCTGATCCGCACCGTGCCCGCGCGTGGGCGCCTGATCGTCAACGGCGAAGATGCCTATCTCGCCGACGTGCTGGCGATGGGCTGCTGGACCCCGGTGGAGCGCTTCGGTTTCGATCCTTCGCTGGAATGGCATGCCGAGCTGGTGGAGGCCGACGGCAGTGTGTTCGTCGTGCACCATCGCGGCGAGCGGGTCGGTGAGGTGCGCTGGTCGCTGCTCGGCCGCCACAATGTCCTCAACGGGCTGGCCGCCCTGGCTGCCGCGCATGCGGTCGGCGTCGAGCTGGCCACCGTGATCCCGGCGCTGGCCGCGTTCCGCAGCGTCAAGCGCCGGATGGAAGTGATCGGCCAGGCACGCGACATCACCCTCTACGACGATTTCGCGCATCACCCCACCGCGATCCGTACCACCCTCGAAGGCCTGCGCGCCAAGGTGGGCGATGCCCGCATCGTGGTGGCCATGGAGCCGCGCAGCAATTCGATGCGGCTGGGGGCACACGCACAGGCGCTGGCGCCCTCGCTGGACGGTGCCGACGCGGTGGTGTTCCTGCATCGCCCGGAACTGGCCTGGGATGCGGCGAGCGTGATCGCCGCCGTCCGGGGTGAGGCCCATGCCGTGCCCGATACGGATGCGCTGCTGGCTCAGCTGGGCGCGATCGCAGCGCCGGGTGACCATGTGGTGTTCATGTCCAACGGCGGTTTCGACGGGGCCCCGCGCCGCTTCCTGGCGCAGCTGCAGCACCCCTGAGGGACGCGGGCCATGACCGACACCGCTTCACTGCCCCTGTTCCCGCTGCACACCGTGCTGCTGCCCGGCGCGGCGCTCGGCCTGCGGGTGTTCGAACGCCGCTACCTGGACATGCTGCGCGAATGCAGTCGTGCGGGGACTGCATTCGGGGTGTGCCTGATCCTGGACGGTGAGGAG
This sequence comes from Stenotrophomonas sp. TWI809, assembly GCF_039673205.1. Taxonomy (NCBI): domain Bacteria; kingdom Pseudomonadati; phylum Pseudomonadota; class Gammaproteobacteria; order Lysobacterales; family Lysobacteraceae; genus Stenotrophomonas; species Stenotrophomonas sp. TWI809. The sequence continues at coordinate 18,053 of NZ_JBDJLE010000009.1, read as the reverse complement.
GTCGGTGCGCCGGCATTGCCGGCCGCCTACGGGGTCGAGGCGCGGATCGAGGATTTCGACGTGGGCGCCGATGGTGTTCTGGTGCTGCGCCTGCGCGGCCAGCGCCGCTTCCATGTGGATCACACCCGCGTGCGCGACAACGGGCTGATCATTGCCGAAGTGACCTGGTGCGCCGCCGACAGTGACGATGAACTGCAGCCCGAACACGCGCTGATGGCCACCGTGCTGGAGCACATCATCGAGCAGGCCGGCGCGGCCTTCGCACCGGTCAGCCCGGCGCAGATGGAGCAGGCCAGCTGGGTTGGCTGGCGCCTGGCCGAACTGCTGCCGCTGCAGGATGCGCAACGCCTGCAACTGCTGCAACACGATGACCCGCACCAGCGCCTGCAGGCGCTGCTTGACTGGATGCCGTAACGCGCGGTTCCCCCCGCGTTACGCCCCCTCGGCCGGGTAGCTCCGGCGCTGCATCACTCGGCCGGTGGCATGCGCACGCGCAGCACCGGCATCTCGGTGTCCGGATGGGTATCGACCTGCTGCGGCAGCCCGTCCAGTGCCTGGCGGACCGCATTGAGCGACGGGTCGATGCCACGCATCGGCCGCCACATCCCGATCAGCTTGAAGTGCTGCTGGTAATGCAGCGTCTGCGCACTGCCCAGCCACAGCGGTTCATTGTCCGGCGCCGCCAGGCGTGCCGGTGCCGGCCACAGGCGCAGCGCGAAGATCTCATTGGGCGCATTGCCAGCCCGCAGCATCAGCAGCGATTCGACCTGGGTATCCAGCGTGGCCGGCAGTACCGGCACCTTGTCCTTGTCGGAGGACTTGTCGAGCATCAACAACGCCTGCTCCCAGCCCGCCTGGGGCTGCACGCGCCAGCCCTGGCTTTCCAGCCGGCGCTGCAGCGGCGCCAACGGACCGGCCACCTGCACATCCAGCGGCCAGCGCTGATCGTCGTCGAACTCATTGCGACGCGAGGGCAGGTGCTGCCATTCGGTCGTCCACCAGGCCTGGGCATCCAGCGGCGCCGGGGTCGGCTGGGCAGGCTCGAAGCGCGCCAGTTTCACCGGGATGTTGCGTGGGGCATACCAGAGCGCGGCGATGGCGAAGGTGCCGTAGAACAGCCACGCCACCGGCTTGACCCAGAACGAGCGGTTGAAACGGCGGCGATAGGCGATGCCCAGCACCAGTAGCCAGAACAGGCCGAACAACATGCCGCCGATCACATCGCTCAGCCAATGCGCGCCGAGGTAAATGCGGGCGAAGCCGATCAGGCTGACGATGATGCCCGACAACAGGTACGGCCACACCCGCGTGCGCCCCGGCAGTTCACGGGCGATCAGCACCGCGAAGAAGCCGAAGGTGATGGTGGCCATCGTTACCGAGACCGACGGGAAGCCGAAGCCGCTGCTCGCATCCGGCGGGCGGACCACGTCCACGGTGGCGCCCAGCAGTTTGCACAGCGCCAGGCCGAAGGCGAGCGCGGCCAGCCAGTGACCGGCGGCCATCCAGCGCCGGCGCCAGATCAGGTAGCCCATACCGGCCGCCGTGGCCGGCAGCAGGACCTGCCAGGCGCCCAGCGAGGCCAGTGCGGCCATCGGGTAATCGGCCAGCGGATTGCGCAGCGCCAGCATCGCGTGATGCACGGCCAGATCGACCATCAGCGGTTCGCCGTGGGCCACCACCGCCATCAACAGCACGAACCAGCCCCAGCCGAGCAACAGCAGCATCACCGCCAGCATCGCCAGCGGGACCGATTCACGGCGCTGCGGATCGAATACGGCGACAGAGTAACGGCCCAGGGTGGGGTGACGCTGCGACCAGGCCAGCAGGCTGGCCAGCCAGCTGTCCATGCGCGAGGCCGACCAGCGATAGCCATACAGCACGATCGCCCACACCAGGCCCATGATCACGCCGAGCAGGGCCAGCACCATCACCAACCGGCCGGCGACCGCGGCGACCGCGTCGTAGGCCTCGCCCAGCACCCAGCCGGGCGCCAGGAACAGGACGGCCCAGGACAGGCTGGCGATGCCGCTGGCCTGGATATAGCGCGACAACGGCATCTTCATCATGCCGGCGATGGCCGGCACGAACGGGCGGATCGCGCCGACATAACGCGCCACCAGGATGCTCTTGAAGGCATTGCGGCGGAACATCGTCTCGCCGCGATCGAGCAGCTGCGGGTATTTGCTGAAGGGCCAGAAGCCCCGCAGCCGATCGCCCCAGCGCCGGCCTACCCAGTAGCTGATGCCGTCACCGGCGAATGCGCCCAACGCCGCGCAGGCCACGGCATATGGCCCGGAGATCTGGCCCAGGCCGATGAACACCCCGACCGCGAACAACAGCGGCAACGCGGGCACGATCGCGCCCAGCACGATGACCGCATCGCAGAAGGCAATGAGGAAAATGACCGCACCGGCAAGCACGGGGTGAGCTGAGATCCACGCAAGCGTGGCATCGATCCATGACGAGTCCATCGGGGGATTATAGGGGGGGCAAAGTGACTGACTGCCCGCCAGAGGCCGGGAATGTGCGGCATCTGCAGTGAATGAACGCGATCACCCGCCTAGAATGGCGGCATGACACGCCCTGCCGATCCCGCCCCGACCGCCCTCAAAGCCGACAGCTTTGGCCGCATCCTGCTGATGGAAGAGGATGGCCAGCGCTTCGTGCGCCGTGACCTGGAGGCAACGCCGTGGTGGTTGCGGGTACCGGCGTGGTGGCTGGCCCGGCGCGAGGCACGCGCGCTGGCGCATCTGGATGGCATGCCGGCCACGCCGCGGCTGCTGCGCTGGAACGGGCGCTGGCTGGACCGCAGCTTCATGGCCGGAGATGCCATGTACCAGCGTCCGCCGCATGGCGACCTGGCCTACTTCCGCGCGGCCCGACGCCTGCTGCAGCAGGTGCATCGCCACGGCATCGCACACAACGACCTGGCCAAGGAGGCCAACTGGCTGGTGCGCGAAGACGGCTCGCCGGCCCTGATCGATTTCCAGCTGGCGGTGATCGGCAACCCGCGCTCACGCTGGATGCGCCTGCTGGCCCGCGAGGACCTGCGCCATCTGCTCAAGCACAAGCGCATGTACTGCCGGCAGTCGCTCACCCCGGTGGAAAAGCGGCTGCTCAAGCGCACCTCGTGGGTGCGTGATCTCTGGTTCCGCACCGGCAAGCCGGTCTATCGCTTTGTCACGCGAAAGATCCTGCACTGGGAAGACAACGAAGGGCAGGGTCCCAAGCCGTGAGCGCAGGCAGCGCGCAGCTGATCAGCGCAGATCGAGGATCTGCTTGCCGGCGAAGCGGCGTTGCGCATCGAAATCGTAGGCGACCCGCAGCACCCCATCCTCTGCACACGCATGGCAGGTGCGCAGCGGCGTGCTGTAGATCAGGCGCACGCCACCGTTGGGCAGTGCTTCGCTGCCGCTGGCTTCGGCCGGGGCAAACGGTGAGGCATCCGGGTGTGCATCCAGGAACGGTTTGACGGTGGCATCGGCGCGCGACATTTCCGGCAGCACGTCCGCATCCACATCCACCGTGTGCCCGGCGCTGTCGACCAGCAGCGTGCCTTCATTGGTGTTGGCACGGAACGGGTATTCGATGGTGGCGATGCCCACGCCGTCCTGGTCCCGCCATGCGCTCACGTAGCCGGGATTGCCCTGCGCCCCCAGTTGATGGGCGGCGGCGATCGCCTGCGGGCTGGCCTTGGCGGCCTGCATCGCCTTGGACAGGCAATCATCGGCGACCGGTGCCTGGCCACGGCAGGCATCGACCTCGCCGTCCCAGATCGCCGCTTCGCCGAACGGGGAGGTGCCCCCGGCGGTGCCCGGGACGGTAGCTGCGTTCTGCGTCGCGGAGGCGGCAGGATCGCCAGCGGGTTGGCAGGCGCCAAGGGCCAGCACCAGGGCCAACGCGGTCAGGGGAAGGCGGATCGCCGTCATGTCGCTCATTCCATGCAGAACGTGAACGCCCAGTATCGGCGCGGCGCATGAATCCGGCGTGTGCGCCGGGGCGGCATAATGCGGATTCACTGCACCCGCATCCAAGGAATTCCGCGCATGGCCAGTCTGCAAGGCAAGACCCTGTTCATCACCGGCGCCTCGCGCGGCATCGGCCTGGCCATTGCGCTGCGTGCGGCACGCGACGGCGCCAACATCGCGATCGCGGCCAAGTCCTCGGTGCCCAATCCGAAGCTGCCCGGCACCATTCACAGTGCCGCCGAAGCGGTGACCGCTGCAGGCGGGCAGGGGCTGGCACTGAAGTGCGACATCCGCGAAGAAGACCAGGTGCGCGCGGCCGTCGCTGCCACCGTGGATACCTTCGGTGGCATCGACATCCTGATCAACAACGCCAGCGCGATCTGGCTGCGCGGCACGCTGGACACGCCGATGAAACGCTTTGACCTGATGCAGCAGGTCAATTCGCGCGGCAGCTTCCTGTGCGCGCAGGCCTGCCTGCCGCATCTGCTGCAGGCGCCCAACCCGCACATCCTCACGCTGGCGCCGCCGCCGACGCTGGACCCGAAGTGGTGGGGCCCGCATACCGGTTACACGCTGGCCAAGATGGGGATGAGCTTCGTCACCCTCGGCCTGGCGGCCGAGTTCGGCCCGCAGGGCGTGGCCGTCAACGCGTTGTGGCCGCGCACGGTGATCGCTACCGATGCGATCAACATGATTCCCGGCGTGGACATCCGTGGCTGCCGCACGCCGGCGATTCTGGCCGACGCCGCGCACGCGGTGCTGTGCCGTGAGGCGGCCGGTTTCAGCGGACAGTTCCTGCTCGATGACGAGGTGTTGGCGCAGGCGGGCATCACCGATCTGAGCGGCTACGCCGTCGATCCATCGCGCCCGTTGATGCCGGACCTGTTCCTGGAGTGACGCGCGTTCGCTGCGCGCGATGACAACAGCTGCACACACTGGGCTGCTATGGTGCGTCCCCCCAATTGGTATGGACACTCGCATGTCATCTCGCACACGGACCGCGCCGCTCGCCGCCGCCATCGCATTGATCAGCCTGCTCGGCGCCTGCAGCAAGGGGCCGGGCAGCGTCGCCGATACCCAGGGCGTGGAGAAGGTGAACGCCTACATCGCCTGCTTCAACGCCGTTGAACAGCCGATCCACGAAGGTTTCCAGCAGTACATCGGCTGGATGCAGGACCCCGAGGCCGGCCCGACCGGCAACGAGAAAAAGGTGCGTGGGCCAGGTACGGTGCTGTCGCATCGCGTGGAGGCATGCAATGCCCCGATGGTGGCGGCGCTGGCGATGACGCCGGCGGAGCCCGAGCTGGATCCGGCGGCAAGCGCTTACCAGAAGACGTTCGTCGACCTGTACGCCCTGATCGAGCAGGCCGACCGTTACTACAGCCGCGAGGACTACCTGCGCGATGACCATGCCGGCATGCGCGCCCAGCATGCGCCGTTGATGAAGGCCTATATGGCGTTCTTCGATGCAGGTACCGCACTGGATGCCGCACTGGAAAAGCGCGAAGACGAACGCCGTGCCGAACAGCTCAAGGAGATTGAAGCCTCCGAAGGCCGCTCGATGGCGTACTACCAGATCAAGATCCTCGGCGACGGCAAGCAGCTGACCCAGCTGCTCAACAGCGAGACGCCCGATCTGGCCGTGGCCCGCACCCAGCTCACCGCGTTCCAGGCGCTGCTGCAGCAGGCGCAGGAGGACAAGGTCGGCAAGGGCGATGCGATGTGGGGGCACGTGGAGCGTGCGGCCGATGCGCTGGCCCGCGATGCCGGCCGTCGCATCGAGCGCGTGGAATCCAGGACGCCCTACACCCGCAGCGAGCAGATGCTGATCGAGAGCGGCGGCCGGATCAACAACCCGCAGGGCTCGGCCGAAGCGTTGCTGGTCAGCTACAACGACCTGGTCGACATGAGCAACCGCCTGGCCCAGACCAGCGGCGCACGCTGAGCGAACGCGGGGCCGGCTGCCAGGCGGCCCGCCCCGCGTTGATCAGACGTTGAAGACCGGGGGCAGTTTCTCGCCGCAGTGTCGGCAATGCACGGCATCCGGTTCGTGGCCTTCCAGCCCGCAGTGCGGGCAGCCGCGCGCATCCCGGCGCGCGGCATGCTCGGCATCGCGCATGGTATTGGCCAGTTCGGCGGTGTAGATGCCGGTGGGTACGGCGATGATGCTGTAGCCGATCAGGATCAGCACCGAGGTGACGAAGCGGCCCAGCACGGTCTGCGGCACGATGTCACCGAAGCCCACCGTGGCCATGGTCACCACCGCCCAGTACATGCTGCTGGGGATGCTGGTGAAGCCGTGGTTGGGGCCTTCGATCACGTACATCATGGTGCCGGCGATGATGGTGATGGTGATGACCGTGAACAGGAACAGCAGCACCTTGCGCCGGCTGCGCCACAGTGACTCCATCAGCACGCCGCTTTCTTCGATGTAGCGGGTCAGCTTGAGGATCCGGAACACCCGCAGGATGCGCAGCGCGCGCACCACCAGCAGGCTCTGCGCGCCAGGAATGAACAGCGACAGGTAGGTCGGCAGGATCGAGGCCAGATCGATGATGCCCCAGATGCTGAATGCGTAGCGCAGCGGGCGTTTGACCACCACCAGCCGCAACAGGTACTCGGCGGTGAACAGGATCGTGAAGCCCCATTCGAGCACGTAGAGCCCGTCGGCATAGGCCGCATGGAAGCGCTGCACGCTGTCGAACATGACCACCACCACGCTGGCGACGATCGCGTAGACCAGCAGCAGGTCGAAATTGCGCGAGGGCCGGGTGTCGTGGCGGTAGATGATGTCGAACCACTGGCGGCGCCAGCCGGATTCGGTGGCGGGGTTGAGCTGGGGGGCAGTGAACGGTCGCATGGGGCGCATTGTGCCCCACCGGCCCAAAGCGCGAGAATGGGATCTTTCCTGAGCCGTTGACTGCCATGACTGCCGCTGCCACCGATCCGCTGTTGTCCCTGTCGCATTACTACCTGCCGGTCTACAAACCGCGCCAGGTGGTGCTCGAACGTGGCCAGGGCGCGCGCGTCTGGGACAACCAGGGCCGTGAATTCATCGATCTGGCCGCCGGCATCGCGGTGTGTGGCCTGGGCCACAACGATCCGGACCTGAAGGCCGCGCTGATCGAGCAGGCCGGCAAGTTGTGGCATACCAGCAACGTGTTCTACAGCGAGCCGCCGCTGCGCCTGGCCGAAGAACTGGTCACCGCCTCGCGCTTCGCCGAGCGCGTGTTCCTGTGCAACTCCGGCGCCGAAGCCAATGAAGTGGCGATCAAGCTGGTCCGCAAGTGGGCCTCCTCGCTGGGCCGGCCGGCGCATCAGCGCGTGATCGTGACCTTCCGCGGCAGCTTCCATGGCCGCACCCTGGCCGCGGTGACCGCCACTGCCCAGCCGAAGTACCAGGAAGGCTACGAGCCGCTGCCCGGTGGCTTCCGCTATGTCGACTTCAATGACGAGGTCCAGCTGGAAACCGCGATGGCCGCCGGCGATGTCGCGGCGGTGATGCTGGAGCCGATCCAGGGCGAGGGCGGCGTGATGCCGGCCAAGCCGGGCTTCCTGCAGCGCGTGCGCGAGCTGTGCGACCAGCACAACGCGCTGGTGGTGCTGGATGAGATCCAGGCCGGCATGGGCCGCACCGGCACCTTGTTCGCGCATTGGCAGGACAACATCAAACCGGACATCGTCACCCTGGCCAAGGCGCTGGGCGGCGGCTTCCCGATCGGCGCGATGCTGGCCGGCCCGAAGGTGGCCGAGGTGATGCAGTTTGGCGCGCACGGCACCACCTTCGGTGGCAATCCGCTGGCCGCCGCCGTCGCCCGGGTGGCGCTGCGCAAGCTGTCCTCGCCGGAGATCGCGCACAACGTGAGCCGTCAGTCGCAGGCGCTGCGCGATGGCCTGGGCAAGATCAACGACGAGTTCAAGGTGTTCAGCCAGGTCCGCGGTCGCGGGCTGATGCTGGGCGCGGTGCTGGACAAGGATTTTGCCGGCCAGGCCGGTCCCATCCTCGACCACGCCGCCGAACACGGCCTGCTGACCCTGCAGGCCGGGCCGGACGTGCTGCGCTTCGTGCCGTCGCTGAACATCACCGATGAGGAAATCGCCGAAGGCCTGAAGCGTCTGCGCGCGGCCGTGCAGTCGTTCATCGCGTCGCGGTAGAGCCGACCGTTGGTCGGCTGCTGTTGCTGTGGCGCGGTAGAGCCGACCGTTGGTCGGCTGCTGTTGTTGTGGCGCGGGCGCAGCCGACCGTTGGTCGGCTCTACCCCAGGGCGTACTGCTTGATGACCTTGCCGAACGCGCGGCTGTCCGTCGCGGTCTCGGCCGGCAGACCGGCCAGCCGAGCCCCGCGCACGTTGACGAACAGGTCATCGATGAACAGCGTGCGCTCGGCGCGCGCCCCCAGCAGCGTCACCGCCTTGGCGAATATCGCCGGATCCGGCTTGCGCCCGCCCAGCGCACCGCTGCACAGGATGCGGCCGTGCAGGGCATCGGCCAGGGTGGGAACAAGCTGTGGAATCGTCTGCGCCATCAGCGCGCCGTTGTTGGTCAGGATGCCGATCGGCAGTGCCTGCGCGATCCGCGCCACGCGTTCGATCACCCCTGTTTGCGGTGCGCACGCGGCGATGCGCGCGGCCTGCCACTGCGCGATGCTGATCGTGGTCTGCAGTGCATCACCCAGTCGCTGCAGGTAGGCGTCCGTGGCCATGCCGCTGTCGTAGGCGCGCTCCAGCCCAGTGTCGAACAGCGCCGCCTGCACCTGCGCCGCACTGCAGCCGACGCTCGCGGCCAGATGGCGCACACGCAGGTGCCGCGCATAGCGCACCAGCACGCCATCGAAATCCAGCAGCACGCACTCGATCACATGCGGCATGGGGCCGTCTCGTCCAGATCCAGTGCTGACCGTAACCCACCCAGTGCCTGTGCTGCGACATCGCGTCGCACGTCGCCTGCACGGGCGGTCACTAGAATCGCGGGGACTGCCTGATGGAGATCGCCTTGAAACTGCTTGCCCCCGTGTTGCTTGCCGGCCTGATGCTGGCCCCAGCCGCCCATGCGCGTGTCTGCGCGATCGCCATCGACAGTACCGACCAGATGAGCTTCAGCCAGAAGGAACTCAAGGTTGCCGCGGACTGCTCCCAGGTGAAGCTGACCCTGCGCCACACCGGCAAGCTCGCCGCGACCGCGATGGGCCACAACTGGGTACTGACCCGCGCCGCGGATTACCAGCCGGTGGCGATGGCCGGCATGCGCACCACGTTGGCCGACAGCTACCTGCCCAAGGGCGATGCACGCGTGCTGGCGCACACGCCGGTGATCGGCGGGGGACAAAGTACCAGCGTCACCTTCTCCACCGCCAAGCTGACCAAGGGCGGCGACTACACCTTCTTCTGCTCGTTCCCCGGCCATTTCGCGATGATGAAAGGCCGTTTTCTGTTCGGCTGAGCGCCGAAAACGGCCGGTAGCTACCGACCATTGGTCGGTAGACGCCGTGACGACCAACGGTCGTCACCTACGCGGGGTGATCGGTACGCACGCCGTGACGACCAACGGTCGTCACCTACCGCGTTCTATCAGCCCTTGACGACCTTGAAGGCTTCGCGCGCGGCTTCGAGCGTCGCATCGATGATGCTGTCGTCATGGGCGCTGGACAGGAAGCCGGCTTCGTATGCGGACGGGGCCAGGAACACGCCGCGCTCCAGCATCGCGTGGAAGAAGGTGTTGAAGGCGGTGATGTCGCACGCGGTCGCCTGCGCGTAGGTCTCCACCTTCTGGTCAGTGAAGAACAGGCCGAACATCGCGCCGACCTGGGTGGTGGTCACTGCCACGCCTGCATCGGCCGCCGCTGCTTCCAGCCCTGCGCACAGGCGCGCGGCCGAAGCACTCAGGCGATCATGGAAGCCCGGTTCCTGCACCAGTTCCAGCATCGCCAGGCCGGCTGCCATGGCCACCGGATTGCCGCTCAGCGTGCCCGCCTGGTAGATCGGGCCAGCCGGGGAAATCTGCGACATCAGCTCGCGGCGGCCACCGTACGCACCCACCGGCATGCCGCCGCCGATGATCTTGCCGAAGGTGGTCAGGTCCGGGGTGACGCCGTAATGCGCCTGCGCGCCACCGAGGGCCACGCGGAAGCCGGTCATCACTTCATCGAAGATCAGCACCGTGCCGTACTGCGTGCACAGTGCGCGCAGGTGCTGCAGGTAGCCCTCTCGCGGCGGGATGCAGTTGGCGTTGCCGACCACCGGCTCGATGATCAGCCCGGCGATGTGCTCGCCCTGTTCGGCGAACAGCGCCGTGGCGGCCTCGAAGTCATTGTAGGGTAGGGTCAGGGTGAGTTCGCTCAGCCCGGCCGGGACGCCTGGCGAGGTCGGCACGCCCAAGGTCAGCATGCCGCTGCCGGCCTTGACCAGGAACGAGTCGCCATGGCCGTGGTAGCAGCCTTCGAACTTGACGATGCGGCTGCGGCCGGTGGCACCGCGTGCCAGCCGGATCGCCGACAGGGTGGCCTCGGTGCCCGAGTTCACCATGCGCACCATCTCGCAGGACGGCACCAGCCGGGTCAGCGTTTCGGCCATGGTCACTTCGGCTTCGCACGGCGCGCCGAAGGACAGGCCGTTGCCGATCGCCTGCTTGACCGCCTGGCGCACGGCGGTGTGGTTGTGGCCGACGATCATCGGGCCCCAGGAGCCGACGTAATCGATGTAGCGGTTGTCGTCCACGTCATACAGATAGGGGCCATCGGCGCGCTTGACGAAGAACGGCTCGCCGCCAACCGACTTGAACGCGCGCACCGGCGAGTTGACGCCACCCGGCAGAAGCTTCTGGGCGCGGGTGAACAGGGCGTGGGACTGGTCGTGGTTCATGGAGTGTCCTGGGTCTTACGGAAACTGGGCGAGGAAGGCGCGCTGGGCGGCAACCGGGTCGGGGGCGGCGAAAATGCCGCTGACCACGGCCACCAGGTCGGCACCGGCCGCGATGATGGGACCCACATTGTCCGGGCTGAGCCCGCCGATCGCCACCCGCGGCACGCCCAGTGCGGCGCTTTGCCGCAGCAGGTCCGGCGTGGCACGGCTGGCGGTGACCTTGGTGGTGGTGGGGAAGAACGCGCCGAAGGCCACATAAGTGGCGCCTTCGGCCACGGCACGCGCGGCATTGGCCAGCTGGTCGTAGCAGGACGCGCCGATGATGGCGTCGGGCCCCAACAGGGCACGCGCCGCGCCGATGTCGCCGTCGGTGCCGCCCAGGTGCACGCCAGCGGCGCCCACGGCATGGGCCAGCGCCGGGTCGTCATTGATGATCAATGGCACGCCGTGCTGCCCGCACAGCGCCTGCAGCGCGGTCGCCTGCCGCAGGCGCAGGGCGGCATCGGCGGTCTTGTTGCGGTACTGCAGCCAGGTGGCCCCAGCCGCCAGCAGCGGCGCGGTGCGCGCCAGCAGTCGTGCGGTATCGGGCTCGTCGGGGGTGATGAGGTAGACGCCGCGGGGCGGCGTGGGGGCTGAAGCGTGATTCATCAATGGCTACCGGTAGCGCAACGGGAGTGGGACAATGAACGCTGTCAGCTCTTGTCCTGCCGTGATTATCCGATGACCGACGCAACCGCCACCACCTTCCGCACCTGGATGTGCGTTGTCTGCGGCTTCCTGTACCGGGAAGAGGACGGGCTGCCGGAAGAGGGCATCGCCCCGGGCACGCGCTGGGACGACATTCCCGATACCTGGACGTGCCCGGACTGCGGCGTGACCAAGGATGATTTCGAGATGGTCGAAGTCGACTGAGACACCAGCCAGCCGCCATGTCGCGGCGCCGTCAGTGCAGACGCGGCACCACGCCACCGAGGCCGACAAGCTTCTCACGAACGAACTGGGCATCGCTGGCCTTGGCATTGCGCTTGAGATACAGCCCCAGGTCGCTGCGCGCGCCGGCCTCGTAATCCAGCTGCAGGTAGGCCATGCCGCGGTCACGCAGGGCGTCGTCCTGCTCGGGCGCCAGCTTCAGCAGGCGGTCGGCACTGCGCGCGGCGCGGTCCCATTCGCCGCGTTCCACGTACACGCCGTGCAGGTTGCGCAGCATCCGCATCAGGATCGCGCGTGCCGGGGCCGGGTCCAGGATCTGCGCGAGCACGTCGTCGTCGGGCACTTCACCGCCCAGGTGTGAGCGTGCGCGTTCGCGCAGTTCCTCCACGCCCAGTGGTCGGCCGCCGTTGAACGGGTCCATCACCAGCACGCCGTCGTTGAGCGGCAGGCGCACCAGGAAGTGCCCCGGGAAGGACACCCCGTCCAGCGGGATGCCGAGCCGGCGCGAGACTTCCATCTGCACCAGCGCCAGCGAAATCGGATTGCCCAGGCGGCGTTCGAAGACCTGGTTCAGATAGCTGTTGCGTGGGTCGTAGTACTCGCCGTGGTCGCCGCTGTAGCCCAGCTCGTCGAACAGGTGGCGGTTGACCGCGGCGATCTTCAGCGGCCACATGTCGATCGTGGCGATCTCGGTGCGCAGGTGGTCGGCGTGACTCTGCAGGACCGCGTCGTAGACGGCGGGGTCCAGATCCGGGTATTCGTCCCGGGCGATCAGCAACGCCGTCGGCAACAGCGGCAGCGCCTCGTCATCCAGCTCGGCCAGTGAGTCCCACGTCGGCAATGTGATCTGCCCCTGCATGGGACAAGACTGGCGACAAACGCGCCGCGATTCAAGGGCGCGGCGCGTTTATCGGTGCCCTTTTACTTGCCGTCGGCGATGCCGGGGCCGAACGTGAGTTCGGTGCCGTCCTTGAGCGCCATCTTTTCGGCCTGCCCGGCGTTGAGTTCCAGCACGTAGCGGGCCGGTTCGCTGCTGGGGTAGGGCGGGCAACGATCGCCGGCCGAACACGGCGGCACATCGCGCTGCTGGCTGACCAGGCGGCGCTGCGCATCGAAGTACAGGATGTCCAGCGCGATCTTGGTGTTCTTCATCCAGTACGCCTGCAGTTCTTCGCGTTCGTGGATGAACAGCATGCCGTGGTCCTCGGGCATCTGGTCGCGGAACATCAGCCCGCGGGCGCGGGTGTCGTCATTGGTGGCCAGTTCAACGTGGTAACGGTTGCCGTCCAGCTCCACCCAGTGGCGGGCGTTGGTGCTGGCGCAGCCGGTCAGGGTGAACAGCAGGAGCAGGGGCAGCAGGCGCAACAGGGACATGGGCGTACCTCGTTGGGGTGGCCGGCGCACAGGCCGGCCACGGGGTCAGATCACGATCGGCGGCTCACCGCCGATGATCACCACATCGGCCGGGCGGCGCGCGAACAGGCCGACGCTGACCACGCCCGGCAGCTGGTTGAGCTCGCGCTCCAGCTTGACCGGATCGGTGATCTCCAGGTGATGGATGTCCAGGATCACGTTGCCGTTGTCGGTGACCACGCCCTCGCGCCAGGCCGGCTGGCCGCCGGTCATGTCCATGATGCGGCGGGCGACCAGGCTGCGCGCCATCGGGATCACTTCCACCGGCAGCGGGAACCTGCCCAGCACCTTGACCTGCTTGCTCGGGTCGATGATGCACACGAAGCGCTCGCTGGCCTCGGCGATGATCTTCTCGCGGGTCAGCGCGGCGCCGCCGCCCTTGATCAGGTTCTTGTTGCCGTCGCACTCGTCGGCCCCGTCCACATACAGCGACAGGTTGCCGGTGTGGTTGAGCTCGAGCACCTCGATGCCGTGCTGCTTCAGGCGCGCGGTGCTCTGGTCCGAGCTGGACACGGCGCCCTTGATGCGGTGCTGGATCTTGGCCAGGGCATCGATGAAGTAGGCCACGGTGGAACCGGTGCCGACCCCCACGATCATGCCGTCTTCGACGTATTCAATGGCTTTTTCAGCGGCCAGGCGCTTGGCTTCGGACATGGCGGGCAACTCTTGGAGGAAAGGGGTCAGTGCTTTTCCAGCGACAGCAGCAGCTTCCACTGCGCAGCGGTCACCGGGAGGATCGAGAGACGGTTGCCGCGCGCGGTCAGCGGGAATCCTTCGCCCAGCGCATCGGCGTGCAGCTTGATCTCATCCAGCGAAATGGTGTCGCGCAGTTTGCGTTCGAAGGCCACGTCCACCAGCATCCAGCGCGGTTCTTCGCGGGTCGCCTTGGCGTCGTAATAGTCCGATCCGGGATCGAACTGGGTGTCGTCCGGATAGGCCTCGCTGGCCACCGTGGCCAGCCCGACGATCCCCGGCACCTTGGTGTTGGAGTGGTAGAACATCACCCCGTCGCCCACCTTCATGCCATCGCGCATGAAGTTGCGCGCCTGGTAGTTGCGCACGCCGTTCCAGGGCTCCCGGCCCACGCGCTGCAGATCATCGATGGAAAAAGCGTCCGGTTCGGACTTCATCAGCCAGTAGCGCTTGCGTGCGGTCATGCGGAGTCTTTGATTACTGTCGGTGCCGACCGTTGGTCGGTACGCAGACAAGGGTGGAGACGTCGGTGCAGATCGCATCCACCGCGACGTCCCAGGGGTACACCGGCAGGTCATCGACCTGCTGGACCGAGAAGCCGACCCCGACCAGCCACGGCGGCGCCGGGCGCTGGTGGCGGAATGCGAAGCTGCGATCATACCAGCCGCCTCCCATGCCCAGCCGCCGGCCCTGTGCGTCGAAACCAACCAGCGGCGCCACGACCAGCGCCATCTGCTCCGGTGCGAGCGTGTCGTCCAGCGCGAGATCGGGTTCGGGGATGCCGAAGCGGTTGGTGGTCAGTGCCTGCCCCGGGCGCCAGGGCGCGAAGCGCAGCGTCTTCTCGTGCAGGACCGGCAGGCAGTAGGTCAGGCCGGCGGGCAACTGCATCTGCCAGCGGTGCAGCGCGATTTCCCCATCCATCGCCCAGTAGCCGGCGACATGGCCCTGCGTGGGCGCGAAAGGAAGGGCGAGCAGGCCATCGGCCAGGTGTTCGGCGGCGGCCAGGCGCACGGCGGCGGGGAGATCACGGCGGCGTTGGCGCAGCTGCTGGCGCAGTGCGGAGCGCGGGTCGGTCATGCCTGGGTCCGGAGCGTGCGGGGGAAGCGGATAAAACAAGAGCGACGTCCCAAGGGAACGCCGCTCTTGCTGGAATATTGCATTCTCCGCCGTGACGATGCATGCGAAACGACCTTGAACCCGGGGTTCAAGTGGGTACGCTGGGGTTCCATCGGGCTTCCCGCTACAAGGCGGACTTGCACTCCCGGCGCCGTCGCGCACCCGTGGTCGTAATTAAGGGACAAGGCGAATGTTTGCACACGCCGTCGTTCACAGCAGAGAACGCAACGAGGATTATAGCCCTCTTGTGCGATTCGGCCAGTCCGTTCGTCGGTCGAATTGCACTTCAATTCAGATCGATGAAGACCATGCGATGCACTTGTGCAATCGACCACCGCGTGGAACCGGTCGCGTGGATCAACCCGCGTTGTCGAACGCCCGATCCAGGCGGCGATTGAGATCGCTCAGCGTCTGCTGCAGGGCAATGGCCTGCCGGGCGTGCTCATCGCGCAGCTGCTGCAGCTCGTGGGCCAGGTTCAGCGCGGCCAGCACCGCGACCCGGTCGACCGCGGCCATCCGGTTGCTGCCGCGGATCTCGCGCATCTTGGCATCCAGCAGCCGGGCGGCGGCGGTCAGGCTCTCGCGTTCCTCGGCCCCCACCCCCACCGTGTATTCACGATCCAGGATGCGGACACTGACCGGTTCGGTCTGGCTCATGTGTGCTGCTCCAGGGACTTGAGGCGGGTGATCATCGCTTCGACCCGGGAGCGGGCCTGCTCGTTCTTGGCCAGCAGCTGGGAGCGCTCGGCCACCAGCTGTTCCTGCTGATGGCGCAGGCTGCGGTTCTCGTCGGCCAGACGCTGGTTGCGCTCAAGCAACGCCTCCACGCGGGCGGCGAAGGCCTGCAATTGGGCGATGGCGTCGGCGGGTTCCATGTCCGGCACCATAGGCAAGGGCGGACGGGGCGGTCAAGCGAATAATGACGGGGCCTGCCGGCCGTCGGCCCACCGGTGCCGGGGCAGGGCCTCGGGCGGGCCATGGCAACCCGGTGGACACAGGTGGATTGCTACACTGTGGCGCTCACAAACCGTAGCCCCAAGATGACCGAACTCCCGAGTGTCGACGACGTAAACCAGGCCAGCCAGGCCCTGGGCCTGGGCGCCAGCGCCGCTGAACTGCACGGCGGCCTGTGCGGCTGGCTGTCCGCCGGTGGTGCGCCGGTGCGTGAATGGCCGGCCCGCGTCCTGGCCGATGACAACCTGCCGACCCCGGCCGAAGGAGACGCCCTGGCGCGCCTGCTCGATGCCAGCGTGGCGCAGATGGAAGACCGCGATTTCGCTTTCGAACTGCTGCTGAGCGATGCCAGTGATACCGCCGCGCAGGCCGATGCGCTGTTCACCTGGGCGCGCGCGTTCCTGGGCGGCTTCGGGCTGGGCTCGGGCCAGAACCGGCCGGCCTTGTCCGAAGAGGGCGATGAAGCCCTGACCGATCTGGCCAAGCTGGCCCAGGCCTCCAGCGAAGACTTCGAAAGCGGCAACGACGACGACGAAGACGCGCTGGCCGAGATCGAGGAGTTCATCCGCGTGGCGGTGCTGCTGCTGCACGGTGACTGTGTCATGGCCGCGCGCCACCGGCAGCGCCTGAACTGAGATGGATATCCGGCAGCTGACCGGCATCTCCGCCGCCGAATACACCCGCCGCCGCCAGCAGTTGATGGAGATGGCCGGCGATGACGCCATCCTGGTGCTGCCGGCTGCATCCGAGCGCGTGCGCAGCCTGGATACGCATTATCCGTTCCGCCAGGACTCGGATTTCTGGTACCTGAGCGGCTTCCCGGAACCGGAGGCCGTGCTGGTGCTGATCCCGGGCCGCCGCCATGGCGAGGTGATCCTGTTCTGCCGCGAGCGCGATGCGGACCGCGAAGCCTGGGATGGCGCGCGCGCTGGCCAGGAAGGTGCGGTGTCGCAGTACGGCATGGATGACGCCTACCCGATCGACGATCTGGACGACATCCTGCCCGGCCTGCTGGAAGGGCGCTCGCGGGTGTACTACCACTTCGGTCGCGATGCCGAGTTCGATCTCAAGCTGATCGGCTGGGTCAACCGGGTACGCTCGCAGGTGCGGCATGGCGCGCAGCCACCGCATGAATTCCTGGAACTGGGCCACCTGCTGCACGAGCAGCGGCTGTTCAAATCGACCGCAGAAATCGCGGTGATGCAGCGCGCCGCCGACATCAGCGTGCAGGCCCACCGTGCCGCGATGCACGTGGCGCGGCCGGGCATCCACGAGTACGAACTGCAGGCCGATCTGGAGCGTGTGTTCCGTGCCAATGATGCGTGTGCGGCCTACAGCAGCATCGTCGGCGCCGGTGCCAACGGCTGCATCCTGCATTACCGCGACAACAACGCGCGCTCGCACGATGGCGATCTGGTCCTGATCGATGCCGGTGCCGAGTACCGCGGCTACGCCAGTGACATCACCCGTACCTTCCCGGTCAACGGCCGCTTCAGTGCCGAGCAGCGCGCGCTGCATGACCTGGTCGGTGCGGCGCAGGCGGCGGCGCTGGCCCAGGCCCGCCCGGGCAATGCGTACGAAGCCGGCCATCTGGCCGCCGTGGAAACCCTGACCGACGGCCTGCTGCGGCTGGGCCTGCTCAAGGGCACGCTGGAAGAGAACATCGCCGAAGCGCATTACCAGCGGTTCTACCGGCACAAGACCGGGCACTGGCTCGGTCTGGACGTGCACGACGTCGGCGATTACCGGCTGGCCGGGGATTCGCGGATGTTGGAGCCGGGCATGGTGTTCACCATCGAGCCGGGCCTGTATGTCTCACCGGACGACCGCAGCGTGGAAGCGCGCTGGCGCGGTATCGGCATCCGTACCGAAGATGACGTGCTGATCACCGAGGACGGCCATCAGGTGCTGACGGCTGCGTTGGCACGCAGTGCCGATGAGATCGAAGAAGAAATGGCGAAGCGCTGATCCGCTTCAGGGTAGAGCCACCCCATGGGTGGCGGCGGGGTGCGTGACGAAGGCACCGGTGGCCGTGCGGCGCATCACACCGGTAGTGGGGGGGGGGGGGGGGCGCCCCCGCACGCGCCCCAACCGGAGCGGCGCACCCACCCCCGCGGGCCAA
>NZ_JBDJLE010000008.1:0-177228 GCF_039673205.1 Stenotrophomonas sp. TWI809 | reverse complement strand
GCCATGAACGTTGATGGGTGTACGGGGAGCCGGCCAGCGGCCGGCACTACCTGGGGCTCACGCCCATAAAAAACGCCCCGGGAAACCGGGGCGTTTTTTGTGTGTGATGTTCCGGGGCGCTCAGGGCTCGACCGGGCCGACGTCCATGCCGTCGTAGTCTTCCACGCCGTTCGCTTCGGCCAGGGCCTGCAGCTCATGGTTGCGGGCATCCAGCGAGGCTTCGGTGTGCACCTCGGCGCGCTCCACGTGCAGCACGTGGTACGGGTCTTCGCCTTCTTCAAGGTCCGGTTCGAACACTTCCACCAGGGTGTACCCCAGTTCCACCAGCTTCTCGCCCAGGCCGTGCAACGGCTCCGGGGTGGTGTTGACGAAGAAGTAGCCCCACAGCATCGGGCCGTTGAGGTCCCAATCGGTGTTTTCACGGATGTTGGCGAACATCTCGTTGATTGCGGTGATATCCATCTGGGTGTCCTGTATGCGTGTTGCGGTGAGCGCCGGCACGTGGCCGACGCTGCGATGGATGTGCTGGGCCGGGCGGCCACAGGCGTGATGCCGGCGAGCCTACCCGGTTATGGCTTACTTGTCGCAGCCCTGCAGCTTGATGCTCTGGCCCTGCCTGAGCGAATAGGCCGGCGCCTTGAGGCCATTGGCCCGTGCCAGGGTCGGCACATCGCACTGGAACTTGGCCGCGATCCTGCCCAGCGTCTCGCCCTTGCCCACCTTGTAGCTGCGGGCCGGCTTGGCCTTGGGCTTGGCGGCCGGGACGGCTACCGGCGCGGCCGGGGTCACCGCGGGCATGGCCTGCGCCTGGGCGACCGGGACCACGCTGCCCACCGCCACGTTGCCGGTGTAGCTGACCGCCGTAGGCCGCACGATCGCCGCATTGAGGTCGGCGGTGATGAGGGTGCGGGCCAGATCGGCGCGCGGGCCGCTGACGCAGAACCGGTTGTACAGGCCCGCGATGCGGGTGGTCGCGTTGATGATGGTGCCGGCCGGAATCCAGCCGTCGGCCTCATAGCGCGGGTTGAGGTTGCGCAGCGCGCGCATGTAGCCGTCACGGGTACCGGTGCTGCCCAGGCAGATGGTCAGCTCGTAGATCGTGGTCGACTTGGCCAGGCGGATGGTCGCCGGCTGCGCGCTGATCTTCGGGAATTCCACGCCGTACTGCTGCGGGTGCAGATAGATCCACGCCGCGGCGATCACCATCGGCACGTAGTCCTTGGTCTCGCCCGGGAACTGGTTGTAGACGCTGTCGGTCCAGAAGCCCTGCCCCGGGTACTGGCGGAACACGCGGATGGCGCGGCCTTCACCGCCGTTGTAACCGGCCAGCGACAGCTCGACACTGTTGTTGAGCTCACGCATACGTTCGTTGAGGTAGGTCGCGCTGGCCTCGGCCGCGCTGCGGGCATCAAAGCGCGTATCAAAGCCGGTGCCGTCCGGGCCGAGACCAAAGCGACGCCCGGTGGCGGGCATGAACTGCATCAGCCCGGCGGCGCCGGCACGCGAAGAGGCGTGCACGCGGCCGTTGGATTCCTTGGCCATGATCCCGAACAGCAGCGCTTCGGGCAGGCCGCGCTTTTCCCACTCCGGCCACATCACCGCACGCAGGTTCTGGTAGTTCTCGTAACTGGTGAGCAGCGCCGGGCGCATGTCGGTCAACCAGCGGCGGATGCCGGCCTGCACGGCCGGGTTGTACTCGACCATGGTGTCGAAGGCGTGCCGCTTGTCGTTGAGCAGCGCTGCAGCGCGGGCGGCTTCCGGCACATCGGCGGCCAGCGGGCCGACATGGTCCGGGTCGGCCTCCAGCAAGGTGCCGTCGGCGATGGCCGTGCCGTCCTCGCTGTCCTGCTGGCTGTCGGCGTTGCTCTTGAGCAGGCGCTTGTAGGTCGGCAGCAGGTTGCTGACCTGGCAGCCCTTCTGGGCCACACAGGCGCTGATCACATCCTCCATGTCCTCCAGCGCGGCGTCGGCCTCGTTGGTGCCTTTCGGGTCGGCATTGTTCACCAGCACCAGCGCCGCGTTGTAGCGCTTTTCGGCGGCTGTCATGCGCTGGTCGAGCGCCTCCACCTTGGCCTTGTCGCGGGCGGAGACGCGCTGGGCATGGGCCTCGGGGACGATCGACAGCATCGCGGCAACGGCCAACAGCGGCCAACCACGGACAAGCAAGACAGGAACGGGCATTTTTGGCACTGTGTGCGAACGATGGGGCAGAGTAGCCGCGCCGCTTGCATCCGGGCAACCCGTCTGCCGGCCGGCCAACGCCGACGTTTAGAATCCCGCCTATTCACACTGCGAGTTGACCATGGATCCGATTCTGCTCGGCAAAGGCATCACCGACGATATCCCCGTGACCCTGTCGCCGCGGCTGGGCAACCGCCACGGCCTGGTGGCCGGCGCGACCGGCACCGGCAAGACCGTCACCCTGATGACGCTGGCCGAGGGCTTCTCGCGGATCGGCGTACCGGTGTTCCTGGCTGATGTGAAGGGTGACGTGTCGGGCTTGGCCGTGCCCGGTGCCGGGACCGAGGCGCTGCTGCAGCGCGCGACCGATCTCGGCGTGGCCGATTACGCGCCCGCCGCCAGCCCGACCATCTTCTGGGACCTGTACGGCAAGCTCGGCCACCCCGTGCGCACCACAGTGAGCGAGATGGGCCCGACCCTGCTCGCGCGCATCCTGGAACTCAACGACACCCAGGCCGGCGTGCTGGACATCGTGTTCAAGCTCGCCGACGACCGCGGCCTGCTGCTGCTCGACCGGGACGATCTGCGCGCCCTGCTCGGCCTGGTCGCCGAGGAGCGCAAGGACATCTCCACCGAATACGGCCTGGTCAGTGCGCAGACGGTGGCGGCGATCCAGCGCTCGCTGCTGCGCCTGTCACAGGACGGTGGCGAAGCGTTCTTCGGCGAGCCTGCACTGGAGCTGGCCGACCTGATGCGCGTCAACCACGATGGCCGCGGCGTGATCGGCATCCTCGCCGCCGACCAGCTGGTGCTCAAGCCGCGGCTGTATTCCACCTTCCTGCTGTGGCTGCTCTCGGAGCTGTTCGAAACGCTGCCGGAAGTGGGCGATCTGGAGAAGCCGAAGCTGGTCTTCATCTTCGATGAGGCGCACTTGCTGTTCGATGACGCACCGCCGGCGCTGGTGCAGCGCATCGAGCAGGTGGTCCGGCTGATCCGCTCCAAGGGCGTGGGCGTCTACTTCTGCTCACAGTTCCCGGATGACGTGCCGGCCAACATTCTCGGCCAGCTCGGCAACCGCGTGCAGCATGCGCTGCGTGCGTTCACGCCGCGCGACCAGAAAGCAGTGAAGGTCGCCGCCGAAACCTTCGTGCCCAACCCGAAGCTGGATGTGGCCGCCACGCTGGCCAAGCTGGGTACCGGTGAAGCGCTGGTGTCCACGCTGCAGGACAAGGGTATCCCCTCGCCTGTGCAGCAGACCCAGATCGCGCCACCGCGTTGCCGGATGGGCGCGATCACCGAGGCCGAACGTGCGCAGGTGCGCGCCGGCAGCCCGGTCGGCACCCGCTACGACACCGCGATCAATCGCGAATCGGCGGCGGAACGGCTGGCGCAGCGCGCGCAGAAGGCGGTCGAGCAGGCCGATGCGCCCAAAGCCCGCACCCGCCAGCAGGATGAAGCGCAGGAGGGCGGCTTTGGCCAGAGCATCAAGGACGCGATCTTCGGCACCAAGCGCCGCCAGGGCATGATCGAAACCATGGCCAAGCAGACCACCCGTACCGTCGGCACCAAGCTGGGCAACCAGATCGTGCGTGGCCTGCTGGGCGGTATTTTCGGCGGAAAGCGCTGATACTTCGTGTCGCGCCCTGTGGCGCGGCACCTTTTGACGAGCACAAGCAGACCTGATGTCGCGTTGGCGTCCCCCCGCGGAAAAAAGCACGGCCCTGATCACCGCACAGGGCCACCAGCGGTTGAAGACCGAACTGGATGAGCTGTGGCGGCACAAGCGCCCGGAAGTGGTGAAGGCACTGGCCGCCGCTGCTGCGGAAGGCGACCGCTCCGAGAATGCCGAGTACACCTACCGCAAGAAGCAGCTCGGTGAGATCGATCGGCGCGTACGCTACCTGACCAAGCGACTGGAGGCGCTGCGCATTGTCGATACCGCGCCGACCGATCCGAACGCGGTGTTCTTCGGCGCGACGATCGAGCTGGAGAACGTCGACTCGGGCGACATCCACGTGTATCGCATCGTCGGCCCGGACGAGACCGACGCCGGTGCGGGCTGGATCAGCATCGATTCGCCGTTGGCGCGCGCGCTGCTGAAAAAACGCGTGGACGATGAGTTCGAGGTGGAGCTGCCCAGCGGCCGCCATGGGTTCGCGATTCTGTCCGTGGCGTACCCCGGCTGACAGGGTGCCTCCACGCATGGCGTGGATCTACACGTGACGCCGGCAACCCGCGGGGATGGCGCCACTGCCGGATCACCCCAGCGCTGCGGGATACACGCGCCCCGGGCGCAGCGGTCGGAAGTAGTCGGCCCGCGCATAGAAGGCCGCCTCCTGCCGCGCGTGCCACCCGGGAATCCCCGCCAACGGCAATGGCCGCAACTCCAGGGGGTCATTGAGCAGCGCGCCGTCCGTGATGGCCTGCGCCACTGCCGCGACCGCAGTGGCATCATCATCACTCTGTACCACCACGCACTTGCCGACCAGCAGGCGCTCCGGCACCAAGGCCTGCTCCAGCAGCGCATGCCCGATCACCGCCGCGACGGCAATGTCGCCCCGTCGCCACTGCCCTGCCCCATCCCAGAGCAGCGCCTGCCAATCATGCTGGTCCCACGCGCGCAGCAGCGCCGGTTCGCGCACACGCACGATCACGCCGCTCTCGTCGAATTGGGTCAACGCGGCCTGCGCACGGTTGCGCTGCCCTGGCGCCATCGCCGCGATGTGCCGGCATTGCTGCCGGTTGAGCGCGCGCTTGATGGTGGGGTAACGCGCCCAGACCAGGGCATTGAACAGGTCATGCCAGTTGTCTGCACGCGTGGCGATCTGGCCGCGCCCGGCGATGCGCGTTTCATAGTGCAGGCCGTCGGCCAGCAATGCCTCGTCCTGCTCGGCAAGATGCTTGTCTGGCAACGCGAGGCGTGCATCGAGCGCTGCGATGGTGGGCCAGCTCGGCGCCACCATCAGGTCCTGCATGTCGCTCAGCCCGGCGTAGATCGGCTGCGCGAAGCAGGCCGCATCCACCGCCTCACGCGGCGGCGCGATGAAACGGCGACGACCACCGATATCGGCAGCCGTCACCACTGCGATCACAGCACCTGCAGATCGAAGGGCTTGCGCGCTTCGGTGGCGAGGATCGCATCACCGAACAGATCGTGGTCGTCGCTCTCGGTGATCTCCACATCGACGAACTGACCCACGCGCAGCTTGGCTTCTTCCGCGTTCTGGATATGCACCAGACCGTCGATCTCCGGCGCATCGGCCTTGGAACGGGCCACCGCGATGCCGTCTTCGATGGCATCGACCAGGCACTGCTGCACGGTGCCGATCTTGGCTTCCAGGCGCGCGGCGGAGATCTCCGCCTGGCGCTCCATGAAGCGTGCCAGGCGTTCCTGCTTCACTTCTTCGGGCACCGCACCGGGCAGATCGTTGGCGGTCGCGCCGGTGACCGGCGAATAGGCGAACGCGCCCACGCGGTCCAGCTGCGCCTCGTCCAGGAAGCTCAGCAGCTCCTCGAACTCGGCATCGGTCTCGCCCGGGAAGCCGACGATGAAGGTCGAGCGCACGGTGATATCCGGGCACAGCTGACGCCAGCGCTGCACGCGCTCCAGGGTCTTGTCGACCGCCCCCGGGCGCTTCATCAGCTTCAGGATGCGCGGGCTGGCGTGCTGGAACGGAATATCCAGGTACGGCAGGATCCGGTTTTCGGCCATCAGCGGCACGATCTCGTCCACGTGCGGGTACGGGTACACGTAGTGCATGCGGGTCCACGCATCCAGCTCGGACAGGCCTTCGCACAGCGCCTTCAAGCGGGTCTGGTAGGCCTTGTCGCGCCACATGCGCTCGGCGTACTTCACATCCACGCCATAGGCCGAGGTGTCCTGGGAGACCACCAGCAGTTCCTTGACGCCCCCCCGCACCAGCCGCTCTGCTTCGCGCAGCACCTCATCGACCGGGCGCGAGACCAGCTTGCCGCGCATCGAGGGGATGATGCAGAAGCTGCACTTGTGGTTGCAGCCTTCGGAAATCTTCAGATACGCGTAATGGCGGGGGGTCAGCTTGATGCCGTAATCAGGCACCAGATCCACGAAGGGATCGTGCTTGGGCGGCAGCGCGGCGTGCACGGCCTCCATCACGCTCATGTAGTCCTGCGGGCCCGACACCGCCAGCACGTTCGGGTAGGCCTCGCGGATCTGCTCCGGGCGCTTGCCCAGACAGCCGGTGACGATCACCTTGCCGTTCGCGTTCATCGCCTCGCCGATCGCATCCAGCGACTCGGTCACGGCCGAATCGATGAAGCCGCAGGTGTTGACCACCACCACGTCGGCCGCGTCGTAGGAGGGAACGATGTCGTAGCCCTCGGACCGCAGCTGGGTGAGGATGCGCTCGGAATCGACAAGGGCCTTCGGGCAGCCAAGGCTGACGAAGCCGACTTTGGGGTTCAGCTGGGACATGGATCGCAAGGACTCTGGGGGCCTGGGCCCATGCCGGAATGGCGTGGGGGACCTGGGGCCGGAAACGGCGGCAAGTATACCGGCGTTCAGCCCACGCCCCTGAACCGGATCGGGTTGATCCCGCCAGATCCGGCATGCTCCCTGACATCGCGCTAACCGGCGCGGGGCCGATAATGAATGCCTGAACCAACGGGAGTCTCGCACCATGGGTGAGTGGATCACACTCGATACGCATTACGGACCGGTCCGCGCCTGGCAGGCGACGCCGGAAGGCAAGCCGCGCGGGGGCCTGGTAGTGATCCAGGAGATCTTCGGCGCCAACCCGCACATCCGCGCAGTGGCCGACGATTACGCCGCCAAGGGTTATGCGGTGCTGGCCCCGTCGTTCTTCGATCTGGCCGAGTCGGCCCCGGACAGCACCGAACCGCCGGAGCTGCCTTACGACAGCGATGGCGTGGCCGCCGGCCTGGCCATGGTCGACGAGCTCGGGGTCGAAAAGGCGCTGGAGATCGTGCGTGCGGCCGCCTCGCGGCTGGCTCCGGCCGGCAAGGTCGGCACCGTCGGCTACTGCTGGGGCGGCAGCATCGCCCTGCTCTCCGCGCTGCGCCTGGGCCTGCCCTCGGTCAGCTATTACGGGGCCCGCAACGTGAAATACCTGGACGAGACGCCCAAGGCGCCGGTCATGTTCCACTTCGGCGCGCAGGACAGGAGCATCCCGCCGGAGGCGATCAAGGCCCACCGCGAGAAGCTGCCGCAGATGGCCACCTTCGTCTACCCGGCCGATCACGCCTTCAACCGCAGCGTCGGACATGCGTATGATCCAGACAGCGCCCACCTGGCGCTGGAACGCACCCTGGACTTCTTTGCGGAGCATCTTGGATGAGCGAGTTCGAACTGGATTCACGCCTGGCCACCGACAGCGTACTGGTAGCAGAAGGGCCGTTATCGCAAGTGCGATTGATGAACGATGAAAGGTATCCCTGGCTGATCCTGGTGCCACGCCTGAGTGGCGTGACCGAATGGATCGACCTGGATGGCGAGCAGCAGGACAAGCTGCGGACCGAGTTGAACCGGGCGTGCAAGGCGCTCAAGGGCACCGATGGGGTCGAGAAGATCAACATCGGCTCGCTGGGCAACATCGTGCGCCAGCTGCATTTCCATGTGATCGGGCGCCATGTCGGCGATCCGGCATGGCCGGGCCCGGTCTGGGGCCAGGGGCAGGCACACCATTTTGATCCACAGGTGCTGGCCGAGCGTGTCGCACTCTGGAAGGAACGGCTAGGATATTCGCCCCAGCCCTAGCGGACCCTGCCCCTGATGCGCTCCAACCTTGTCGCCGCCATTGTCCTGATCCTCGTCGGCCTGTTCCTGCTGGCCAGCAATCTCGGCTGGACCAACATGAACATGGGGAAGCTGATCCTCACCTGGTGGCCGGTCGTGCTGGTAGCGGTGGGCATCGGCCTGCTGTTCGGCCGCGGCAAGTAGAGCGGACCGTTGGTCCGCTGCTGTTCGGTCCGCTGCTGTTCGGTCCGCTGCTTTTGGGTGCGCTGCTTTTGGTCACCACGCCGCACGTCGGACCAAGCCACAAAAAAAGCGCGGAGTACTCCGCGCTTTTTCTGTGGTCGCCCCTTGATGGGTAACGGTAACCACAGAAGCAGCCGACCAACGGTCGGCTCTACCAGGCGCGGACGCGGCAGCACGCCCGGGGATCGATCAGGTGCGCCGCGCCACCCGCGTGATCATCAGGTCCGCGGCAGGGTCACGCCGGTCTGGCCCTGGTACTTGCCACCGCGGTCCTTGTAGGACGTCTCGCAGATATCGTCCTTGTCGGCCTGGAAGAACAGCATCTGCGCCACGCCTTCATTGGCGTAGATGCGCGCCGGCAGCGGCGTCGTGTTGCTGAACTCCAGCGTGACGTGGCCTTCCCATTCCGGCTCCAGCGGGGTCACGTTGACGATGATGCCGCAGCGCGCGTAGGTGCTCTTGCCCAGGCAGACCACGAGCGTGTCGCGCGGGATGCGGAAGTACTCCACGGTGCGCGCCAGCGCGAAGCTGTTGGGCGGGATGATGCACTCATCACCCACGATGTCCACGAAGCTGCCCGGGTCGAAGTGCTTCGGGTCCACGATGGTGGAGTTGATGTTGGTGAACACCTTGAACTCGCGCGAGCAACGGACGTCGTAGCCGTAGCTGGAGGTGCCGTAGCTGACGATGCGCTGGCCGTTGGCCTGCTTGACCTGGCCAGCTTCGAACGGCTCGATCATGCCGTGCTGCTCGGCCATCTGACGGATCCAGCGGTCACTCTTGATGCTCATGGGGGGTCCTGGGTGCGGAAGGAACAACGGCACCGCCAATGGGCGCCCGGGTGTCGATTCTAAACAGCGGCCCCGGCCGCGACCAGCGTCGACGCCGTCGCGGCAACTGCCTGGCCATTGCGGCCTGGAAACGAACAGGCCCGGCGGGGGCCGGGCCTGGAGGATACGGGGGAGGTTTTCGCGCTCAGATCAGCGACGACAGGATCGGAATGCTGGCCCGCGGCCGCTTGGCCACTTCCTCGATCAGCCGCTCGGCCGCGCGCAGATAGGCCTGGGCCGCAGAAGACGCCGGCGCGGCGGCGGTGATCGGCGTACCGGCATCGCCCTGCTCGCGGATGCCGATCTCCAGCGGCAGCGACCCCAGCAGCGGCACCCCGTACTGGGCGGCCATGCGCTCGCCGCCGCCCTCGCCGAACAGATGCTCGACCTGGCCGCAGTTGCTGCAGGTGTGCACGGCCATGTTCTCGACGATACCCAGCACCGGCACTTCCACCTTCTCGAACATCTTCAGCGCCTTCTTCGCATCCAGCGTGGCGATGTCCTGCGGGGTGGTGACGATCACCGCCCCGGCCAGCGGGATCTTCTGGGTCAACGTCAGCTGGATGTCGCCCGTGCCCGGCGGCAGATCGATCAGCAGGTAGTCCAGGTCGTCCCACAACGTATCGTTGAAGAACTGCGTCATCGCCGAGGTCGCCATCGGGCCGCGCCAGATCATCGGCGTCTCGTCCTCGATCAGGTAACCGATCGACATGGTCTCCACCCCGAACGCGCGCATCGGTTCGATCGACTTGTTGTCCGGGCTCTCCGGGCGACCGCTCAGGCCGAGCATTGCCGGTACGCTGGGGCCGTAGATATCGGCATCCAGCAGGCCCACGCGCGCGCCGAGCGCGGCAAGTGCGACAGCCAGGTTGACCGCGGTGGTGGACTTGCCGACCCCGCCTTTGCCTGACCCCACCGCGATCACGTTGCGCACGCGCGGATGCGGTGACAACCCCTTCTGCACTTGACTGGCGTGGGGACGACGCGTCTGGCTGGCACTCACTGCGGGCACTCCGGAAACACAACAAGGGGACGCAACACTATACAACCTTGACTGCACCTGACTGAGAATCCCAGTTGCTACGAAACCATGCAATTTTCGTTAAGTTCATGTTACGGTCGAAACGCACTACGTTGAGCGTTTTCCGCGCGTTTCGGGAGGGAATCATTGGCGTCAGTGCTTTTCTGTTTTGTTCTATGGACTATCAATGAATTACAGCACCACCGCACGTCGCAACACGCTCGCCGCTGCATTGTTCTCCGCCCTGATCGCCACTGCAGCCGCTCCGGCCATGGCACAGGATAAAGCCACGACGCTGGACAAAGTCACCGTCACCGGCTCGCTGATTCCGCAGACCGATATCGAAACCCAGACCCCGGTGATGTCCATCACCGCGCAGGACATCCAGACCCGCGGCTTCACCAGCGTGGCCGAAGTCCTGCAGCAGTCCTCGCTGACCACCGGCGGCCTCCAGGGCGGCCAGACCTCGGCGTCCTTCACCCAGGGCGCGGAAGCCTCGGGCATGTTCGGCCTGAATCCGGGCTACACCAAGTACCTGATCAACGGCCGTCCGATGATGTCGTACCCGGCGCTGTACAACGGCGGCGATACGTTCAACAACATCAGCGGCATTCCGATCGACATCGTCGAGCGCATTGAAGTCCTGCCGGGCGGCCAGTCGTCGCTGTACGGTTCGGACGCCATCGCCGGCGTGGTCAACATCATCCTCAAGGAACGCATGGACGGCGGCAGCATCTCCGTCCGTGGCGGCACCTACACCGAAGGCGGCGGCAACAGCGTGCGCTTCAGCGGCGCGCATGGTTTCAGCGCGTTCGATGACCGCTTCAACGCACTGGTCAACGTGCAGATCGAGTCGAGCAACCCGATCTGGGGCTACCAGCGCGACCTGACCCGCACCACCAATGCCAACGGCTACACCGCGCAGCTGCCGAGCAATGATTTCGCCGTCATCGACGCCGATACCAACCGCCTGTACATGATGGACCCGAACAACTGCGCCAACGTGGCCAGCCAGTTCGGTGGCACCACGGTGCTGGGCAATCGCCCGACCGGCCAGTCGTGCGGCACCTACTTCGGCGCCGGCTACAAGACGCTGAAGAACGGCAAGGACAGCGGCCAGTTCTATTCGGCGATGACCTTCGACGTCAACGACAACCTGCAGCTGTTCGCCGACGTGCTCTACAGCAAGGAAAAGACCGAGTACACCTCCGGCTCGAGCTACCTGTGGTGGGGCACCAAGAGCGGGATGGGCGGCTTCTACGACCAGTCCTCGGGCAAGGTGGTGAACCTGCAGCGCGCGTTCGCCCCGGAAGACATCGGTGGCCAGGGCTACAACGACGTTCTCAACAGTGACGAGAGCCGCTCCTACCAGGTGACCCTGGGCGCGAAGGGCATGGCCGGCAACTGGGACTACAGCGCCAGCTTCACCCGCGGTGAGTACAAGCTCACCGAGAACAAGTTCATGCGTTGGAAGGACCCGATCAACAACTACTTCGCCGAACACGTGCTGGGCCCGCAGCTGGGCACCACGGCCGACGGCTGGGGCATCTACAACCCGAACTACGACGCGTTCTACTCGCCGATCTCGCCGGAAGATTTCGCCAGCTTCACCGGCTACGCGACGAACCGCAGCCGTACCTGGCAGAACCTGGGCCGCGTGCAGATCACCAATGGCTCGCTGTTCTCGCTGCCGGGCGGTGACGCCGGCTTCGCGGTCGTGGTCGAAGGTGGCAGCGAAGGCTGGGATTACTCGCCCGATCAGCGCCTGCTGGACGGCCAGGTGTGGGGCTCTTCGGCCGTGGCCGGCAATGGCCACCGCAGCAATTATGCGGTGACCTCCGAACTGCGCATGCCGGTGCTGGAGCAGGTCACGGTGACCGCTTCGGGTCGCTATGACGCGTTCAAGATCGCCGACAACACCGTCGACAAGGCCACCTACAGCCTGGGTCTGGAATACCGCCCGATCGACAGCCTGCTGTTCCGCGGCAAGTACGGCACGGCGTTCCGCGCACCGACCCTGTCCGATGCCTTCCAGGGCAAGAGCGGGTACTACGCGGCCAACTCGACCGACTACTACCGTTGCGGCACCCTGGGCTATGCACCGGGCAACACCGCCGACTGCCGTTACCACGACAACGTCTCGGTGTACTCCGAGCGCGCGGGCAACCCGGACCTGGAGCCGATCACGGCCGACGTCTGGAATGCAGGCGTGGTCTGGGCACCGATGCCGAACCTCTCCATCTCGGCCGACTACTACAACTGGAAGATCGAGAACGAAGTCGATACGGCCAGCACCGACCAGCTGCTGCTGGCCGAGTACTACTGCCGCAACGGCCTGCCCAACGGCTCTTCGGCCAGCTGCCAGAACGTGGCCGACTGGGTCGTGCGCGACGCCGCCGGCAACCTGAGCAGCCTGTACACCCCGAAGATGAACGTGGCTCGCCAGAACCTGCAGGCCGTGACGGTCGGCTTCAAGTATCTGCAGGACATCGGCCGCTTCGGCTCGCTGCAGTTCTCGGCCAACTACACCAACATGCTCAAGCGTGAAGTGCAGTCGCAGCCGGGCGAGGAGTTCCAGGATCTGCTGGGCAACCCGATCGCGATGTGGAACTACGACAACTTCGCCAAGGTCCGCAGCGATGCGTCCGTGGGCTGGTCGGTCGACAAGTTCACCACCACGCTGTACGCGAACTACATCGGCAAGACCCCGAACTACCTGGCCGGCATCAATGGCTATGACTACGTCCACCCGGCATCGGGCAAGGCCGCAGGCAAGTGGGGCTCGTACACCACGTACAACCTGAGCGTGAACTATCGCGCACAGGACGACCTGACGCTTTCGCTGATGGTCAACAACGTGTTCAACAAGATGCCCGACGGCCAGGCCTACAGCTACCTGGGCACCTCGGGTGCGCCGTACAACACCGGCCTGTACAACGCGTACGGCCGTGCCGTGTACGTCCAGGCCAAGTACGACTTCGGCAAGTAATCGCCGCAGGCAGCACCGGCGACCGTGCAGGGCCCTGCCCTGCCGGTTCGCCAACCGGAACGCCCCGAAAGGGGCGTTCCGCGTTTGTGCCCTTGCAACCGGCGTGATGCCCGTCCGCCGCCCTGAATGCAACGACACGCGTCGCCGCGAGAGAGGCATGTGCATGTCCGACGTTCTGATGGTGCGATGCGTCTATGGGACAGCCATACGCACACCGATCTCAGTTGTTAATTCCGCGCCATATTCAGCATTCACTCATTGACGAAACATAAATAAAATTTCATTTAGGCCCAGGCAATTGTTTTTCAACGCCTTTCAGTTTGCGTCAATGCACAGCCCTTATCGACGATGACCATTCAGCGTATTTCACGTTAAGCGTGTGTTACGTTCGCCGCACGCCGGTTTCAACTGAACGCAGAATGAAACTACCAAGGATGGCCGGCCAGGCCTGATACCGGCTCGCTGTTGAACGCAGTCAAGAAGTCCCACGGAAGGGAAAGCCACGACATCACCACTACATGGGGTTGCACATGTCTCGCCAAGGTAATTCGATCTCGCGTCATCCGCTTGCCGCCGCCGTCCTCACCGGCCTGCTGCTCACCAGCGCCACCGTCTTCGCACAGGACAACGCCGCCAC
This sequence comes from Stenotrophomonas sp. TWI809, assembly GCF_039673205.1. Classification (NCBI taxonomy): domain Bacteria; kingdom Pseudomonadati; phylum Pseudomonadota; class Gammaproteobacteria; order Lysobacterales; family Lysobacteraceae; genus Stenotrophomonas; species Stenotrophomonas sp. TWI809. The sequence goes on along the minus strand of NZ_JBDJLE010000008.1, from coordinate 163,593 downwards.
CAATCTCGATCGTGTCACTGTCACCGGGTCCTTGATCCCGCAGACCGAGATCGAGAACCACACGCCGGTCCTGACTGTCACCGCCGAAGACATCCAGACCCGCGGCTTCACCAGCATCTCCGAAGTCCTGCAGCAGTCTTCGCTGACCACCGGTGGCCTGCAGGGCGGCCAGACCGCCGCCTCGTTCACCCAGGGCGCCGAAGCGGCCGGCATGTTCGGCCTGGACCCGGGCTACACCAAATACCTGATCAACGGCCGACCGATGCTGCAGTACCCGGCGCTGTACAACGGCAGCGACGCGTTCAACAACCTCAGCGGCATTCCGATCGACATCGTCGAGCGCATCGAGATCCTGCCCGGCGGCCAGTCCTCGCTGTACGGCTCGGATGCGATCGCCGGCGTGGTCAACATCATCCTGAAAGAACGCATGGACGGCGGCGTGCTCAACGTCCGCGGGGGCGCCACCACCGAAGGCGGCGGCAACAACATCCGCGTCAGCGGCGCCAGGGGCTTCAACAGCGCCGATGACCGCTTCAACGCACTGGTCAATGTGCAGTACGAAAAGAGCAACCCGATCTGGGGCTACCAGCGCGACCTGACCCGCACCAACAACCGCGTCGGTTACAGCGCGCAGGTGCCGGCCAATGATTTCCTGGTCTACCTGCCGGCGGACAACAACGCGTTCGTGATGATGGATCCGACCCGCTGCGCCAGCGTCGCCGGCCAGTTCGGCGGCACCACCGTGCTGGGCACCCGCGCGGCCGGCGAGTCCTGCGGTTCGGCCTACGGCGCCGGCTACCGCACCCTGAAGAACGACAAGGAGAGCAGCCAGTTCTACAGCTCGATGACGTTCGATGTGAACGACAACTTCACCCTGTTCGCCGATGCGCTGTACAGCCTGGAAGAGGTCAAGTACACCCCGGGTTCGGGCTATACGTTCTGGGGCAGCGACCTGAGTTTCGGCGCGTTCTATGACCAGGACACCGATCAGTACATGAACCTGCAGCGCGCGTTCGCGCCTGAAGACATCGGGCCGAACGGCTACAAGGACATCCTCAACACCGACCGCAACAAGGCCTACCAGGTCACCCTGGGCGGGCGTGGCACGTTCGGCAACTGGGACTACAGCGCCAGCTTCAGCCGCGGCGAGTACAAGCTCACCGAGCGCGGCTTCGTGCGCTGGGCCGATGACATCGACAGCTACTTCGAAGACCGCGTGCTCGGCCCGGTGCTGGGCACCACCGATGACGGCTACAACATCTACAGCCCGAACTGGGGCGCGTTCTATTCGCAGCTGCCGGCCGGTGATTTCCAGAGCTTCACCGGCTACACCTACAACCAGAGCAAGACCTGGCAGAACCTGGGCCGCTTCCAGATCACCAACGGCTCGTTGTTCACCCTGCCCGGTGGCGATGCAGGTTTCGCCGTGGTCGCCGAAGCCGGCAGCGAAGGCTGGGATTACCGCCCGGACGAGCGCTTGATGGATGGCAGCGTGTGGGGCACCACCTCGGTAGCCGGCAATGGCCATCGCAGCAACTACGCCGTCACCTCCGAGCTGCGCCTGCCGCTGATCGACTCGTTGACCGTCACCGGTTCGGGTCGCTATGACGCCTACAAGATCGCCGACAACACCATCGACAAGGCCACCTACAGCGTCGGCGTGGAGTTCCGTCCGATCGAAAGCCTGCTGTTCCGCGGCAAGTACGGCACTGCGTTCCGTGCACCGACCCTGCCCGATGCCTTCCAGGGCGAGAGCGGCTACTACGCCAACGGCGCAGTCGATTATTACCGTTGCGGCCAGCTCGGCTATGCTCCGGCCGATACCCTCGCCTGCCCCTACGGCAACGAATCGGTGTTCGGCGTGCAGGCCGGCAACACCGAGCTGGAACCGATCACCGCCGATGTCTGGAATGCCGGCGTGGTCTGGGCACCGATGAACAATCTGTCGATCTCGGTGGACTACTACAACTGGAAGATCGACAACGAAGTCGACACCCTGAGCTCGGACCAGCTGCTGCGCGCGGAATACTACTGCCGCAATGGCCAGGGCAACCCGACCTCGGCCAGCTGCGAGAACGTTGCGGACTGGATCACCCGCGATGCCGCCGGCAACATCGAGCAGATCTTCACGCCCAAGCTCAACGTCGCGCGCCAGAACCTGCAGGCACTGACGGCCAGCTTCAAGTACGTGCAGGACATCGGCCGCTTCGGCTCGCTGCAGTTCGCCAGCAACTACACCAACATCCTCAAGCGCGAGCTGCAGCCGCAACCGGGCGATGACTACCTGGATCTGCTGCGCGACCCGTATGCGATGTGGTACTACGATGCCTACGCCAAGGTCCGTACCGATGGTTCGGTGGGCTGGGCCAAGGACCGCTGGACCACCACGCTGTACTTCAACTACATCGGCAAGACGCCGAACTACATGTCCTACCTGGGCGAGAGCTTCGACTACGTCCACCCGTCCGGTTACAAGGCCGGCAAGTGGGGCTCGTACACCACCTACAACCTGAGCGTGAACTACCGGGCGTTGGACAACCTCACCCTCTCGGTGATGGTCAACAACGTGTTCAACAAGATGCCCGACGGCCAGGCCCACAGCTACGCCGGCAACATCGCCTCGCCGTACAACAGCAGCATCTACAACCCGTACGGCCGCGCGGTGTACGTGCAGGCCAAGTACGATTTCGGCACCAAGACCAACTAAGCCGCACCCGGGATGACACCCCCAAGCCCCGCCGCAAGGCGGGGCTTTTCCTTGGCCGCCCCGGGCCAGGGCCACGTCCGGAGTTGACCGGATCGGGCCTCTTGCCATCGGCCATGACCTTCGACACCCTTGCAGGCCGGGCCGGCGGCGTATCGTCTGGCCCACAGGCTCTTCGGGGCCATTCCTGCATGACTTTCCGGCCTGGAGGCCAATCACGTGATCGCTCGTACACCCAAACTGGTACTGCTGACCCTGGCCGTTTCGGCCGCGCTGGTCGGCTGCGGCAAGAACGAAACCCCGGCGACGGACAGCGCAGCCTCCACCGCCGCGCCGGCCGCCACGGCCGCCACCGAGTACAAGCTCGACGAGAGCAAGCTGCCGGCCTACAACGCCTTCCACCCGTCCGATCTGGACACCAGCATGGACGCCTGCGGTGCGTTCGGTGACTACGTCAACAGCAAGTGGCTGGCCGCCAACGAGATCCCGGCCGACCGTACCAGCTGGGGCGCCTTCACCATCCTGGACGAGCGCTCGGTCGCCGTGCAGCACCAGCTCGCCGAGCAGGTCGCGGCGGTCAAGAATCCGGCCGGCATCGAAAAGATCGTCGGCGACTTCTGGGCCACCGGCATGGACGAGGCCAAGATCAATGCCCAGGGCATCGAGCCGATCAAGGCCGACCTGACCGCCATCGACGGCCTGCAGGACAAGGACGCGATCGCCAACTACCTGCGCACCAGCGCGGCCAAGGGCGAAAACGTGCTGTTCGGCTTCGGTCCGGAAGCGGACTTCAAGAATTCCAGCATGAACCTGGCCTATGCCAGCCAGGGCGGCCTGGGCCTGCCGGACACCACCTATTACACCGACGCCAAGAACGCCGACAAACTCAAGGCCTACCAGGCCCACGTGGCCAAGGTGCTGGAACTGGCAGGCGTGGCCACGGCCGATGCCGAGAAGCAGGCCGCCGACGTGGTCAAGTTCGAAACGCGCCTGGCCAAGGCCTCCAAGTCCAGCGTCGAGCTCTCGCGCGATGTCTCGCTGTTCTACAACCCGGTCACCGTGGCCGATGCGGACAAGCTGACCCCGAACTTCAGCTGGACCGAGTTCTTCAAGGCCCAGGGCATCGCCGCCCCGGAGAAGTTCTCGCTGGCCATGCCGAGCTTCCACCAGGAAGTGAGCAAGGCACTGGGCGACACCGATCCGTCGGTGTGGCGTGCCTACCTGCGCTTCCACACCGTGGACGGCGCCTCGCCGTACCTGGCTGATGCGTTCGTCAATGAGAACTACAACTTCTACGGCAAGACCCTGAACGGTCAGAAGGAGCAGAAGCCGCGTTGGAAGCGCGTGCTGGGCACCATCGAAAACGATGCCGGTGATGCGTTCGGCCAGCTGTACGTCAAGGTCGCTTTCTCGCCGGAAGCCAAGGCCAAGATGGAAGAACTGGTCAAGAACCTGGCCGCCTCGCTCAAGGAGCGCATCCAGGGCCTGACCTGGATGAGCGACGAGACCAAGGCCAAGGCGATCGCCAAGTGGGAAACCTTCACCCCGAAGATCGGCTACCCGGACAAGTGGCGTGACTGGAGCGGCCTGACCACCGGCCGCGACAGCTACCTGGGCAACGTGCGCGCGGCGAACGCGTTCAATTACAAGTTCGCGCTGTCCAAGATCGGCCAGCCGGTGGACAAGACCGAATGGGGCATGACCCCGCAGACCGTCAATGCCTACTACAACCCGCTGCAGAACGAGATCGTGTTCCCGGCCGCCATCCTGCAGCCGCCGTTCTTCGACCCGAAGGCCGATGACGCGCTGAACTACGGCGGCATCGGTGCGGTGATCGGCCACGAAATGACCCACGGTTACGACGACCAGGGCAGCCGCTTCGGGCCGACCGGCAACTTCGAGAACTGGTGGACCGAGGCCGACACCAAGAACTTCAGCGGCCTGACCGGCAAGCTGATCAAGCAGTTCGATGGCTACAAGGTGGATGGCCAGCCGGTCAACGGCAAGCTGACCCTGGGCGAGAACATCGCCGACCTGGGTGGCCTGGCCACCGCCTACGATGCCCTGCAGAAGGCCTCGGCCGGCAAGGAAGACCCGAAGGTCGACGGCTTCACCCGTGACCAGCGCTTCTTCTTCAACTGGGCCACCGTGTGGCGCACCAAGTACACCCCGGAGAACATGAAGGTCCGTCTGGCGACCGACCCGCATGCCCCGGCGCAGTTCCGCGCGATGGGTGCCCCGTCGAACCTGCCGACCTTCGCCGCGGCGTTCCAGTGCAAGGCCGGTTCGCCGATGGTGCGCGCAGGAGACCAGCAGGTGGTGATCTGGTAACGACTGCCCTTCATTGAGCGTCTGACCATTCGAAGGCCCGGGGAAACCCGGGCCTTCGTCGTTCAGTGCCCTCACTTTTCAGGAAAGCAACAACTGGATCTGTGTGTCTCTGATGTAAAAACGAAATGACGGAATTATTGCAACGCGACCGTTTATTTGATATTCAGTTATCGGGGCTTCATTAAGCACCCGTTAATTCTTTCAATCAAATGGGGGAAGTTGATGATCAAGCAAGCCATGCCGCTTCGTCGGGCCACACTGACCATCGCGCTGGGCCTGTGCCTGGCCGGGGCAGCGCACGCGCAGTCCGTTACCGGCAACATCTACGGTACCGGCGAACCTGGCAGCACCATCAGCGTGCAGAACCTGGATACCGGTACCAGCCGTACCGTGACCGTCGACCGCAATGGTCGCTACCGTGCCAGCGATCTGCCGAACGGCAATTACAAGGTGACCGTGGAGAAAGAGGGCCAGGTGATCGCCGTCCGCGAACGGGTGCAGGTCGTGATCGCCAGCGGCACCGAGGTTTCCTTCTCCAGCACCGGGGTCCAGGAGCTGGACCGCATCGAGGTCAGGGCGACGGCCGTGCCCAAGATCGACGTCAGCCAGACCGACACCCGCACGGTGTTCACCTCCGAACAGTTGAAGCAGATCGCGGTCGGCCGTGATATCGCCAGCGTGGCACTGCTGGCGCCGAGCGTGATTTCCAACGCGAGCTACACCTCCGGTGGCGTCACGGTCCCCAGTTTCGGCGGTGCCGCATCGTCCGAAAACGCGTTCTACATCAATGGCTACGCGGTGACCAACCCGTTGTCGTCGATCGGCTCCACCACCCTGCCTTTCGATGCGATCTCGCAGCAGCAGATCCTGACCGGCGGCTACGGTGCCGAGTTTGGTCGCGCCACCGGTGGCGTGGTCAACATCGTCACCAAGCGCGGCACGAATGAATGGAGTGGCGGCGGCTACGCCTACTGGAGCCCGGAGGCACTGCGTGCAAACCCGCGCAACAGCTACTTTGCCGATACCGGCTTCTACGGTGCGGACAATCCTGATCCGACCAAGCGCACGGATGGCCAGCTGTACCAGCTGCGGAACAAGAACCAGAGCTGGACGCAGACCACCGGCGCGTATGTCGGCGGCCCCATCGTCAAGGACAAGCTGTTCATCTACGCCAACGTCGAGGTGACCAAGCGTGAGGGTGCCGGCGTGTCATCGACGAGCCAAGCCGCGGCAACGACCACCAACGCATGGCAGGAATACTCCTACGAGTATCCGCGTTGGGCAGCGAAGATCGATTGGAACATCACTGACAACCACCTGCTTGAGTTCACCGGCATCTCCGACGTCACCAAGTACGACAGCGCCGGCTATACCTTCAACTACGCCGATTTCACCCACGGCAACGAGCAGAACGCGGGCACGAACAACGAGGACAAGGCCAAACTGTACATCGGCAAGTACACCGGCTATCTGACCGATGACCTCACGGTGTCGGCGCTGTACGGCACCCAGAAGATCGATCACAGCCAGAATCCGTGGGGCTACGATCCGGCCTGCCCGCGCACGTCCGCCGCGGCCACCGCACGTGCACCCGGCATTCCCGCCGCCAACTATGCCGGCTGCTGGACGGCTGCCACGGTCAACGTCCCCGGCGCCTACGATGAAACCAAGGGCTGGCGCCTGGATGTCGGCTATCGCCTGGGCAACCATGACCTGCGCGCCGGCCTGGACGTCATGGAAGCGGAGTCGTTCACCGGCAGCGAGTACGGCGGCGGCTTCATCTGGGTCTACAGCCGTTCCAACAACGCCAATGCCGCCATCGATGCCTCACACGGCGTCGGTTCGCCGGCCTCGGCCGGTGGCCTGGGCAGCCAGGGCTACTACGTTCGCCAGCAGTACTACACCCAGATCGCCAAGGTGAAAACCGAACAGTCCGCGCAGTTCCTCGAGGACCGTTGGCAGGTCAGCGACAACGTCCTGCTGACGCTGGGCCTGCGCAACGAGACCTTCAAGAACTTCACCAGCGCCGATGAGGTGTACGTCAAGCAGGACAACCAGTGGGCACCGCGCCTGGGTGGCGTATGGGATGTCCATGGCGATGCCTCGTTGAAGCTGTTCGCCAACGCGGGACGTTATCACCTGGCCCTGCCCAACAACGTGGCCGTCCGCGCCGCGTCCGGCTCGCTGTATACGATGGAGTACTTCACGTATACCGGCGTTGCTGCGGACGGCACGCCGACCGGGCTGGTCAACGTTTCGGTCGACCCGAGCCTGGGATACACCTGCCCGGGCAACCCGAATGCCATCTCCTCCAACCTGGAGTGCGGCGATGCACCCGATCCGCGCACGGTTGCCGCGGTCGACCTGAAATCGCATTACCAGGATGAGTTCATCGTCGGTATGGAACAGGCCTGGGGCGAGAACGCCATCTGGGGGGCCAAGGTGACCTACCGCGACCTCAAGAGTGCGATCGATGACACCTGCACGCCGGCACTGGGGGGCGGCTGCTTCATCTTCAATCCGGGTGAAAGCAACACGTTCTGGGAGGAGCAGGCCGACGGTACGCTGGCCAAGCACACCTACTCCGCCGCTGAACTCGATCTGCCCAAGCTCAAGCGCCGGTACTACGCGCTTGACCTGTTCCTGGAAGGCTCGATAGGTGACAGGTTCTACGGCAAGGTGAACTACACCTTCGCACGCAACTACGGCAATACCGAAGGCCAGCTGGCATCGGATCTTGATACCGGCACGGGCGGTCAGACCGACGTTTCGGTGACCCAGGACTGGGATCTGCCGCAGCTGATGGTCGGCGCCAACGGTCCGCTGCCGAACCACCGTGCGCACCAGATCAAGGCCTACGGTTCTTACAGCATCACGCCCGAGTGGCGCGTCGGTGGTTCCCTGCTGATCGACTCCGGCCGCCCGCGCTCTTGCACCAGCTATTACCCGACTGCGGACCAGGGCCTGTACAACGGCGCGTACTACCACTTCTGCGGCCTGGCCGGCAGCGGCACCGCCCCGGGGAGCGCCGGTTACATCCCGCCTTCGGCTGACTACCGGTTCTCGCCACGCGGCGACAACGGCACCACGCCGTGGGGCTTCAACCTCAACCTGTCACTGGCCTATACGCCGAACTGGGCGGACAACAAGTTGAACCTGCAGGCGGACGTGCTGAACGTGCTCAATCGCCAGATTGCCGGGTCCTACTACAGCAATTACGCGACCGACCGGGTGACCCCGGATGCACGTTACAACCAGCCGCTGAACTACAGCTCGCCGCGCCAGGTTCGCCTGAGCGCTCGATACGACTTCTGATCCACCCTGCAGGGCCCGGCCATCTGGCCGGGCCCTGGTTGGCCTGCCCGTGCTCTCTCCTGCCCCGCTCCGGCGGGGCTTTTTTGTACCGGCGCCGCCCCGTGGCCCGCAGCGCCCTCCGCCCCCCCTTCCTGCATGCCGCCATGCGTCGCGGCTTGATACACTCGCGCGATCTTCAATCCTCGATGGATTTGCTTTACATGCCCAACTTCCGTCCGCTTGCCATCGCCCTGGGCATCAGCCTGGTCACCCTGGTCACTGCTCCCGATGCGCACGCCGCGCCGAAGAAGAAGGCCGCCGCCCGCGCGCCGGCCGTCAGCGCCCAGTGCAGCGACTTCTACGAGGCCACCAACGCGACCTGGCTGAAAGCCAATCCGGTGCCGCAGACCGGTGCCACCACCGCACTGGGCCAGCTGGCCGACCGCGCGCGCCAGCAGCAGCGTGAACTGCTGGATGGGGCGATGACCGCACCGCAGGGCAACGTGCAGAAGCTGCTCGGCGACTTCTGGGCCAGCGGCCTGGACGAGGCCGCGGTGGAAGCCGACGGTTCCAACCCGATCGCCCCGTTGCTGACCCGCATCAACGCGATCAAGAAGGCCAAGGACGTGCCGGCCTCGATCGCCGCGCTGCACCAGGTCGGCATTCCGGTGGCCTTCAACTTCGCCCCGGACGTCGACCTCAAGGCGCTGGACCGCCACATCGGCTACTTCATGCAGGGCGGCATGGGCCTGCCGGACCCGGCGTTCTATACCCGTACCGATGCCGACACCGTCGCGCTGATGGCGCGCTACCGCACTTACGTCAAGCAGGTGCTGGCGCTGACCGGTACCCCGGCTGACAAGCTCGATGCCGAATCGCAGTCGGTGATCGCGCTGGAGACCGAGCTGGCGCGCAATGCGCAGTCGCTGGCCGGCATCAACAATCCGTTCAACAACTACGCGCCGATCTCCACCAAGGAGCTCAACAGCCGTTACCGCAACCTGCAGCTGGAGGCCTTCCTGAAGGCACAGGGCGTCAATGACGACCTGGTCTCGCTGTCCGATCCGGCGCTGTTCAAGCAACTCGACGGCATGGTCACCCGGCTCAAGCCGGAACAGTGGAAGGTCTACCTGCGCTGGCGCGTGGGGGATGCGATGGCCCCGTACCTGTCCAAGGCCTACCGCGATGCCGAATTCGAATTCCGTGGCCGTGTGATGCGTGGCCAGACCCTGCCGCCGGCGCGCTGGGAGCAGGTTCTGGATGCGATCAACGTGGCTGCCGGCCCGATGGTCGGCCGCGAATATGCGGCCAAGCACCTGTCGGCCGACGACCGTCGCAAGGCAGCGCTGGTCGTGGACAAGATCCGCGAAGTGCAGATCGATGCGGTCAAGCGCAGCACCTGGATGAGCGATGAGGCCAAGACCGAAGCACAGGCCAAGCTGGCTGCGCTGAAGATCGAGATCGGCACCCCGCTGCGCGATCTGGACTACACGGTGCAGCCGATGGGCCGCGGCAGCTTCGGCGGCAACATGCTGATCGCCTCCACCTGGCGCCACCGCGAGGAAATGAAGCGCATCGGCAAGGGCAACGCCGACCGCCGCTGGGACGTGCTGCCGCAGCAGCCGGCACTGGCCTATGACATCGCGCAGAACCGCCTGATCGTCACCGCCGCCGTGCTGCAGGGCCCGGTGTTCAATGCCAAGGGCGATACCGCCGACCTGTTCGGCAGCTACGGCGCGCTCGTCGCGCACGAACTGACCCGTGCGATCGACGCCAAGGGCGCGCTGGTGGATGCCAAGGGCGAACTGCGCAGCTGGTGGACCCCGGCCGACAAGACCGCCTGGACCCTGTTCGGCAACCGCGTGGCCGCCCAGTACAGCGGCTACGACTACCCGGGCGTGAAGGGTGCCAAGGTCAATGGTGAACTCACCCGCGAAGAGAATCTGGCCGACCTGGCCGGTCTGGAACTGGCGTGGGAGGCTTACAAGGCTGTCGAACCGGCGGCCAAGCCGGCCGCCCAGCAGGGCTTCTTCCGTGCGTGGGCGAGCCTGTGGCCGCAGCAGCTGTCGCCGAACGTGGCCGCCCAGCGCGTGACCTCGGACATCCTGGCCCCGGGCCGCTGGCGCACCAATGGCCCGCTGTCCAACCTGCCGGCGTTCGGTGCCACGTTCACCTGCAAGCCCGGCCAGCCGATGCAGCGCGTGGACAACGACCAGATCAAGGTCTGGCGCTGAGTCCCCTGCCCGACCTGCGCTGAGCCGCAGCGGCTGACGAAGAAGGCGCCCCCGGGGCGCCTTTTTTGTGTCCATGACCCGTCCTGAATTCGTAAGCTCCCCCGTCAATCAGAACCTCCAGCTCTGTCCTCCATAACGGCAGTTCAAGTCTGAGCTCAACCTCGCTCCGCAATCGCGGAAAGTCCTCCAAAATTTAGGGGGTTCTAATGCTCTATTCCTATCGGATTGCGGAGCGATATTATTGTCTGACGTCTTGAATTTGCGGGTAAATGTCGTAGCTTCCCAAGCTACTGACATGGGATCGATTCCCCTCGCCCGCTCCAGCGTTCAGAACCCCGGTAACGGCTGCGCCGTTGCCGGGGTTTTTTATGGGCCAGGCACGGCGGCCCCATGCGATCTCCGGCGACCGCTGCTGCGTCGCCGGAGACGATGATGCTTGTGATTTCAGTCTGAGTACAAGCCCCGGCTCAACGGCCCGGGAAGCGTGGACTCCGGCCACGGCATCAGCGACGTACACGCTTCATACAACAAACAGAAGTCCCGCTTCAGGTCGGTGGGAACCCAACCTCCGTAGCCTACGTGCGTCGAGCTGCCCTCACAGGCGTAGGACACTTGGATCCATCGGGCATTGGTCCGCGAGGCAACTCCCTGATGCTGGGTGTTGGAATTGCAGTAACGCATGCTCTGGCCGATCAGATTGTTATTAGCGTCGAAGTAGAGGGTGGTGACTGCTGTAAGCGGAACAGCGTGTACGTCGGGTGCGCTCCCCAGCAGGCCAAACAGCAAAAACAGCGGAATTCCAATTCGCATCTGTTGTTCTCCTTGGAAAATGTTAGCCGGCCGTGTCCTGTTTATTGGCCTGCACGGGCATCGTCGCATAGCGCCTCGCGCCCGCAAGCGTGGCTATGCGCATGGCATCACAAATCCTGCATGTGTGGACGTGGCTATGCGCATGGCATCACAAATCCTGCATGTGTGGACGATGCCTCCGACAATCCAGCTCGACGTGACCGCCCGGACCCCACGAAGCTGGCACCGGGCTGCGCCACCTTCTGGTGCGCGACACCCGCACGCCTGAGGAACAGCTGGCCGCCTCGTTGAATGAGTTGTATAGGCGCAGGGGCAGGGGACGATCAAGGTGCTGGGAGAAGGGAAGCTAGCAAGTTGCTGTAAAGGTAGGGTTGGCGTTTATAGGTGACCCCAAACTGACCCCAAGGCAGAGGCAAGCCGTTGATTTCCGGAGGCTGCCATTGATCGCGGGTGATCGGCTCAGTCGTTGTTTCTGTTGATCTTCCGCGACCTTGATATAGCAGGGGTGTGCCGGGGCATGCTGGGGTGGGCTACGCAGGGAAGCGAATGAACATATGAACGCAAAAGATGGATCTCACAGCTTCGAACGGCTGAAGGAGCACATCCTCCCGCTATCCAGCGCGCCGACTTTTGACCTTGCGCGGCGGGAATGGAGCGTGGCTGGGATCGAGGTCAGCGAAGAATCGAACGAAAGACGCGCTTTGTGATCCTCCGCAAGATGGACGGCTGCACAGCGGAAGCGGCAATGGAGGATTTCAGTTGCCAACTGAAGAAGCTGCCCGAATCCATGCGCACCATTTTGACTTACGATCGAGGCACGGAGCTGACGTGCTACCCAGAGCTGATGGACCGCTTGGATATCCACGTGTGGTTTGCTGATCCACACGCGCCGTGGCAATGCGGCAGCAACGAGGACACCAACGGACTGCTTCAGCAGCTCCTGCCCAAGGGCATTGATCTGTCGAGCGCGAGCCAGGAGTATCTCAATCACGTTGCGATGCTCCTGAACACACGTCCGCGACAGACGCTGGGCTGGAAAACGCCCGCCGAAGTGATGGACAAAGAGATCGCCGAATTCAGATCACGTGTTGCGCTTGCTCCTTGAGACCGCCAAGGTGCATTGCACGAGTTTAAGGCCTCATTTAATGCTGCGCAGGTGGTTGGGACGCTTCGGTGGGCCCGGCGGACGTCGGTTGTTGAACGGTGGTTGGCCGCGCCAGTAGCGGATCAACAGCCAGCCGAACAGCATGCCGCCCAAGTGCGCGAAGTGGGCCACGCCAGGCTGCCAGCCGGTGGCGCCCAGCATCAGTTCCATCGCGCCGAACACGATCACGAAGGTACGTGCCTTCATCGGGATCGGCGGGAACAGCAGCATCACCCGCTGGTTGGGGAACAGCATGCCGTAGGCCAACAACAGGCCGAACACGCCACCCGAAGCGCCCAGCACCGTGGCCGGGTCGGCCAGCATCATGCCGACCAGCAGCTGGCACAGGCCGGCACCGGCGACGCACACCAGGTAATAGGTCAGGAAGCGTTTTTCGCCCCAGGTCTGTTCCAGCGGCGCACCGAACATGAAGAGCGCGAGCATGTTGAAGAACAGATGGCCGAAGCTGCCATGCAGGAAGCCATAGGTCAGCAGCTGCCAGGGCTGGAAATTGCCGCCCGGCGAGAACGGATCGAAGCCGCCCCCCAGAGGCTGCAGCATGAAGGGCTCGAACGTGGCATTGCCAAGCAGGAACGGCTGCTGCAGCAGGAACAGCAGGGCATTGGCGATCAGCAACGCTTTGGTGACAGTGGGCAGGCGCGGAAACATGAGGGCATCCTTTGGAACTGCGCCCATCATAGCCGCAGCACCCGGCCGCGATCTGCGCGCCAGCGCGGGCATTCAACGCGCAGGCAGCGTCAGCCCGGTCCCCACAGGGCGGCATCCAGATCATTGGCACCGGCCACCGGCATGCCCTTGACCCGCCCCCGCTCGATCGCCACGCCCTCGGCGCGCAGCCGCTGGCTCTGTTCTTTCCACCCGGCCGAGCCTTCCGGCATCGCGATGCGCCCGTCCGAGCGCAGCACGCGGTGCCACGGCAGTTCCGGGTCGTCATTCATGCCAAGCACGCGTGCGGTCAGCCGCGCCCTGCCCGGCAGCCCCGCCTTGGCGGCGACCTGGCCATAGCCCATCACCTGCCCGCGCGGGATCGCGCGGATCACTGCCAGAATCCGTGCACGCGCCTGCGCCGCCGGGTCATCGCCCACGGCGGCCGCGTTCACGCGCGGACCCGGCTGACCAGCAGCACGCCGAGCAGGACCAGGGCCGTGCCGAGGATCTGCCACGGCCCCATGGGTTCGTCGAGCAGCCATAGACTCATCACGATGGTGGAGACCGGACCGAGCATACCCACCTGGGCGGCCAGCGACGAGCCGATCCGCTTCACCGCCAGCATGATCGCCATCACCGGCAGCACCGTGCAGACCGTCGCATTGATCAGCGACAGCCAGTACACCGGCGTGGGCGCCTGGCCCAGCGCGGACATCGGGTGCAGCACAGCGAAGTGCAGCACGCACAGCACGCAGGCCACGCAGCTGGCATAGGCGGTCAGGCGGATCGCACCGATCCGCGCCACCACCTGGCCACTGCCGAACAGATACAGCGCATAGCTCAGCGCACTGGCGAACACCAGCGCACTGCCCAGCACGATGCGCCCGCCTTCCAGCTGCAGGTCATGGCCAAAGGCCAGCAGCACGCCGAGATAGCTGAGCACCAGTGCCGCCACCTGCCAGCGACCCGGGCGCTTTTTCAGCAGGACCAGGCTGATCAGCAGCACCAGGGTCGGGTTCAAGTACAGGATCAGGCGTTCCAGGGTGACGCTGATGTACTGCAGGCCCTGGAAGTCGAGCAGGCTGGACAAGTAATACCCGGTGAAGCCCAGCCACACCACGCGCCCGCGGTCGCCCCATGACAATGCCGGCGCGCGCCGCGCCGACCATACCGCCAGCACCGCGAACAGCGGAAACGCCATCAGCATCCGCAACGCCAGCAGTGTGGTGGCATCCACGCCATGCCGATACGCGAGTTTGACAATGACCGCCTTGCCCGAGGCCGCGATCGCGCCAATCGCGGCCAGTGCGATGCCGCCGGCGGCGATGCGGCTGGAGGACGTGGGCAGCGAGGAGGCGGGTGAAGTCATCAGGACGACGGACAGCCGCGCGGGGGCGGCTGGTCAGGTGGGGGGCGGCCATTGTCGCATGCGGTGCGGCGGGTGTTTTGCGCCGGCAGACACTGCGGGAACGGCGCTCCGATCCTGTTTCAACTGCGGAAAGGACAGCGCAGGCCGCCGAGCCGTTCGCCTGCGGAAGGGTGTGCCGCGCGGTGCGCGGTTGCCACGCATGGCGTGGCACCACCGGATCCCTGCCGAGGCTTCGGCGGCTGCACGCCGCTGATGCGCTTTCAGCGCATCAGTACGACTTCTTCTGCGGAGGTTGGATGGATTGCCACGGTGTCGTCGAACTGGGCCTTGGTCACGCCCATCTTCACTGCCAGTGCAAACCCCTGCAGGATTTCATCGGCAGACTCGCCCAGCAGGTGGACACCGACCACACGCTCCTCCTCGCCCACGCAGACCAGCTTGAACAGGCTGCGCTGGGTGCCATCGGCCAAGGCCTGCAGCATCGGGCGGAAGTTGCTGCGATACACGCGCACATCACCGTATCTCGCACAGGCCTCTTCTTCGCTCAGCCCCACCGCGCCCAAGGCCGGATGCGAGAACACCACACTGGCCACGTTCTCATAGTCCATCTTGGCCTGCGGCTGGCCACCGAACAGGCGGTCCATCAACTTGCGCGCCGCGGCGATCGCCACCGGGGTCAGGCCAACCTTGCCGGCAATGTCGCCCACTGCGTGCACGCTGGGTACCGCGGTGGTCTGCCACGCGTCGACCTCGACCTCGCCCTTGTCACCGATCACCACGCCGAGCGCTTCCAACCCCAGATCGGCACTGTTGCCGCGTCGCCCGGTGGCAAAGAACACCGCATCGAAATGACCGTCGGCCGGGCCATCATGGCCGAGCGCGACCACGGCATCGCCGTCACGCTGCAGCTCGCGCAGGCGGTAACCGAAATGGATCTGTACGCCTTGGTGGCGCAGGTTCTCGGCAAGCTGTGCGGTCAGTTCTGCATCGAAGCGCTCCAGCAGCCGCTCGCCACGTACCAGCAGCGTCACGCGGCTACCGAGCGCCTGCAGCAGCCCGGCCAGCTCCACCGCGATATAGCCACCGCCGACGATGGCCACGCGCTCCGGTGCGCCGCACAGGTTGAAGAAATCATCGGAGACCAGGCCCAGTTCGGCACCGGGAATGTCCGGGCGCTGGGGATGGGCACCGGTCGCGATCAGAATGTGCGCGGCGCTGATCCGTACACCATCGCTGCACTCCACGGTGTGCGCATCCACCAGGCGGCCACGACGCGGCACCCGCACCACCTTGTTTTCATCCAGGCGCTTGAGATAGCTGGCATGGATGTTGGCGATGTAGGCCTGACGATGCACCACCAGCTCTTTCCAATCCAGTGATGGGCGCACTGGCACGTCGAATCCCATCGCTGCAGCCAGGCCGATGCGTCCGGACAGATCGGCGGCGAGCCACATCGCCTTCTTCGGCACGCAGCCGACATTGACGCAGGTGCCGCCCAGTTCGCCCGGCTCCAGCATCGCCACGCGCTGGCCGTGCTGCGCCGCGCGGAAGGCCGCGGCGAGGCCGCCGGAACCACCGCCCAGCACGATCAGGTCATAGTCGTATTGCGTCGTCATTGGCATCGCTCAACTCGGTAAGGGGCAGGATCGATCGCCGGCGCGCGGCCGTTGATCAGGTCTGCCATCAACTGGCCGGAGCCGACGCTCATGCTCGTGCCCAGCATGCCACGACCGGCTGCGATCCAGACGTGAGGGTGCGTGGCACCGCCGTGTCAGGCCCGGCGCAGCGGCGGCCACTGCAGATAGGTCATCGCGCGCCAGATCCACTCCAGCGGCCCGAACCGGAAGTACCGCAGCCACGCATGGCTGATCGCCACCTGCAGCGCGAACAGGGCCAGCGCGAACGGAATCTGCCACAGGCGCGGCATCGTTTCGAACGCGCCCAGTCCATAGCCATAGAACACCCAGGTACAGACCAGCGACTGGCCGATGTAATGGGTCAGCGCCATCCGCCCCATTGGCGCCAGCACCTGCAGGCGTGCGCGCCAGTGCACGATCCAGGCCAGATAGCCCAGGCACATCAGCAGCCCGGCCAGCGCGCTGACCGCATACGCCACGCCGCCGCGCAGGTCCAGCGTGCCGGGCGCCTGATAGGGGTGCCAGATCGCGCTGCCCAGCATCAGCACCAGCCCGACCGGCAACGCGACCCAGCGCAGCCGTGCATACAGCCGCGCGAACCGCTCGGGCTCGGCCAGCGCGCCACTGCGCGCGAACCAGCTGCCGATCAGGAACATGCCCAGCACTTCCGGACCGATCACGAAGATGCCCGACAGCATCGCGCCGAGATCACGCAGGCGCTGTCCCACCGCCTGCCCCCAGCTGCCATGCGCGTACGCCTGGCGCTGCAGCTCGATCGTGCGTTGGGCCTGGGCGATGGCCTCGCGCAGCGGTTCCTGCGTGTGCTCCATGCTGGCCATCCAGCTCATCAACGCCCCCAGCACCAGCACCAGGGCGGCAGCGCCCAGATAGCTGGTCGCGCCCATCGCGGGCAGCCAACTGCGCGGCGCCTCGCGGCAGGCAAGCAACAGCATCGAGATCAACGCATAGATCACCAGGATGTCGCCGGACCACACCAGCAGCGCGTGGCACAGGCCGATCAGCAGCAGCGCCACGCTGCGGCGCAGATAGAACGGTGCGAATGCGCGCCCGGCCGCTTCGGCGCGCTGCGCCATGACCGAGAACCCCGCGCCGAACAGCAGCGAGAACAGGGTGAAGAACTTGCCCTGGACCAGCACGTAGATGGCCGCATCGGCCCAGTAGTCCGCGCCCTGCCAATGCGGATCGATGCCGGTGAAGGACAGGTCCAGCGGACCGCTGAACGCCTCCATGTTCATCAGCAGGATGCCCAGCAGCGCGAACCCGCGCAGGATGTCGATGACGGCGATGCGCTCGTGGGCACTCACCGGCTGCAAAGGAGAAGAAGCTGCGTTCACAGGCAATCCGCTGACCAGGGCCGCCATTATGCCGTGCGCACGAGGGCCTGCCGCACAAACGAAAACGGCCCGCCGAAGCGGGCCGTTGGATCAACCAGGGGTTGCAGCACTCAGTGCTGGTGGCCGCCGTCGCCGTGCACGTGGCCGTGCTCGATTTCTTCCTTGCTGGCTTCGCGCACGTCGACGATCTCGACGTTGAAGTGCAGGTCCTTGCCGGCCATCGGGTGGTTCAGGTCGACATCGACCACGCTCATGCCGACCTTCTCAACGGTGACCGCGCGCGGGCCGAAGTTGGTCTGCAGCACGACCTGCTGGCCCGGGACCAGCTTGCTGGTGCCGAAGTGCTTCTTGGGCACGCGCTGGGTAAGGCCTTCGCGGCGCTCGCCGTAGGCATCGGTCGCCTTGACGTCCACTTCGAAAGTGGCGCCGGCTTCCTTGTCCATCATGGCGTTTTCCAGGCCCGGGATGATGTTGCCGTGGCCGATCAGGATCGCCAGCGGATCACGGTCCTTGGAGCTCTCGATCGGCTCTTGGCCCTGCTCGGCGACGGTGTAATGGAAACGGACGACGCGGTCTTTTTCGATCTTCATGCGCAACTCTGGTCTGGAGACTGCCGAGGGCAGACGGGTGAGGCGGGTTGTGGCCTGCCGGATACGCCGCCATCATGACGGCCTTCTAAGGTCGCGCATTATCCGGACAACATGCACATGACGCCAGTTTCGCGCCTGACCCGCCTGCCCGGCCGCCTGGCCCTGCTGGCGATCATCGCCCTGCTGAGCGCCTGTGGCGGCGGCAAGACCACCCGCCCGGCCCCGCCGCCCGCCTCCCCCCAGGTATGGCCGAGCGTGACCCCGAACGACCCCCAGGCCGCCAACGCGGTGCTGATGCGCGCCATCGGACTCGTCGGCACCCCCTATCGCTATGGCGGCAACACCCCGGAGTCCGGCTTCGACTGCAGCGGCCTGGTGGCCTATGTCTATCGCGAGATGCTCGATCTGCGGCTGCCGCGCACCTCGCGCGATCTGGCCGCCGTGCAGGGGCCGAAGATCGATCCCAAGCGCCTGGCGCCGGGCGATCTGGTGTTTTTCGGCAACAAGGGCAACGTCTTCCATGTCGGCATCTATGTCGGTGAAGGCCGCTTCGTGCACGCCCCCAGCACCGGCGGCACGGTCCGTCTGGACTCGCTCGGCGGTCCCTATTGGAAGGACCACTACACCGGGGCGAAACGCGTCCTTGACTAACCTGAACAGGGGTAAGGTCCAAATTTGTGACGTACATCACATAGTTGTAAACGAAAAATTAACGGAATTTGTACCTAATCACTGCGCTTACACGGCATCATCACCCATCGTTTTTATTCAGTGACCGCCGCGTGACGACAGACGACCTGACGTGCAAAGGCCAGACCGCCGCCACCCGGCGACGCGCCCGCCCCGCTTTCCTCGCTGCAGCACTCTGCCTGGCCAGCCTTCCGGCCTGGGCGCAGTCCGCACCGACGACCGCTCCCGAGGTTGCTGCACCCCCCGTCACTGTCACCCCCGATTCTTCCGCGCCGGCCAAGCCCAAGGCTGATGCGCCGGCCCGCAGCAAGGCTGATGCCGCTGCCAGCGCCACCCTCGCCGCCCTGCTTCCGCACCTGGCGGCCAACGACACCATCCCGCTCATGGATCGCTCGGCGATGTTCGCCGGTGACCTGAGCCGCCTGCTCGCCAACTACGACGCCAGCACCGGCGCCATTACAGTGGCCGGCGACGCCGCCGAAAACGGCAAGGTCCAGTCCCTGCTGCGCCGTGCGATGACCCTGCTCGGCACCCCGTACCGCTGGGGCGGCACCTCGCCGGACAGTGGTTTCGACTGCAGCGGCCTGGTGGGCTATGTGTTCCGTACCGCGCTGGGCGTGGAGCTGCCGCGCGTGTCGCGCGAGATGGCCCATGACGGCGCTGCCGAACTGATCAATGACCGCAACGCCCTGGCGGCTGGCGACCTGGTGTTCTTCGGCCGCAAGGGCCGGGTCGACCACGTCGGCATCTATGTCGGCGAAGGTCGCTTCCTGCATGCCCCGAGCACCGGCAAGGACGTCCGCGTCGACAGCCTGGTCAGCGGCTACTGGGGCGGCAAGTTCATGCAGGCCCGCCGCGTCGATCTCTGACGGGCCCTGCTGAACGCATGGATCGAAGGCCGGTGCCCTGCAGCGGCCTTTTTTGTTGGGCCCGGCGATGGCCGCTGACCGGCCCAACCCGCGTTCCTTTCTCTGTCACCGCCTGTTTTCCAGCGGGCGACACGCCCGGCGCACGCGCGCCGCGGCGGGGGACGGACCCGGACGTGGGGCGGCACGTCCTGGGCAACCGATCAGGCAGCAGACACCGCCCGTGATCCTCGTCGACAAGGTGACGCATGGCGGCTGTCCCCGATTTTCCTGCCCGGTGTGTGATCTGGTTTGGGCAACCCCTCGCGCTTGAACGCGCGACGCTGGCTGCGGCCGGCTGGCAGGTGCGCGGCGTCGCCCCCGAGCAGTGCGCCGGCATCGGCATGCGCGGCAGCGACCAGGTCGTCGGCCTGCTGGACCTGCGTACCGTGGTCCCGGCCAATCTGGCCCACCTGCAGCAGCTGCTGGTCGACCACCGCCACATGAGCCTGCTGGCGTTGTTGCCGGCGGCTCCGCTGCGCGCCTCGCCGGTGCTGGATGCGCTGCTTGCCGCCTGTGTGGATACCTATACCGCCCCGATCGATCTGCCGCGCGTCGTACAGCGGCTGCAGCAGCTGGCGGGCGCCGACTCCCTGCCCGCGCCCCATGGCCCGCAGTCCCTGATCGGCGACAGCGCGGTCCTGCAGGTCACCCGCGCGGCCATCCGCAAGTACGCACCGGTAGACCTGCCGGTACTGATCACCGGCGAAACCGGCACCGGCAAGGAACTCGCGGCGCAGGCGCTGCACGCACTGTCCGCGCGCCACGCGCGTCCCTTCCTGGCGGTGAACTGCGGCGCCATCCCGGCCGCGCTGGTCCAGTCCGAGCTGTTCGGCCACGAGCGGGGCGCCTTCACCGGTGCGGCAACGCGGCGCCTGGGCCTGTTCGAATCGGCCAGTGGCGGCACCGTATTCCTGGACGAGATCGGCGACCTGCCGCTGGATGCGCAGACCAATCTGCTGCGTGTACTGCAGGAAGGCACCGTCGAACGCGTCGGCAGCAACCGGCCGCTGGCGGTGGATGTGCGCGTGTTGGCAGCCACTCACGTCGATCTTGAAGCCGCGGTCGAACAGGGCCACTTCCGGCGCGATCTGTTCTATCGGCTCAACGTGCTGCGCCTGCCCCTGCCACCGCTGCGCGAGCGCGGCACGGATATCGCGATGCTGGCCCACCATTTTCTCGCCAGCTTCCGGCATCGCCACGTCACCCGGGCGCGCGGCTTCACCGCCGATGCCGTCCAGGCGCTGGAGCGCTTTGCATGGCCGGGCAATGTGCGCGAGCTGCTCAACCGGGTGCAGCGTGCAGCGATCGTCAGCGATGCCGAACTGATCACCGCCGCGGACCTGGAGTTGAGCCAGCCGCTGCTGCCCATCACCGCGCACGGCCTGCACGGCGCAAAGCAGGTCGCCGAACGCGAAACCCTGCTGCATGCCCTGCGCCAGAACGACTTCAACATCACCGCCTGCGCCCGCCACATGCAGGTCTCGCGGGTGACCGTTTACCGGCTGTGCCGCAAGCACCAGCTGGCGCTTCCCGAACTGCGCTGACCTTCAGCGGTGGCGTCGCAGCCTCCGCAGCGCGCCTACAAGCTGTACGGCACCTTGAACGCCAGAGTGAAGTCCGGTGCATCCGGGGTCAGGCCGATACCCAGCAGGCTCACCAAGGTGGTCTTCTGGTTGAGGGCGTAGGTGATG
The DNA here is from genome assembly GCF_039673205.1 of Stenotrophomonas sp. TWI809. Lineage (NCBI taxonomy): Bacteria > Pseudomonadati > Pseudomonadota > Gammaproteobacteria > Lysobacterales > Lysobacteraceae > Stenotrophomonas > Stenotrophomonas sp. TWI809. The sequence goes on along the minus strand of NZ_JBDJLE010000008.1, from coordinate 142,167 downwards.
CCCAGGTTCAGCGTGCCCGCGTTGGCGTCACTGCCGATCACCTTCAGCCACTGGCCGTTCTTGTAGCGCGTGGACGCGCGCGCGCTCAGCTTGTCGCTGAAGGAGATGCTCAGGCTGGTGCGCTCGTTGAAGGCGAACGCCACGCCGGCACCGAAGTAGTACGAGCCGCCCAGCTTCACATCCCCCGGGTTGGTGGTATCCGGGTTGGCGTCGATGTCATCGAAGCTGCGCGGGAAGGAATGGATGTAACCGATGTTGGCGAACAGGATCGCCGGATCGGCGGTCTTCACTGCGGAAAGCCCGACGTTGGCCTGCCACACCCCGTTGCCGGTGGGCTGCTGCTCGGGCACGGCGAAGCGGATGAAGTCATCGTCATCGCGCTCGAGCACCTTCCAGTCCAGCCCATACGGCGCACGCCCGGTCGGCGCGGTCGCGCCCACGGTCAACACGGTTTCCGGCAGCCGCCCCCGCTCGGCGAACAGCCGGTAGTTGGCGCTCACGCCAACATCGCCGATGCCGTTGCCGGTCGTCTCTTCCTGCGCGATGGCCGCGGCAGATCCGCCGGCGCCGCCCTTCTGGAACACGGTCTTGCGAGCCAGGTAGGGCACATCCAGGTTCAAGGTAAGGCGCGGACTGACCCCCCAGCGCGCGGCCAGGTTGTAGGTCAGCGTGTCCGACTCGACGTTCTCGATGGCGATGTTGCCCAGGAAGATCGCGTCCAGCGCCAGGAAGCCGTTGAGGCTGAGCTGCTTGCGGTCATAGCGCGCGTAGGACAGGCTGTTTTCGATCGTGAAGCGGCGACTGAACAGCGCAGCCTGCTGTTGTTTGACGTCATCCACGCTGCGCCGCGATTCCTGTTTGGCCTGCTGCGCTTCGGCCGCCGAGCTGGCGTAACCGTCGGCGCTGGCCGGCGCTGCAGGCGTGCCAGCCGGCAAGGCCTGTTGAGGTGGAGGTGCGGCACCGGCGACGGGCGCGGTCTTGCCGGTCAGCCGCGCCTGCATGGCCTGCACCTGCATGTCCAGCTCGCGCAGGCGCCGTACTTCCTGCGCGTAATTGGCTTTCAGGCTTTCCAGCTGCGCCATCAAGGCCTTGACGTCGGCTGCGTCATCGGGCGCCGGCTGTTGTGCCTGTGCCTGGGCGGACGCAGCCGCCATGAGTGCCAGCGCCGCCAGCGCCAGCGGTGTTGCGCGGATCATCGTGTGCATTGCCTTGGCCCACTGTTGTGTTGTCGCTCCCCCTGCCGGGCCGATGGATCACTGGCCCGGCCCCATGCCTACGCCGCGTACCAGCGTCATCGCCTGCGCCACGTTCTGGTTGAGCGGAACGTTGTTGGCCAGCGATTGCCTCACGAGGTCGATCTGCAGCCGGTTGGTGACCGACTGTCCATCACTGCCCAGCGCGATGCTCTGGCCGACGCTGCCATTGCGGATCCATTGCTGGACCGCACCGACACCCTCGATCTGCAACTGCACCTTGGCCGTGTTGCCTTCCAGCTGGGCCAGCGCACTGACACCGCCCTGCTGCACGCTGGCCAGGTTCACGCCCTCGCCGGTGGGCGTGGGTGCCACGCCATCGCGCACGGTCAGCTGGGTGGCGTTGCTGGCGAGGTTGCCGTCGCCGGCCACCTGGATGCTCTGGCTGAGGCCGGCCACGTTCTGCAGGCCACTGGAGTCCACACTGCGCCCCGGTGTCACCGGCAGCGGTGCATCGGCAGCGGTCACGCTCACGCTCGGTGCGAAGCTGATCTTCGGTATGCTGCCGCCGTGGCTGAAGTCCATGCCCAGCTTCAGCGCGCTCTGTGCCGACTGCCCGCCGGCGGTCTGCCATTGCGAGACCATGGTGACGCCGAACCACGCCACGGTGTTGCCACCGACGGTGTAGCGGCCCCGCATGAGGTTCAATTCCGGATCGGGGATTTCGCTCAATCCCTTGCCGGGCCGGCTCTCGTCGGCATGCGCCGGCGCAATGCCCAGCAGGGCGAGCAACACGATGCCGGGCGTCCAGGTTGCGATGTTCATGGTGCCTCCTTAAAACAGATCGGCATGGGTGAATCCGAAATCGACCAGTTCCGCATCGGTGATCGGCCCCTGCCTGGCGTACAGCGAACGGGCACTCGGCCGTTCACCGGGCTGCAGCAACGCCGTGTTGCGATCGAAGTCACTGCCGATCACGACAAACACGGCGCGCGACGGCCACGCCTGGAGAAATTCGCTGACGGGAATGCTGCGGTTGCCCAGAATCGGGTCGGCCACATCCACCAGATCGCCACGGACCTGTTTGAGGACCACGAAGTGGCGGAAGCCCCGCACATCCATCAGCACCAGCCCGGGCACGCGCAGTGAGCGCAGGCGCTCTTCATTGACGCGGTAGCCGCGCCCACGCATGCCCATCGATTCGACGTAACGCTTGATGTCCAGCAGCGAGAAACCCCGCTGGTGGACCAGTTGTGGATCCGAGACCCCCATCATCCCTTCGATCACCGTGCTCTCATCGGCCTCCAGGTGGTAGGCGTAGCGCAGGATCGTGGCCAGGGCAGCTGCGCCACAGCTGTAATCGGTGTGTTGCCGTACGACATTGCGGAAGCGCCGTTCCTGCATGCTTTCCACGCGTTGGGTGAGGACCGCCCCGTTGGGCAGCACACCACTGAAGCCGACGTCGCCGGCACGCACGATGCCCATCGGCATCATCAGCACCGACAAGGCCCACACCAGCATCCACGTGCGCATACGACTGGACATGTAGTACTCCGGCTCAGGAAGGAGCCCCTGCCCCAAGGGGGAGAAGGGACAGGGGCTCCCGGGGAGCCCGGTCATTGGCGGATGACCGGGTTTGTTGCGCTCAACGCGTACTGCTTGCGAAAACGGACAACCTTACTGTTCCGGACCGCCGCCACCGCCACCGCCGCCGGTGGAGGGCTGCGCAACCGCCAGGGCCAGACTGTTGGCCTGCAGGTTGCCGGTACCGGAGGCCACGTTCACCCCGATGTTGCCGGAGGCGCCGGAGAACGCACTGCCGGACAGCGCCGCGGTGTTGGTCGCATCCACGTTCACCCAACGGGTGGTGGAGACGGTGCCGCTCAGGCTCGCGTAGAGATCGGCCACGCCCAGTTCAACGAACTGGCTGGTGCCGCGCTCATCGGTATCGAACGCGATGCCGCCCACGCCCGGACGATTCGGGTTGGCGGTGGCATTCTGGATATCGCTATCCATGTCGATATGACCGGTTTCGCTGCCGCTCGGGTGATCCAGCGCGCCGCTCCAGGTATCCAGGTAGTAGTTGTCTTTCTGGTAGGCACTACCCGTGCCGCTGTAACGGCCCGCACCCACGGCCAATGTGGCACCGGCAACGCGACCACTCAGGTTCACGTCCACGGTGTCGGTCATCGACTGCAGGTAGCCGGCGTTGCTGACGGTGTTGCCGGAGGACACCTGGTTGGAGCTGATGCTCGAGGTCGCATAGGCGCTGGTGGCGACCGAGGCGGCGAGCGCGTTCTTCTGCTCGTTGTTGTTGCCCGAGGCGACGTTGGCACCGATGTTGCCGGACGCGCCGCTGAAGGCATTGCCACCCAGGCCCGCGGCGTTGGTCACGCCGGAGTTGAGGGTGGTGTTGCCACCGCCGAACTGGTTGACGAAGACTTCCGCATCGGCCATGCCGAAGCTGAAGGACGCATCGGCCGCGGACAGCGACGCCGCATTGTCCTGGGCGTTGTTGTCACCGGCGGCGACGTTGAAGCCCAGGTTGCCCGAGGCATCGGCACCGACGTCGTCGGCGATCGAGGCGCTGTTGGTCACCAGGGTGTTGCCGGCCAGATTGTTGGTGACCGACTGGCGGTTGTCGATGACGGCGATGGCGGCCGAATCGATGTCGATCGAACCGGTGATTTCCGGATCACCCGAGAAGCTGATGTCCGAGCTCAGGCGCAGGTCCTTTTCGATGTTCACGTCAACGCCGTGATTGTTCTTTTCCTGGCGTTCGTCGGCCTGGATGTTGCTGGTCTTGCTGACGTTCTCGGTGACGTTGCGGTTGCTGGTCACGTCGCGGTTGCTGGTGACGTTGGTGTTGCTCGTCACGTTGTCGTTGATGGTGGTGTTGGTGGTGCTGTTGTTGTTGCGGGTGTTGTTCCAGGTCCGGTTCCAGGTGCGCGAATCGGTATCGGTGTTGGTGGTGGTATTGGTTTCGGTGTTGGTATCGGTATTGGTGCGCGTTTCAGCCACATTGTGCAGGTGGTTGATGTTGGCGCTCTGGTTCTGGTTGTCGCGGTCATTGCCCCAGCCATTGGCGCCGGCGGAGGCGGATGCAGCGGCGACGGCGATGGCCAGTACGGTCCGTTTCATGTTGGTGTTCATGGTGCCCTCTCTCTCATCACAGACAATCGGGTGGATGTGACTACTCACGGGGTGGACTGCACCGAAATGCTCAGTTGGTTTGCGGTGGCGTTGCCGGATCCCGCGATCTGATTGAGTTGCAGGACGCCGTCGAATCCCTGCAGCGCGGAGGCTTCGACCGCCACCCTGCGAGTTCCGGCCGACCGACCGCTGTTGACGGCCCCCTGCCCCCCTGCTGACGCGAGTGCGCCCGACGCGGCCAAAGCCTCGTCGTTCGTTTCGCGTATGCCCTGTTGCGCCAGCGTGGCGGTGACGACGTTGAGCGTCGCGTTGCCATTGCCGCTGGCCTGGTTGATTGATGCGACGCCACTGGCGCCGTTCAGTGCCTGGCCACCGAGCGTGGCGCTGGCGTCCATGGCGGTGTCGCCGAGGCTGACGTTGTTGGACTGCTGCTGGCGTGCATCCACCTGGATATGGGCGTTGCGGCCGTTGGCGATGCCCATCAGGTTGGCCTGCTGGTTCAGGTCACCGGCAGCCATGTTGACGGTGATGGCGCCATCGGCGCCGGCCAGGGTGCGGCCGTCGATGCGGCTCTGGTTGAGATAGGAGAGCATCGCGGCGTAGTCGTTGCCCTGCTGGGCGTGTGCAGCCCAGGGAGCCAGCACCAGGCTGGTCAACAGTGCCATGCGCAGGACGGTGTTCATTTGCCGGGCCCGCCTGCGGGCTGGCCGAGCGGGAACTGGGCGAGTGCGCCACGCACCTGGTCGCCAATGCCGCGGGTGGCGTTGCCGACGGCGCCCATGGGGCCGCCGATGGTGTTGCTGAACTGGCCGCTGGAGAGCATGCCGCTGTCGGTCACTTTGCCGAGCGTGCCGTTGACCGTATGGCCGGTGACGCGTTCGATGGTGGTGGCGTTGCGGGGAATGCCGGCGCCGGTGTTGGAGCCCAGCGAGGCGTAATCGTCATCGCTGAGTTCATCCATGCCGGTGGAGGTGTCGAGGGCATGGCCGATTTCGCGGCGCGGTGAGGGGTCTGCGATAAGCGCCATGCCGGGGGGCGCAGGACGGTACGCAGGCCGTGCGGAGACGTCACGCAGGAGGACAATTTCGCCGGGTTGTGCTTTGACGCCCTGGCGTGCGCCGGAGGCGTTGGCGGCGGCCGGCAGGATGAGTGCGGCGGCGAGCAGCCAGAGTGTGGTGTGTCGTGTGCGGTGTGCGGCAACGCTGTCCATGGCGACCTCCCGATTACATGCGGAGGGTTGGAGCAGCATTCGTGCCAAGTTCCCAATGGCCGTGTTTCCGGGGTTTTCGTGCGGCGCGGGTTAATCGCACGCAACATTGCTGTTACAGCGGCGTTAGCGTTTGTGCGTATGAATAGGTTTGGCGATGGACGGCGTTGCGCTGAGAGGCAAGCGGGGTGCGGGTGTATCACGGGTGTTACACCGGGTGATACAGGGGGTTACGGTGCGGATTCAGGCTCGCCCCGGGTTTGCTTGTAAAGCCTCAGCCAGTCGCTTTGTCGTGAGGGCCGGCGATGCCAAGCCTCGCCAGCCCGCCAGACATCTGCCTGTTCGGCAGGAAGAAGCGACGATGCGAAAGCAGTTGCACACAAGCAAAAAAAGACCGGCTCTCGCCGGTCTTTGGGTGCTGCGTCCGTGCCTGCATCAGGACGTTCGTTCTTCGCCTTCATCCACGCCGAGGTTGGTGGATGGGTTGTCGTAGATCTCGCGGTCGAGCAGGCCGGTTTCCTTGGCGACGATGACCGGGACCAGCATCTGGCCGGTGACGTTGGTCATGGTGCGCATCATGTCGAGGATGCGGTCGATGGCGTAGAGGTAGCCGATGGTTTCCAGCGGAAGGTTGGCGGCGCTGAGGACGACGGTGGCCATCACGACGGCGGTGCCGGGGACGCCGGCGGTGCCGAAGCTGCCCAGGACCGAGGCGATCAGGACCACGATGTACTGCTCGGGGGTGAGCGGCACGCCGGTGTACTGGGCGATGAAGACGGCGCACAGGGCCGGATAGATCGCCCCGCAGCCGTCCATCTTGATGCTGGCGCCGAGGGGGACGGCGAAGGAGGCGTAGTCCTTGTTGACGCCGAGGTTGTGGGTGATCGAGCGCATCGCGGCGGGCATGGCGGCGAAGCTGGAAGAGCTGACGAAGGCGACCTGCATGCCGGGGGCGGCGCCGCGGAAGAACTTGAGCGGGTTCAGGCCGTGCATGAGCAGCAGGCTGCCGTAGACCACGACGATGTGCAGGGCGCAGGCGATGTACAGGGCGAGCACGAAGTTGCCGAGCGGCAGCAGTTTCTCAAAGCCGTAGCTGCCGACCAGGCCGGCGATCAGGCCGAAGGTGCCCAGCGGGGTGATCTCCAGCACGAAGCGGGTCACCTGGATCATGATCTCGCTCATCTGCCCGGTCAGCTTGCGTGCCTCGCTGACCTTGTCGCCGAGCTTGACCATGGCAAAGCCGAGCAGGCCGGCGAAGAAGATCACCGGGAGGATCGAGCCGCGGCCCGCGGCCAGCACGGTTTCACCGGCGCCATTGATACGGGTGCCGATGCCGGTCAACGCGTAGAAGACGTTGGAGGGCACGACATCCATCAGCACCTTGATCACGCTGGGTACTTCGCGCGGGGTGTAGCCGTGGTCCATGCTCAGGCTGAGCGCGCCGCTGCCCGGCTGCATGAGGGTGCCGACACCCAGGCCCACGCACACGGCCAGGGCAGCGGTGATGATGAACCACAGGAAGGTGCGCCCGCCCAGGGCCGCCACAGACTTCTGCCCGTGCAGCGAGGAAATGGCGTTGATCACGGCGAAGAACACCAGCGGCACCGCGATCATCTTGATCAGGGTGACGTAGAGATCGCCGAGCGGGCCGAACCAGGTTTCGGCCGCCGGGCCGAGCAGCCAGCCGGCCAGTGCGCCCAGCACGAAGCCGCCGAGGACCCGTTGCCAGAAGGGGATCCGCAGCCAGGCAGAGACCAGCTTCATGTGCGTTCCAGAGATGATTTGACAGCTAGGCACCTTAGCCCAAGCGGGGCCGTGGCACGAGGCGTACACGGAAAATCAGCGTGTCATCGGCGTGCCTTGCGGCGTTCTGCATAATGAACGCCCGTTTCACATGTGAGATGCATTCATCCATGTCCCGTTTCACGCCTCTGGTGGCTGCCGTCACCACCCTGCTGCTTGGCGCCTGCGCCACTACCGCTCCCTCCTCCAGCGCCTCTGCCGGCGCGGTCCAGGTCGATGTGCCGGCCATTGCCCACCCCGCCGGGGAGACCCCGCAGTGGTGGTACCGCAGCGGTGCGGCGCGCGCGGCCAGCACAGGTGCGATGGACGGCAAGGCCAAGAACGTCATCCTGTTCCTGGGTGACGGCATGAGCCTGACCACGGTGGCCGCGGCGCGCATCTTCGAGGGGCAGCGCAACGGGCATCCGGGCGAGGAGAACCTGTTGTCCTGGGAGCGCTTCCCGGCCACGGCGTTCAGCAAGACCTACAACACCGATTCGCAGACGCCGGATTCGGCCGGCACCATGACCGCGATCACCACCGGCGTGAAGACCCACATGGGCGCGATCGGCGTCAGTGCCGGCACCCGCAACGACTGCGCCGACAGCCTGAACAAGGGGCTGCTGACCTGGCTGCAGCTGGCTGACAGCGCCGGCATGGCGACCGGGGTGGTCTCCACCGCGCGCCTGACCCATGCCACCCCGGCGGCGACCTATGCACACTCGCCGGAGCGCAACTGGGAAAACGACACCGACGTGCCGGACGAGGCCAAGGCCGCCGGCTGCCGCGATATCGCCCAGCAGCTGTTGTCGACCTCGCGCTTCGGGCGCGGCCCGCTGGTCGCCCTCGGCGGCGGCCGCGGTGAATTCACCACGGTCGAAGAACGCGATCCGGAGTATGACGACAAGGTCGGCCAGCGCCTGGACGGGCGCAGCCTGGTGACCGAGTGGCAGCAGGCGCACCCGCAGGGTGCCTATGTGTGGAACGCCAGACAGCTGCAGGCCGCCGCGAACGCCCCGGCGATCCTCGGCCTGTTCGAGCCGGACCACATGCGTTACGAGGCCGAGCGCAAGGACGACCCGGCCGGTGAGCCGAGCCTGGCCGAGCTGACCCAGGCGGCGATCGCCAACCTGTCGCGCCACCAGGAAGGCTACGTGCTGATGGTGGAAGGCGCGCGCATCGATCACGCCAACCACAGCGGCAACGCCTACCGCGCACTGACCGATACGGTGGCGATGTCCGATGCGGTGCGCGCGGCCGTCGAGGCGACCTCCGACCAGGACACGCTGATCATCGTCACCGCCGACCATTCGCACACGCTGAACTTCGTCGGTTACCCGGCACGTGGCAACCCGATCCTGGGCAAGGTCAAGGACAAGGGCGGCGAAGACGGTGCCGGCAAGCTGGACCTGGCCCGCGATGGCCTGGGCCTGCCCTACACCACCCTGACCTACGCCAACGGCCCGGGCTACACCGGTGCCACCAACCAGCAGCCGGTCGGCCCGAAACGGTACCCGCACAACCCGAGCAGCTTCGATCCGAGCACCGGCCGGCCGGACCTGACCGCGGTGGATACCGAGCATCCTGATTACATGCAGGAAGCGCTGGTACCCGCCAAGAGCGAATCGCATGGCGGCGAAGACGTCGGCATCTGGGCACGTGGCCCGGGCAGCAGGGCAGTGCGCGGCACGATGGAGCAGAACGCGATCTACCACATGATCGTGCAGGCCACCCCGCGCCTGCGCCAGCGCCTGTGCGAGGCCGGCACCTGCGACGCCAAGGGCGTGCCGGTCGAGCTGCCCAAGCCGACCGCGTTCGAGCGCCAGGCCGGCGACAGCAAGTAATGCGTCTGCCGACCTGCAACACGACGAAGAGGGGCCGCTACGTGCGGCTCCTGCTGCTGGCAGCCGGCCTGCTGGCCTCCGCCATGGCGTGGGGCACCGGCGGCGCGTGCACCGTGCTTACCGAGGAAGATGGCCTGCAACCGCTGGCCGGTTGCCAGTGGCGCGATGGGCGTCTGGCGCTGGATGCCACGGCGCTGGCGGCGTTGCCCTACGACCAGGACGGGTTGGCTGCCGTCTACGCCGGCGGTGGCTTCCACTATGTCCGTGCCGATGGCCGCCAGTTGCCGGTGATCATCTTCGACAACGGCCCGGACTACGTGGTGGAAGGGCTGGTGCGCGGCCGCGTGGGCGCGCGCATCGGCTACTTCGATACCCAGCTGCGCCAGGTGTTCCCGGCGACCTTCGATTTCGGCTGGGCGTTCGATGACGGGGTGGCCCGGGTCTGCCAAGGCTGCCGACCAGGCACGCCGGACGATCATGGCCACATTGCGATGGTCGGTGGCACCTGGTACCGCATCGATCGGCAGGGGCGTCCGGCGATGGATGCCGACGCGCCGTGATCCCCGCGCGTGGCATCGTTGCCACGCAGCACCGATACTGCCGGTCTGCCTGAGATCGCACTGCCCATGACGTCCCTGCTGCCGCCACCGCCCTCTGTCGTCCGCCCCGTGCTGGTGGGCTTCAGCGGCGGGCTCGATTCGACCGTCCTGCTGCACTGGCTGGCCACCTCGGCGGCCCAGCGCACCGCGGGGCTGCGCGCCATCCATGTCCATCATGGCCTGCAGGAGCAGGCCGATGCCTGGACCGTGCACTGCACGCAGGTGTGTGCGCGCTGGAACATTCCGCTGCGGGTGCTCCGTGTCCAGGTGCAACGCAACCAGGGACAAGGGCCGGAAGCTGCCGCGCGGCATGCACGCCGTGAGGCGTTCGCCTCGCAGCTGCTTCCGGGCGAACAGTTGGCGCTGGCCCACCATCGCGACGACCAGGCCGAGACCTTCCTGCTGCGGGCGCTGCGTGGCTCCGGGGTGGATGGATTGGCGTCCATGCAGGTCACCAGCGCATTTGGTGCCGGCACCGTATGGCGGCCGTTGCTGGAGGTTCCGCGCAGCACCCTGCGTGCGCATGCCCAGGCCGAAGGCCTGGAGTGGATCGAAGACCCCAGCAACGCCAGTGACGATGCCGACCGCAATTTCCTGCGCCTGCAGGTACTGCCGCAGCTTCGCCGGCGCTGGGCGCAGGCCGATGCCGCCTTCGCGCGCAGCGCGGCGTTGTGCGCGCAGTCCCAGCATCTGCTCGACAGTGCCGACCGCGACGCGCTGGAACGCTGCAGCGTCGGCCCCGGCGTGATCGACTGCGCGCGGCTGATGCGCCAGCCGGTGGAACGACGTGCGCGCCTGCTGCGCCATTGGGTGCGCGGCAGTGGCCTGCCACCGCTGCCAGCCGCCGGGGTCGAGGCGGTCGAGCGCGAACTGTTGCCGGCTGCGCACCATGCCGATGCCCAGTTCGCCTGGCAGGGTGCGCGTATCCGCCGTTGGCGCGGGCAGCTGCACCTGCTCTCGGCCAGCCTGGCCCTGCCAGCCGACTGGAGCGTGCATTGGGATGGCCGCGCGCCGCTGGCATTGCCCGATGGGGGCGAGCTGCGCCTGCTCGGCACGGACGCCGGTTTCGATAGCCCCGTGCAGATCCGCGCGCGCCGCGGCGGCGAACGCATCCAGCTGCCCGGGCGCACACATTCCCATGCGCTCAAGGACCTGCTGCAACAGCAGGGCCTGCCGCCGTGGCAGCGCCGTCAGCTGCCGCTCCTGTTCGACGAAGACACCCTGCTGGCCGCAGGCGACCGGGTCATCGGGGCGGCATTGCAACCGTGGTTGCAGGCCCATCATGCGCAGTTGCAGTGGACCCCGGGCGCGGCGTGAATTGACCCCGCCGGGCCAGCAGCCCACACTTGGCGCATGGCAAAGAAGTCCCCCAATGAAACCTCCCCGGTCGCCCACTTCGAGCAGTCGCTGGAAGAGCTTGAGCAGCTGGTGGAGAAGATGGAAACCGGCGAACTGAGCCTGGAACAATCGCTCAGCGCCTACGAACGTGGCGTCGGCCTGTACCGCCAGTGCCAGCAGGCGCTGGAACAGGCCGAACTGCGCGTGCGCCTGCTCAGCGATCCGGCCCAGCCCGACACCGCCGTACCGTTCGACCCGCCCAGCCATGACGGTTGAGGCCACGTTCGCGCGTTGGCGCGACCGTATCGAAAGCGAACTCGACGCCAGCCTGCCTTCCCCGTCCGATGCCCCGCGCGGGCTGCATCAGGCGATGCGTTATGCGGTGCTCGGGGGTGGCAAGCGCATGCGGCCGTTGCTGGTGTATGCCGGCGGCCGGATCTTCGGCGCCGACGAAAACGCACTGGATGCACCGGCAATGGCGGTGGAGCTGATCCATGCGTATTCGCTGGTGCACGATGATCTGCCGGCGATGGACGATGACGCCTTGCGGCGCGGCCGGCCGACCACGCATATCGCCTTCGATGAAGCCACCGCGATCCTCGCCGGCGATGCCCTGCAGACGCGCGCGTTCAGCCTGATCGCCGACGCGGCGTTGCCGGCGCAGCTGCGCGTGGATTGCCTGCAGACCCTGGCGCACGCCTCCGGCGCGGCCGGCATGTGCGGCGGCCAGGCCTTGGATATCGACGCCACTGGCCATCAGCAGCCGTTGCAGGCGCTGGAACGCATGCATGCGCTCAAGACCGGCGCGCTGATCCGCGCCGCGGTGCGCATGGGCGCGCTGTGTGGCCAGGCACCTGCCGCGGATCTGGCGACGCTGGATACGGTGGCCTCGGCGCTGGGCCTGGCCTTCCAGGTGCGCGATGACATCCTCGATGTCGAAGCCAGTTCCGAACAGCTCGGCAAGACCGCCGGCAAAGACGAAGCACAGGCCAAATCGACCTTCCCGGCGCTGCTGGGCATGGACGGTGCCAAGGCGCATCTGCGCACGCTGAGCGAGCAGATGTTCGACGGTCTGGCCGGCTATGGCGAGGCGGCCGATGCACTGCGTGCGCTGGCCAGGCTGGCGGTTGAGCGGGATCACTGAGCGATAGTGCAGTCAGCCACGCATGGCGTGGCTCTACAGCGCCAGCACACAAAAAAACGCCCGGGAATCCCGGGCGTTTTTTCGTTCCAGCGCTGCGGATCGATTACTTGATCAGGCGCAGTGCGAACGGGTAGCGGTAGGCTTCGCCGTTGTTGGCCTTGACCGCTGCGATGATGCAGAAGATCACGTTGAGCAGGCCGACGATCGGTGCCAGCAGGCCACCGATGATGACGATGGTCAGCACGATGCAGATCAGCATCGCGATGGTGATCGTGATCTGGAAGTTCAGCGCTTCCTTGGCCTGATCGGTGACGAAGCGCTTGCTGCTGTCGTCTTTGTTGATCAGCCAGATGATCAGCGGGCCGAGGAACCAGGTGAAGATACCCAGCAGGTGGGCCACCAGGGCCATGGTGCGCTGTTCGGCCGGGGCCGGTGCGCTCACCGGCGGCGGCGGGGTGGTGACGTTATCGAAATCGCTCACGTGAAACTCCTTGTTCGAGGTAATGGGTATTGCACGCGGCAGGCTCCCCGCCTGCCAGGGCAGCCTCCATAGAATACGTCAATCGTTACCGGCAACGGTCATTCGTCCTACAAGGATCGAACCGGTGTGCACGTGCGAGCGCGTGTCGATGTCGGTGCCCACCGCTTCGATGCTGGCGAACATGTCCTTGAGGTTGCCGGCAATGGTGATGCCGTCCACCGGGTAGCTGATCTCGCCGTTCTCCACGCGGAAGCCGCCGGCACCACGCGAGTAATCACCGGTGACGCTGTTGACGCCCTGCCCCATCAGTTCGGTGACCAGCAGTCCATTGCCCATCTGCCGGGCAATGGAGACCAGATCACCCGCGTTGGCGGTGACCTTGAGGTTGTGCACGCCACCGGCGTTGGCGGTGGTCGGCAGGCCGAGCTTGCGTGCCGAGTAGCTGCCCAGGATGTAGCGCTCCAGCACGCCATCGCGGATCAGCGCAGAATTGCGGGTGGCCACGCCATCGCCATCGAAGGCTGCCGAGCGCAGCCCACGGCGCAGCAGCGGCAGCTCTTCGATGCCGAACCAGTCCGGGAACAGGCGCGTGCCGACGCTGTCGAGCAGGAAGCTGGCGCGGCGGTACAACGCTCCGCCGGACACGGCACCGAGCAGATGGCCGATCAGCGAGCGGGCCACCTCCGGCGAATACAGCACCGGCATCTGCGCCGTGGTCATCGAGCGCGGGTCCAGGCGGGCCACGGTACGCTCGGCGGCGCGGCGGCCGATCGAGGCGGCATCGTCCAGATCTTCGCGGGCCAGTGCGCTGCTGTACCAACCGTCGCGCTGCATGCCATCGCCCTGCCCGGCGATCAGCGCGCAGCCGATCGAGTGGTGGCTGCTGCGCTCGCGGCCGATGAAGCCGTGCGAGTTGGCATACACCGACAGGCTCTGCGCGGTCGCCGCCGAGGCACCGTCGGAATTGCTGATGCGGGTGTCGGCCTCACGGCCGGCCGCTTCGCAGGCCAGGGCCAGATCCAGCGCCGCATCGGCGCTGAGTTCCCAAGGGTGCCAGCCGTCCAGATCCGGGAATTCACGGGCCATCAGGGCCGCCTCGGCCAGGCCGGCCGCCTCATCATCCTCGGTGTGGCGGGCGATCGCGCAGGCCTGGGCCACGGTCGACTCCAGGCTGCTCTCGCGCAGGTCGGCGGTGCTGGCGCTGCCCTTGCGCTGGCCGAAGTAGACGGTCACGGCGATGCCGCGGTCGCGGGTGGACTCGACCGTCTCGACCTCGCCCAGGCGCACGTTCACATCCAGGCCGCGCTCATCGCTGCAGCTGACCTCGGCCTGGCTGGCGCCCAGGGCCTTGGCCCGCTCCAGCAGGCGCTGGGAGATGTCGGCCAGCTGCTCCAGGCGCTGCAGGCTGTCGTCGGCCGGGGAGACTTCAGGGGAGATCACGTTCAATGCTTTATCCTGTACAGGTGAGTGCCCGGCGCGACGCCGGCACAGTTTACGGATGTGGAAATAAGACGATGCGCGGACGCGACGAAGAAACCGGTGAATTCCTTGATATCAGCCGCAGCCAGAACCGCCGGGCGGCGCTGGACGTGCTGGCCCTGGGCGAGAAGCTGGTCTCGCTGACCCCGGCCCAGCTGGCGCGCCTGCCGGTGCCCGAGGATCTGCTGCCGCACATCGCCGAGGCCAAGCGCATCACCGCGCATATCGCCCACAAGCGCCAGCTGGCGTTCCTGGCCAAGCACATGCGTCGCGAAGACGACGCCGTGCTGGATGCGATCCGCGATGCGCTGGATGCCAACAGCGAGACCTCGCGCCGTGAAGTGGCGACCATGCACCGCGTGGAAGACTGGCGCGAACGCCTGCTCAAGGACGGCGACAAGGCGCTGGGCGCGCTGCTGGACGAATACCCGCATGCCGACCGCCAGGAGCTTCGCACGCTGGTCCGCAACGCCCAGGCCGAAAAGGCCAAGAACAAGCCGCCGCGCGCCTACCGCGAGATCTTCCAGGTCCTGCGTACGCTGCTGCTGCCGGCCGCGCTCGGTCTGGAAGGCGTGAATGCCGCCTCCGAAGACGCGCTGGACGACGCGGTCGACACGGACACCGACAGCGACGAGAACGCCGAGGACTGAGTCCCGGCGCTCGCGCGGCGGCGCCAGCACCCTGCTGGCGGCCGCATGATCAGGCAGCGCAGGCGAATGCATCCCGGCTCAGGCCTGGGTGCCGCCCACGGTGATGCCATCGATCAGCAGGGACGGCTGGCCCACGCCGACCGGCACGCTCTGGCCATCCTTGCCGCAGATGCCCACGCCCTCGTCCAGGGCCAGATCGTTGCCGATCATGCGCACTTTCTGCATGGTTTCCGGCCCATTGCCGATCAGGGTGGCGCCCTTCACCGGCGCGGTGATTTTTCCGTCTTCGATCAGGTAGGCCTCGGTGGCCGAGAACACGTATTTGCCGCTGGTGATGTCGACCTGGCCACCACCGAAGTTGACGGCGTACAGGCCACGCTTGACCGAGCGGATCATTTCTTCCGGATCGTGCTGGCCGGCGCGCATGTAGGTGTTGGTCATGCGCGGCATGGTCATGTGCGCGAACGATTCACGGCGGCCGTTACCCGTGGGGGCCACGCCCATCAGGCGCGCATTGAGCGAATCCTGCATGTAGCCGACCAGGATGCCGTCCTCGATCAGGGTGGTGCACTGGGTCGGGTGGCCCTCGTCATCGATGTTCAGCGAGCCGCGGCGTCCGTCCAGGGTGCCGTCGTCAACGATGGTCACGCCCGGCGCGGCCACGCGCTCGCCGATCCGGCCGGCGTAGACGCTGGTGCCCTTGCGGTTGAAGTCGCCTTCCAGGCCATGGCCGACCGCTTCATGCAGCAGCACGCCGGGCCAGCCCGGGCCGAGCACCACGGTCATCACCCCGGCCGGGGCCGGGATCGCCTCCAGGTTCACCAGCGCCTGGCGCAGGGCCTCGCGCGCGAAGCCTTCCGGGCGCCCCTCGGCAAACAGTTCTTCATAGCTGTAGCGGCCGCCGCCACCGGAGTAACCGGACTCGCGCCGGCCATGCTGCTCGACGATCACCTGCACGTTCAAGCGCACCAGCGGGCGGATGTCGGCCGCAAGCACGCCATCGCTGCGCGCGATCAAAACCGTATCCACGCCGCCGGACAGGCTGACCATCACCTGCTGCACGCGCGGGTCGGCGGCGCGCAGGTAGCGGTCCAGCCGCTTGAGCATCTCGACCTTGGCCTCGTTGCCCATGCCATCGATGGGGTCCAGTGCCGGGTACAGCGCGCGGCCACTGCCCCGCACCAGCGAGCGGGCCGACTGCGCCCCACCCTCGCGGGAGATGGCGCGGGCCGAGTTGGCCGCGGCCAGCAGCGCGTCGCTGTGGATGTCGTCGGAGTAGGCGAAGCCGGTCTTCTCACCGGCGATGGCGCGTACGCCCACGCCCTGCTCGATCGAATGCGCCCCGTCCTTGACGATGCCGTCCTCCACGCTCCAGCTCTCGCGGCGCGTGTGCTGGAAATAGAGATCCCCGAAATCGATGCCCGGGCCCAACAGGGTGCCGAACGTGCGTTCCAGACCGTTCGCATCCAGCCCGGCGGGCAGCAGCAGACGGTCGGTGGCCAGCGAAAGTGCGTTGTTGTTCATGCTCTTTGATCTGTGGGCGCCGGGCGCAATCGCAACCCGGGCGCGGGAAAGGGATCAGCGCGCCGGCGGTGCGGCCGGGGCCGGCTTGGGCGCTGCGTCGCGGTCGATCACATCGACCTTGGGTTCGGCCCAGGGGCCGGTCACGCGGTAGGTCTTGGCGCCGATCTCGCCCAGCGGCTTGGACAGCACCGCATTGGCGGCCGCGCCGACCGCCGCCCCCACCGGGCCGCCGGCGACCGCGCCGACCACCGTCAGCAGGTTGCCCGCACGCGGGTTGACGTCGATGGTCTGATCGAAGCGTTGTTGGCGCAGGTCGGTCTTGCCGCGGATGGTGATGTTCGCCGCCGGGCCTTCGATCAGCACCTTGTCGGTGGTGGCCATGCCATCGGCGAACGCCACGCTGCCCTCGACCTGGTTGAAGGCGAAGCCCTTGGAGAAGAAATCGCGGAAATCGAACATCAACCGGCGCGGCAGCTGGGTCACGCTGAGCAGGCCGAGCACGCGCCCGGCACCGGGTTCGAGTTCCAGCAACTGGCCGTTGCGGGCCTGCACGTCGAGCTGGCCCTGCAGCGCACCGAGCTGGAAGTCGGATGGGCCGCCCTGCCAGCCGGCGCTCATGGTCAGCTGGCCCTGGCCGCCACGCAGCTGGCCGCCATAGTCCAGATTCTGCATCAGCCCGCCCAGGTCCTCGCTCTTGACCTGCACGTTGAACTGGCTGCGCGCGGCCTCGCCCATGCCCATCCAGCGGCCATTGACGTCGATCGCCTGCTTGGGCGCGCGGAACTGCAGCTGATCCACGCTCAGGCCGTTGGCCATGGGCCGCGTGCGCAATACCGCCTGGCCGAGCTTGGCCTTGCCGAACTGGAGGTCATCGATATCCAGCGACAGCGGCGGGATCTTGGCCGGATTGGTGTCATTGGCACTGGCCTGGACCCGCGCCGGCAGGGCCACGTCCGGTGGCAGCAGGATCGGGGCGCCATCGCTGGGCGCCTTGACGGGCGTCGGCAGCGACTGCCAGTGCACCCGGCTGAGCTTGCCGACGATGGTGCCGCCTTCGGCATTGGGCACGGTCAGGCCGCCCACCAGCGAGGGGCCGTCCAGGCGCACGTCCACGCTGCTGCTGGTCGGCCGCAGTTGCAGCCGGGTCTGCGGGAATACGCCACCGGCGAGCAGCAGCTGGCCGACCTGCACGTCCACATGCCGCAGCGGCATCGGGTCCTTGCCGTCGCCGCCGTCCGGCGAGCGGGCCAGCGCGATCCACTCCAGCGCATCCAGCGAGCCGCTGCGCCCGTTCACGACCAGCCCACTGGCCGGCGGATCACGATCCACGCGGTCGCTGCCGAGGGTGACCTGCACCCCGGTCTGGTTGTCATGCGTGCGCGCGGCCAGGGCCAGGCGCTGGCCGAAGGCGACATCAACGCGTCCGCTGCCCATCGGCAGCTGTGCGGTGACGTCCGTCGCCAACGGCGTAGCGGCGGGCTTGTCCAGCGGCGCCGGCAGTTCCAGGGTGGTGCCGACCAGATCCGAATGCAGCTTGAGCACGGTGGGCGGCTCGACCTTGCTGCCGGCCGCGACCTTGGGCAGGGTCACCCCGATGGTCCAACGCGAGGTGCCCTGGATGTAAGGCTTGAGCCAGTTCAATTCCGGGGCGCGGTCCAACAGCGCCCCCGCCTCCAGCGAGGCGGTCAGTTCGGATTCGAAGGCCTGCTGCGGATCGCGCACGAACTCACCGGCGCGCAGGCTGAGCAGCCCGTCCTGGCCCTGGTGACGTACCGCCAGGTGCTCCGCATCGAAGCCGCCATGGCCATAACGGGCCGTACCGCGCATGTTGTCGAAGACCAGGTCGAAGCGCTTCTCGGTGAGGGTCGCGCCATTGAGATCGACCGTGCCCTGCAGGTGACCGCGGCCTTCGTCGTGGTGCAGCGGCTGCAGCAGGTCGAAGGTGACCGCGGCCGGTCCCTTCGCGGTGAGATTGTCCAGCGTCTCGCCATAGGTGGCCTGCAACGGGCTCTGCTTGAGCATGGCCAGCAGTGCACCGGCATCGCTGCGGCTGCTGGCCTTGACGTACAGATCGGTCTCGCCGAAATCAGGAATGCCGGCATCGAAGTGGTCCACCGCCACCCCGGCCAGGTCGCCCTTGCCATGCAGTTCGAAGCCCGGGCCGATGAAGGCGATATCGGCATCGACCTTGTTCATCGCCGGCCAGTCGTGCTGGAAGCGGATACTGCCGGCGTCGATGTGGCCGGTCGCCTCGAAGCGGCCGTTGTTCTTGTCGAACGGCCAGTCTTCCAGATCCCCGGTCACCAGGCCCACCCCGCCACGCACCTGCCCGGAGACCAGGGCAGCATCCAGCCAATCGGTGGCGGCCTTGCTCATCTTGGAGTGGATCCAGAAACGCTTGGCGGCGGTCATTGGCACATCGTCGATCTTGGCCGCCAGTTCCAGCCAGGGGCGCGTGCCGTTGTTCTGGAACCAGATGCCGCCGCGCACATCGGCGGCGTAATCGGTGCCCTGCACGCGCAGCGCCGGGGTCCCGATCCGCCAGCCGCCGGCCTCGTCGCGCCAGCCCACCAGTCGGCCGGCCAGGCGCACGTCGTGGCGCTCGCCAAAGCCGCTCGGCCAATCGAACTGCATCACCTGCTGCGGTTGCAGATCCAGGGTGAAGCCATCGGCATCGCCGTTGAAGCGCCCGCCCACACCGCTGAGCCCGGGCGAATGCCCGACCGCCGCGAAGCGGATGTCTTCCAGATCCCCCTCGACCGACAGCGGGCCGCCCTGCTCGCCTGCCACCCGCACGCGGGTCATGCGCACCTGCGGTGCGGCCTCATGCAGCCACTCGCGCAGGCCGGGATCGATCCGGTCGGTCAGCGCCAGCCCCCGCAGCAGCGCGGTGGCATCGATGTTGTCGCCAGCCAGCGCGAAGTGCTGCCCGCCGGCCAGCAGCAGCCCGTCCAATTGCTGGGTGCTGCCTTCCATGCCAATCCGCAACCGTGGCGCATCGGCGCGCCAGCCCCCCTGCACCCAGCGCCAGCGTGCACGCAGTTCCAGCGTGTCCAACGCCAGCTGCGGGTGGGTGCCGTCGGCCAGCGTCACGCCGCGCACCTGTACGTTCTGAAGGTCCGCATCGGTGGTGACCATCACCACCCGGTGATCGCGCAGGTCCACCCAGGCATTGAACTCACCGGTGCCCTGCTGCAGGCCGATGCCGCCGAACTGCAGCAGCGAGGCCCACGCCCGGAAGTCGGCCGGGGCGGCCGAGAACCAGGCCTGACCATCGCCGCGCTTGCGCTCGAATTCCAGCACCGCCGTCAGCGGCTGTGCGGACGGGTCGGCCCACGCACGCGCCCCAACCCGCAGGCGCTGGCCGTTGACGCGCAGACGCAGGTCGATCCGCGGCAGCACGGCGTTCACGCCCAACGAGGGCGCATCCACCTTCAAGCGGCCACCGATCACCTGCAGCTCGCCCAGGCGGCGCAGTGTTTCCAGCGGGTCACCTGCACTGGACTGCGGCAGGCCCTGCACGGACCAGCGGCCATCGTCGGCGCGCTGCAGTACCAGCGCCACGCCACGCAGGCGCAGCTCGGTCAGCGAGTGGCCCGGCAGCAGGCCGGCATACATGGACACCAGCACTTCGGCCTCGCCGATGCGCAGGCCCTGCCCTTCACCGATGCGCAGCCCTTTGAGCTGCAGCAGCGGGCCGCGCCGTGTCCAGGCAGTATCCAATGCATCGAAACGCACCGGCTGGCCTGCGCGCGCGCTCAACCACGCCGCCACCTTGTCCGGGTGACGCTCGGCCAGCGGCAGCAGCTGGCTGGCAGTGCCGACCAGCAGGGCCACGCCCACGAGCAGGATCGCCACCGCATACACAGCATGGCGGCGGATCCGGCGCAGGCGCAGGCGGAGCGGTGTGCTCATCGGAACGTGGGGATGCCGGACCGGCCGCGATCAGAGCAGCACGACATCGAACTGCTCCTGCAGGTATTGCTCATCCGCCTGGAAGCGGATGCTCTTGCCCAGGAACTCCTCCAGTTCGGCCACCGCCGAGGATTCCTCGTCGGTGATGCGCGCGACCACCTTCGAGGAGGCGATCACCAGCAGGCGCGCCGCATCGAACTGACGCACCGCCCGGGTGATTTCGCGGAAGATCTCGTACGTCACCGTTTCGGCGGTCTTGATCGAACCCCGCCCGCTGCACTCCGGGCACGGCTCGGACAGCTGGCGCTCCAGGCTTTCCACGGTGCGCTTGCGGGTCATCTCGACCAGGCCCAGCGGCGAGAAGTCGTAGACGGTGGTCTTGGCGTGGTCGCGGGCCAGCGCCTTCTCCAACGTGCGAAGGACCTGGCGGCGGTGCTCGGCATCGTCCATATCGATGAAGTCGATGATGATGATGCCGCCCAGGTTGCGCAGCCGCAGCTGGCGTGCCACGGCCTGCGCGGCCTCCAGATTGGTGCGGAACACGGTCTCTTCGAGGTTGCGCTGGCCCAGGAACGAACCGGTGTTCACATCGATCGTGGTCATCGCCTCGGTCTGGTCGATCACCAGATAGCCGCCCGACTTCAGCGGGACCTGCTTGTCCAGCGCGCGGCCGATTTCATCCTCGACCCCGAACATGTCGAAGATCGGGCGATCACCGCTGTACAGCTCCAGTTTCTCGGCCAGCACTGGCATGTACTTGGCCACGAACGCCTGCAACTGGTTGAAGGTCTCCTTGGAATCCACCTTGACCTTGTCCACGTCCTTGCGGATCAGATCGCGCACCGAGCGCAGCGGCAGGCTCAGGTCTTCATAGATCACGCTGAGCGGGGCGGCATCGCGGCCACGGCGCTCCACCACGTTCCAGACCCGCGACAGGTAGGCCACGTCTTCGGCGATCGCCTCGGCCGGCTGGCCTTCGGCATTGGTGCGCACGATGTAGCCGTAGCCGCCGTGCTGGGCCGACAGTTCGGTCACCAGGGTTTTCAGGCGGGCGCGCTCGGCCTCGTCCTCGATCCGGGCCGACACGCCCACCACCTTGGACTGCGGCAGCAGCACCATGTAGCGCGAGGGAATGCTGATCTGGGTGGTCAGCCGCGCGCCCTTGGTCCCGATCGGGTCCTTGACCACCTGCACCACGATGTCCTGGCCGTCGCGCAGCAGCTCGACGATAGGCACCGAGGACGGTGGCGGCAACGTGGTGCCTTCGGTATCCGGACTGGCCACCGGGGCCGGGCGGATCACATCGTTGGCGTGCAGGAACGCCGCGCGCTCCAGCCCGACCTCGACAAAGGCCGCCTGCATGCCCGGCATGACCCGCTGCACCTTGCCCTTGTAGATGTTGCCGACCACGCCACGGCGCCAGCCACGTTCGATATGCAGTTCCTGCAGCATGCCGTTCTCGATGACGGCGACGCGGGTTTCCCGCGGGGTGACATTGACCAGGATTTCTTCAGACATGGGCGACTCCCTTCAGTTCAAACGTCTGCAGCAACTGCTCGGTCTGTTGCAGGGGCAAACCCATCACACCCGAATAGCTTCCCGCCAGATGGCGGATATATCGTTCAGCGCCCCCCTGGATCGCATAGGCACCGGCTTTGTCCATCGGCTCGCCACTGGCCACGTAGGCGGCGATCCGATCCTCATCGATCGCCGCGAACGTCACCTCCGAGACCACCAGCACGCCCTGTTCCCGGCCAGCAGCGACCAGCGCCACGGCGGTCATCACCTGGTGGGTGCGCCCGGCCAACGCACGCAGCATCGCGCAGGCGTCGGCCGCATCGGCCGGTTTACCGAACACGCGCCCGTCGAGCACGACTTCGGTGTCCGAGCCCAGCACCACCGCCTCGGGGTCATGGGCGACAAGCGCCCACCCGGCGCGCGCCTTGTCGGCGGCGACCCGCTGCACGTAATCGGCGGCGGATTCTTCGGGCGCACGGACTTCGGGCACGTCAAGCTCAAGCGCCTGGAACGGTCGTTCCAGGCGCGCAAGCAGTTCGTTTCGTCGGGGGGATCGAGAGGCAAGATAAAGCATCGAGGAAGCATAACCTGAGCCTACTGTCTGAATCGCGAGCAACACGCTTGAATCGTGCTCAACCCCATCAAACCTCACGACGCGTTCATCGCCCCGACACCAACCTCAACGTCTTCACAAGGAGATGTACATGCGCCGCCCGTCCCTGTCCCCGTTGCTGCTCGCCCTGTCCCTTGCCCTGGGAGCTTCGATGACCGCCCACGCCCAGTCCCAGCCCACCATCGCCGTGCCGGCTGACGGCACCCTGCTCAACATCTCGGCCAATGCCGAGGCCAAGCGCGTGCCGGACGTGGCCACGCTCTCGGCCGGTGTGGTGACCCAGGCCGTGGACGGCAACAGCGCCATGCGCCAGAACGCCGAGCAGATGACCAAGGTGCTCGCCGCGATCAAGGCCGCCGGCATCGCCGAGCGGGATGTGCAGACCAGCGGGGTCAACCTGAGCCCGCAGTATCGCTACGCCGACAACGAAGCGCCGAAGATCACCGGCTACCAGGCCAGCAATACGGTCAGCCTGAAGGTGCGCGACATCGCCAAGCTCGGCAAAGTGCTTGATGCACTGGCCGCCCAGGGCGCCAACCAGATCAACGGCCCGCAGTTCGAGATCGACCAGCCCGAGCCGGTTTACGACGAAGCCCGCCTGGCCGCGCTGAAGAAGGCCCAGGCCCGCGCCGAAACGTATGCCAAGTCGCTGGGCCTGCGCGTGCGCCGGATCGTGAGCATCTCCGAAAGCGGTGGCGGCAACTTCCGCCCGGTGATGATGCGTGCGGCGGCCGCGCCGATGGCTGCTGATGTATCCACGCCGGTGTCGCCGGGCGAATCGACCGTGTCGGTCAACCTGGACGTGGTGTTCGATCTGGGCCGGTAACACTTCGCAGCAGAGCGGACCAGCCGTCCGCTCCTGCCAAGACATGACGGCGCCTGCGGGCGCCGTCATGCTGTTCGCCGCCGGATCCTGACTGCCAGCCAACTCCCCACCCTGCCCCTGACTTCCGGCCCGTGCCGGGCTCGGGTATTGCTGTCATTGCGCGGCCCCGCCTGACCCCACGCGGCGCGCAGGCACGTTGATGTTCCCGCACATCTGGCAAGGAGAGTGGAGCATGGTCCGTACCCCGTCCCCGGTTGTCCCGCTGCCTATCGAAGCGTCCCGCGTGCTCGGGTGGAGCACTGCCATCGCGGTCCACGCGCTGGCCCTGATGCTGTTGTTGATCCCGGCTACCCAGCCCCTGATCAAGGCACCGCGCGAACGCATGCAGGTGACCTGGGTACTGCCTCCGCCGCCGCCGGAGATCATCCGTCATCCGCCGGCAGACCCACCGCGGCTCCCCCCGGTGGTGCCCGTGACCACGCAACGCGCGCCGGCACCGCTGCCGAGCCCCACCGCCACCCTCGACGAGGCGCCCGCAGTGGCATCGATGCCCGCCAGCGAGACCGCCGCACCGGCGCTGGAACCGGCCCCGGCCACGCCGTCGCCCGCCGCCGGGGCCCAACTGCAGTACCGCAGCGCGCCGCCGCCACCGTATCCGGTCGCGGCGATCCGCCTGGGCCAGCAGGGGACGGTCCTGCTGCGTATCCGGGTCGACAGCCAGGGCAACCCGGTTGCGGCCAGTATCGAGAAGAGCAGTGGCTCGCGCGTGCTCGACCAGGCCGCACGCCAGCAGGTGCTGCGTCACTGGCGTTTCGTGCCAGCCCTCGTCGATGGGCAGGCCGTCGCCGCCGATGGCCTGGTTCCGGTCGATTTTTCGTTACCGCGCTGAGTGAATGGGAGCCCCGTCAGGGGGCTCCCCATTCACAAACTGAGACGCACAGCATCTTTTCCCAATTAAGCAATTTTTCACTCTTGCGTCACACGACGGAAACCTAGATTGGCGCCGTTGCCACCGTTCTGGTGTCGACTTATTGACATCTAGGTTTTCCCAGTCAGGAGAGAAGCTGTGAAACACCCGACCCAACGCCGCGACGACAGCCGCCGCAATACCCTGGCCCATTCCATTTCCACGATCCTGACCAGCGGCGCGCTGCTGCTGGTAGGGGCCATGGCGTCGTCCTCCGCGTTCGCGCAGGAGCAGGCGACCAACCTTGACCGGATCACCGTCACCGGGTCGAACATCCCCCGCACGAACACCGAAACCCCCTCCCCCGTCCAGGTGGTCACCCGCCAGGAAATCGACCGTACCGGCAAGACCACGGTCGCCGAGTATCTGCAGACCCTGACCGCGGACGGGTCGGGCTCCATTCCCAAGACCTTCGGCAACGGCTTTGCCGGCGGTGGCGCAGGCATCTCGCTGCGCGGCCTGGGCGCCGGCTCCACGCTGGTCCTGTTGAACGGCCGCCGCATGGCGACCTATGGCCTGGCCGATGACGGCCAGAAGGTCTTCACCGATCTGAGCACCATTCCGCTGGATGCGGTCGAGCGCATTGAAGTCCTCAAGGACGGCGCTTCTGCGATCTACGGCTCGGACGCCATCGCCGGCGTGGTCAACATCATCCTGCGCAGCGACTTCAATGGCGCGATCCTGCGCGCCTCCTACGGCCTGTCCGGTGATAGCGATGGCGACGCCAAGAAGGCCACGCTGACCGCCGGTACCGGCGACCTGGCCACCGATGGCTGGAACGCGTTCTTCAGTTTGGACGTGGGCAAGACCGACGCGATCAAGATCAGCGACCGCAAGAACCGCAAGTGGATCGGCACCGGTGATATCCGCCCGTGGGGCTATGGCAACAACGCCCAGTTCCTGGGTGGCGCCGCGCTCTCTGGCGGTACCCGTGGCGGTGTGGGTCCGAACGGTTCGGTGTTCGACGACCGTGCGGTGACGGATGACGATCCGGCCTTCCTCGTCGCGCTGCCAGGCTGCGCCGGCTTGACCACCATCCCCGGCCAGAACGATGTCACTGCCCAGCAGCAGGGCTGCCTGTGGGATCCGGCCCAGCTGTACCGTGACCTGACCCCGGAAGAGAAGTACGTCAACGTGTTTGGTCGCGCCAGCTTCGCCTTCGGCGAGGGCGGTGAGATCTACACCGAAATCGGCTACTCCAAGAAGGAAACCACCTTCAGCAACACGCCCTCCGGCGTATCCGGTGGCTGGGGCTATCCCGGCGGCCCGGTCAACGCCAACAGCGGCGACGGTGCCACGGTGCTCAGCCCGACCCACCCGGACAACCCGATCCCGGGCCAGGCCTCGCGCCTGCGTTACTCGGCCTGGGATGTCGGCCCGCGTGTGACCGAGAACACCAACGAGTTCAACCGCTTCCTGGTGGGCGTCAAGGGCAACTGGGGCGAGTGGAGCTACGACACGGCCTACCTGCATTCGGGCACCGACCTGGTCAACAAGCGTACCGGCTTCCTGAACTACGACGCCGTGCGTTGCGTGCTCGGCAATCCGGCCTGCCCGGCAGGCGTGTGGCGCATCGGCGACAACGCGGGGCTGAACTCACAGGCCCTGTATGACTACATCTCGCCGGACATCAGCGCACGCGCCAAATCCAGCCTGGACATGTTCGACTTCACCGTGTCGCGCAGCCTGATGGACCTGAAGGGTGGCCCGCTCGGCCTGGCGCTGGGTACCGAATGGCGCAAGACCAGCAACAGCCTGACCCCGCAGACGTTCACCGACCAGGGCCAGATCATCGGGCTGGGCTACTCGGCCTACGACGGTACGCAGAACGTCTACGCCGGCTATGTCGAACTGTCCGCCCCGGTGCTGGAGCAGTTGGAACTGTCCGGCGCGGTCCGCTACGACAAGTATGAGAGCGGCGAAGGCAAGGCGACGCCGAAGGTCGGCATCAAGTGGACCCCGGCCGACTGGATCGCAGTCCGCGGCAGCTATGCCGAAGGCTTCCGTGCCCCCAACCCGGCCGAGAACGGCGACGGCGGCCTGGCAGCGTTCTCCAATGCTGCCGATCCCGTGCGCTGCCCCGGCGGCAACCCGGCGCCGGGCGCGAACGATGACGATTGCGGCGCACTGCCGGTCGCCATCATCACCCGCCCCAATGCCGACCTGAAGCCGGAAGAGTCCAAGAGCTACTCGGTGGGTCTGGTGCTGCAGCCGACCTCCAGCACCTCGATGACGGTGGATGCCTGGCAGATCAAGCGCACCAACGAAATCGCCCAGGGCAGTACTGCCGAAGCGATTGCCGCGGGCAACGTGTTGCGTGACAACAACCTGCTCAACGGTGTTCCCGGTACCGGCAGCATCCTGGCGGTCAATACGCAGTACATCAATGCTGCATCGACCCGCGTCCGCGGTATCGATACCGACATCCGCCAGACCTTCGACATCGGTCCGGGCCAGCTGGAGATGGACCTGCAGTGGAGCCATGTGCTCAAGTTCGAGCGCACCGATGCCGATGTGACCGTCGACTATGCCGGCACGCACGGCAACTGCGACGTCACCAACTGCATCGGCACCCCGAAGGACCGCGTCAACTTCGGCACCACCTGGAAGCAGGGTCCGTGGAGCGTCAGCGGCGTGGCCAACTACATCTCCAAGATGGAGAACACCGACTTCCGCGGTCCCGATGGCTCGTATCAGTTCGCCTACGCCGACGGTACCGACGTCGAGAAGATCTCCTCGTTCACCACCTTCGACCTGTCCGGTCGCTGGAACATCACCGAGGCCTTCGAGTTGAACGCATCGGTGCAGAACCTGTTCGACCGCATCGCTCCGCTGGATCCGACCACCTACGGTGGCGTGAACTACAACCCGCTGCACTTCAGTGGCGCGATCGGCCGTTACTTCACCGTCGGTGCCAAGTACACCTTCGAATGAGGTAGCCGCACTTGGGGAACAAGGAGCCCGGGCAGTGCCCGGGCTTTTTGTTTGGATCGCGGCACGCGGGTAAATCGCAGACAAAAAAAAGCCCCGCATCGCTGCGAGGCTTTTTTTCAAATCTTGGCGCCCGAAGTTGGACTCGAACCAACGACCCCCTGATTAACAGTCAAGTGCTCTAACCGGCTGAGCTATTCGGGCGGGGTGCGCATTGTAGCCCGTTTTTCGCGAGATGTAACCCGTCTGGCGACAACTATTTCACGCGCGGTGATACGGATGGTTGGCCAGCATCGCCGCGGCGCGGTACAGCTGCTCGGCCACCACCAGGCGCACCAGCATATGCGGCAGGGTCAGCGGGCCGATCGACCATTTCTCGTCGGCCATCGCCGACACCTCGGCCGAATGCCCTTCCGGCCCACCGATCAGGAAGGCCAGGTCCCTGCCCTGCCTGCGCCAATGTTCCAGGCGCTGCGCCAGCTGTTCGGAACTGAGCTGGCGTCCGGGCACATCCAGCGCGACCACATACGCATTTTTCGGCAATGCGGCGATCACGCGCTTGCCTTCGTCATCGGTCGCGCGGCGCGCATCGCGGCCTTTGCCGCGCAGGCCGGGCTCGATCTCGACCAGCTCGAACGGCAACCAGTGCGAGAGCCGCTTCTGGTACTCGGCAAAGCCCTGCGCAACCCAGGAGGGCGCGCGCTCACCGGTGGCGATCAGCCTGGCTTTCATGTCTGTCCTCCGCAGCCACCACAGGCGGCGCCGCAAAAGACAACGGCGCCATCGGCGCCGTTGTCGTGACCGGGCACGCTGCGATCAGCGCGCGTCGTAGTCGTCGTCCGCATCGTCGAGCAGTTCGATCGGCGGCTGGTCGCCCACGGTCCACAGGCGCTCGAGCGCGTAGAACTCACGCACGCGCGGCAGCATCACGTGAACGATCACGTCGCCCAGGTCGACCAGCACCCACTCGGCTTCGCGCTCGCCTTCCACACCCAGCGGCATCACGCCCAGCTTCTTGGCGAACTTCACCACTTCGTCGGCGATCGACTTGACGTGACGGCTGGAGGTGCCCGACGCGATCACCATGTAATCGGCGACGCTGGAGCGGCCGATGACGTCGATCTCAACGAGATCCTTGGCCTTCAGTTCTTCGGTGGCCCCGCGCACGCACTCGAGCAGCTGCAGAACGGAGGGCGCCGGATTGGGCAGTTGGACCTTGATGGTCTGGGGCTGGGCTTGGTTGCTCAAAGCGGGTCAACTCGATAAATGTGGGGCCGATTATACGGGGCGGCGCGCCCGCGCGTATTCACGACGGTGTCGCGCCGTACAGGCGGTGGTCGATGATGTAGCCCGCGACAGCCTCAGGCAGCAGTGGCTGCCAAGGCCCGGCGGCGGCGATCTGCGCGCGCACCGCGGTGGCCGATTCCTCGCGCAATGGGGCCTGCAGGCGCATCAGGCGCCCGGCCGGCGCGCTGAACAGCTCACGCTCGTGACTGGCCCAGCGCCCTTCCAGGGCCTGCGCCAGCACCGGGTCGCAAGCGGCGGCCAGGGGACTGCCGGGGCGATCGGCGACGATGAAATGCGCCAGCTCGAACAGCGCCTCCCATTCGTGCCAGCTGGGCAGGGCCAACAGGCTGTCGGCACCGACCAGCCAGGCGATCGGCTGGCGCGGGCCCAGCTCGGCGCGCAGCTCGCGCAGGGTATCGACGGTATAGGACGGCACACCGGGCTGGCGCTCGGCCCGGTCCAGCTCGCGCCGGTCCAGCAGCAGGCCGGGCTCATCGCCGATGGCCAGGGCCAGCATGGCCAGGCGCTGCGCGGCATCGGCGCCGGGGGCGGCACGGTGCGGTGGATCGGCGGCGGGCAGCAGGCGGACGGCGACCTGCAACTGGTCGCGTGCGGCGCGGGCAATGGCCAGATGGCCCAGATGGACGGGATCGAAGGTCCCGCCGTAATAGATGCGCAGCCCCATGGGCTCAGGCCCGGGCGAGCAGGCGCACGGCGCGGGCTTCGGACACGGCGATCAGAAGCCGTTCCAGCGCCAGCCAGGCATCGCCGTCAGCGCGCCCCTTGGCAATGCGGTCCACCAGCCCGGCCTCGGCCACGAAGCGCTCCCAGCGCTTGACCTCGGGATGGCGCTGCAGCGCGCGCTTGAACGGCGCCTGCCGCGATTCCCAGATGCCGCGGCTTTTCATCTCCGCGGCCAGGTTGCCGCCCCGCGCCTGTACCCGCGCCAGACCGGCGGTGGAGAGCAGCTCGCGGATCACGATCGGCGTCAGCGCCGCCACCGCTTCACCTTCGGCACGCAGGCCGGCGATCATGCGCAGCACGGCCGCAGGCTGGCCCGAGAAGGTCGCCTCGACCAGACGGAACACGTCATAACGGGCGGCATCGGCCACCAGCGATTCCATGGTGTCCACATCCAGGGTCTGGCCGTCGGCCAGCAGCGCCAGCTTGTCGATCTCCTGGGCGGCGGCCAGCAGATTGCCTTCCACCCGTTCGGCCAGGCGCTGCACGGCCTGCGGGTCGGCGCGCAGGCCCTTGCCACGCAGCCGGCGTTCGATCCATTCGGTCAGCTCGTGCGGCTTGATCGCCCAGGCTACCGAGATCACCCCGGCGCGGCCAACGGCATCGGCCCACTTGGTCTGGTGCGCCTTGCTCCATTCATTGCAGGTGATCAGCAGGATCACGTCCGGCGCCGGGTTGGCACAGAACTGACTGATCACTTCGGCGCCTTCCTTGCCCGGCTTGCCACTGGGCAGGCGCAGTTCCATCAGGCGACGTGCACTGAACAGGCTGGGCGCGTTGAAGCTGGCATCGAGCTGGTGCCAGTCGAAGTCACGGCCATCGGCATCGAAGACTTCACGCTCGTTGACGCCATCGGCGCGTGCCCGCGCCCGCACCGCATCGGCCGCTTCCAGCACGCGCAGCGTTTCCGGACCGGCGATCAGGTAGACCGGGGCCAACGGCTGGCTGGCCGGTTGGCTGGCAAGCTGTTCGGGGCGCAGTTCCATCCGGGCAGGCCGATCCGCAGGCGGACCGGGCTCAGCGCCCCTGCGGGACGACGGCGGGGACCGCCGGCGTCGGGGTCGTCGAGGTCGGGCTTGCCGGGGTCGCCGCCGGGATCTCAACCGGCGTTTCCACCGGGGTCGTACCGGGCTTGGCCGGGGCGCGGCCATGCTCCAGTTCGGCGCGGACCACGCTGTCGATACGGCGCATGATCGACGCAGACATCTCACGGCGCAGTTCGTCGGCGAGGATTTCGCGTTCGGTCGTGGTACCGGTGGCGTCGGTCGGCGGCGACACGTAATCGCGCGAGAGTTCGATCACCTGCTGCGGCACCAGCTCGCTGCCGTCTTCGCGGCGGAAGATGAAGATCACCGCATAGCGCAGGCTGTACTCCTGGGCACGGCCCTGGGCATCGATCGCGATCGGCAGATCGCCCCAACGCTCGGACAACACCTGCAGCTGCGACGCCGGGCCCGTGCTGTCCGGATCGGCCAGCTGCGCCCCGGAGGCCTGCAGGCCACGGCGCAGCAACTTGACCAGTTCGCTGTAGGGCGCGGTGGAGACCACCTGCACCGCAGCCGTATCGGCCGGCAGCATCAACTTGTTGCGCAGATGGAAGCCGCACCCGGCAAGGGTTGCGGTCAGGACAAGGGCTAGCAGGAATCGGGTCATGGATACAGTCTGTAGGAGCCGGGCGGTCGCGGCAACAAGCAGTGATCGTGCCGGATGCCGCGTGAACAGGACTTGATACCGGACGGCCCACGGGGCGTGCCCGCCATCGGCCCATGGAGATCGGTGCCACCGGGCGCGCAAGGCCCCCGGTGGCACGACAGGATCAGCCCTGCGGGGCCGCCACGATGTTCACGATCTTGCCCGGCACGATGATGATCTTGCGCACGGTCAGCCCTTCCAGGAACTTGGCCGCGTTCGGCTCGGCCAGGCCCAGGGCTTCGATCTGATCACGCGGCGCATCGGCAGCGACGTCGATGGTGCCGCGCAGTTTGCCGTTGACCTGCACCGCCAGCGTCACCGCATCGCGCACCAGCGCCGCCGGATCGGCCTCCGGGAACGCCTGGTCTTCCAGCAGTTCCTCGGCGTGGCCCAGCACCTGCCACAGCGCATGACTGGCATGCGGCGTGATCGGGTTGAGCAGCAGCACGGTGGCGCGCAGCGCTTCCTGGCGCACCGCACGGCCCTGCTCGCTGACGTCATCGAACTTGGCCAGCGCGTTCATCAACTCCATCACCGCGGCGATCGCGGTGTTGAAGCTGTGGCGGCGACCGTAGTCGTCGCCGACCTTGCCGATGGTTTCATGGGTCTTGCGGCGCAGCGCCTTCTGCTCGGCGTTCAGCGCGACCACGTGCAGCGCCGGGGCGGCGCCATCAGCGGCATGCTTCTGCACCTGGGCCCACAAGCGGCGCAGGAAACGGGCCATGCCATCCACGCCGGCTTCGTTCCACTCCAGCGATTGTTCCGGCGGCGCGGCGAACATCGAGAACAGGCGCACGGTGTCGGCGCCGTACTTGCCCACCATCACCTGCGGGTCCACGCCGTTGTTCTTGGACTTGGACATCTTCTCGGTGCCGCCGATCACCACCGGCTGGCCGTCGGCGATCAGGGTCGCCCCGACGATGCGGCCGCGCTCGTCACGCTGCACATCCACATCGGCCGGGTTGATCCAGTCCTTGGAGCCGTCCGGGTTCGGGCGATAGTAGGTTTCGGCGATCACCATGCCCTGGCACAGCAGGTTCTGCGCCGGCTCGTTGCTGTCCACCATGCGCGCATCACGCAGCAGCTTGTGGAAGAAACGGAAGTACATCAGGTGCAGGATCGCGTGCTCGATACCGCCGATGTACTGGTCCACCGGCAGCCAGTAGTTGCCGCGCTTGTCGACCGCGTCACGGGCACCCGGCGAGGTGTAACGCGCGTAGTACCAGCTCGATTCCATGAAGGTATCGAAGGTGTCGGTCTCGCGCTCGGCCGCGCCGCCGCAGTCGGGGCAGGTGGTCTTGCGCCATTCCGGATCGGCCTTGATCGGCGAACCGGTGCCGACGAAGTTGACGTTCTCCGGCAGGACGACCGGCAGCTGCTCTTCCGGCACCGGCAAGGCGCCGCACTTGGGGCAGTAGATCACCGGGATCGGGCAGCCCCAGTAGCGCTGGCGGCTCACGCCCCAGTCGCGCAGACGGTAGTTCACACGGCGCTGGCCCTGGGCCTTGCGCTCGAAACGCTCGGCCAGTGCCTCGAAGGCGCCCTGGAAATCCAGCCCGTCGAACTCTTCGGAGTTGACCAGCTCGGTCTCGCGCGTCTTGTCGCCGTACCAGTCCTGCCAGCGCGTGGCGTCGTACGCGCTTTCTTCCTTGCGCAGCGACTTCAACGCGATGACCTGGCGGATCGGCAGGCCGTACTTGTTGGCGAATTCATTATCGCGCTGATCATGGCCGGGGACGGCCATCACCGCGCCGGTGCCGTAGCCCATCAGCACGAAGTTGGCGACCCACACCGGCACCTGGGCGCCGGTGACCGGATGGATGGCGCGCAGGCCGGTATCCATGCCGCGCTTTTCCTGGGTCTCCAGTTCGGCTTCAGAGACGCCGCCCTGTTTCATCTCGGCCAGCAGCGCGGCCAGTGCCGGGTTGGACTTGGCCGCGTGCTGGGCCAGCGGGTGTTCGCCGGCGATCGACACGAAGGTCACGCCCATCACGGTGTCCGGACGGGTGGTGAACACGCGCAGCGGGTCCAGCGTGCTGCCGTCGGCGTCACGCACGTCGAACTGGATCTCCAGCCCTTCCGAGCGGCCGATCCAGTTGCGCTGCATGGTCTTGACCGAATCGGGCCAGCCCGGCAGTTCATCCAGGCCGTCCAGCAGTTCCTGGGCGTAATCGGTGATGCGCAGGAACCACTGCGGGATCTCACGCTTTTCCACCAGCGCGCCGGACCGCCAGCCGCGGCCGTCGATGACCTGCTCGTTGGCCAGCACGGTCTGATCGATCGGGTCCCAGTTCACCACCGCGTTGCGGCGGTAGGCCAGGCCCTTGCGCATCAGGCGGGTGAACATGCGCTGCTCGTGCACGTAGTACTCGGGCGTGCAGGTGGCGAACTCGCGCGACCAGTCGATCGCATAGCCCATGGCCTTGAACTGGCCCCGCATGTGCTCGATGTTGGCGTAGGTCCACTTGGCCGGCGCGGTCTTGTTCTTGATCGCCGCGTTCTCGGCCGGCAGGCCGAAGGCATCCCACCCCATCGGCTGCAGCACGTTGTGGCCGGTCATCCGCTTGTAGCGGCTGATCACGTCACCGATGGTGTAGTTGCGCACGTGGCCCATGTGCAGCGCACCGGACGGATACGGCAGCATCGAGAGGCAGTAGAACTTCGGCTTCTCCGAAGTCTCGGTGACCTCGAAGGCACGGGTGGCATCCCAGTACTGCTGGGCGGCGGATTCAACCTGCTGCGGATCGTAAACGTTGGGTTCGACGCTGGTCATAAAAACGCTAGTGCGGCGGCAAAGCGGCACAGGGTACCGCAGTGCGGCAAAGGGCTCCAATCGACGCGGCCCACCGTCGCGACCAAACCTGTCATCTCATTGAATTGACTGGGGATTGGTGAAATACGTCAGCCCGCGCCGCGCGCCACGGCGCGGGCCGGGGCGCAGCAACGGCGGCGGCTGTGCTCAGGCGCGACGCGTGGAGGGGGCCAACGGCAGCACCGCCACCAGCCAGACCAGCCATACCCCGAAGGCCACGCGCTGGGCCATCGGGGCCGGCAGCAGGGCCTGCAGCGCGAACGCGGCAAGCAGCACGCCCACCCCGCAGGCCAGGTGCAGGCCGCCCACGGCACGCCATGCCGGCAGCCGCAGCGCGCCGATCCCGGACATCACCGCGCCCGGCACGAAGGCCAGCACCCACACCATCCAGGCACTGGCGTGGTACTGGCTGGCCGGGTTCTCCAGATCGCGGGTATCCAACGGCAGCACGCCCATCGCGGTGAAGCCGACCCCGGCCAGCATCAGCAACTGCGCACCGACCCGCATCGACCACGGCGCGGTGCGCGGCACCCGCAGCAGCAGGCGCAGCGCGACGAGGCTGGCGAGCAGGCCGGGCAGCGCGAAACCGAGAATGTTGAACGCCCGCGCATGCGGCACGTCCATCGCCCCGAGCAGCGCGACCGGATGGCCGACCGGATCGAACAGCGGCAGGGCCGCGCCGAAGCCCAGCACCGCGCCCACGAACAACACGGCGGCGGCAATGCCGAGCCCACCTTCCCAACGTTGGATTCCCTGCATGCTGCTCACCCGGCTGCGTCTGAAGGCCCGCATTGTCGCTGTTCCAACGCGAATCCGCCCGGTGGGGTTGCGTCCGGCCGCGGGCGGCACCATACACTTCCTCTCCAGTTTCCCGTTGATTTGAAACCATGAGCGATCTGCCCCACGTCTTTGACGCCACCACCGAGACCTTCGAGACCGAGGTGCTGCAGAAATCCCTGCAGACCCCCGTGCTGGTCGATTTCTGGGCCACCTGGTGCGGCCCCTGCAAGACCCTGGGCCCGATGCTGGAAAAGCTGGCCGGCGAATACCACGGCGCCTTCGAGCTGGCCAAGGTCGATGTCGACAAGGAGCAGCAGATCGCCGCGGCGTTCCAGATCCGCTCGGTGCCGACCGTGTTCCTGGTCAAGGGCGGACAGATCGTGGACGGTTTCCCCGGCGCCGTGCCGGAAGGCCAGCTGCGCGAGTTCCTGACCCAGCACGGCGTGGTCCCGCTTGAAGCGGCCCCGGACGAAGCGGAAACCGTCGAAGCGCCGCCGCTCGATCCGCAGGCCCAGGTGGATGTGCTGCGTGCGGCGATTGCCGCCGAACCGGACAAGGAAGAGCTCAAGCTCGACCTGGCCCTGGCCCTGCTGCAGACCGGGGCCACCGCCGAGGCCACTGCCCTGATCGACGCGCTGCCGGCCAACCTCTCCACCGATGACCGCGCCGTGCGCGCCCGCGCCCGCCTGGACTTCGCCAGCGCCCTGCAGGACGCCCCGGCTCCCGAGGTGCTGGAGGCGCGCATCGCGGCCAATGGCGACGATCTGCAGGCACGCCACCTGCGCGGCGTGCAGTTGCTGCTGTCCGGGCAGGATGCTGCCGCGCTGGAGCAGTTCCTGGACATGCTGCGCCGCGACCGCAGCTACGACGACGGCCGCCCGCGCAAGCTGCTGATCGATGCCTTCAAGGTGATCGAGGATGAAGACCTGGTCGGCCAGTACCGCCGCCGGATGGCCTCGCTGCTGTTCTGATCGGCCCCGGCCAGCGCCTTTCGGGGCGCTGGCCCAACGAAGCCGTCCATACAGACCGGCAACTTCGATGTGTGACGTGAGTCACGTTCAGAAACCCTGCACGACTCCCGGGCAATAATGCCGCCGCGGCCACTGGAGGCTGCGATCCATCGGGGAGGATGAGGTCTGGGCCATGGCGGCCTACTTGGCTGCGCCCCGCCTTGCAGGGCCGTGAATGACCGTGAGATTGACCCGATTCCTCCGCTTCCCGATGGCCGCCCGCCTGTTGGTGCTGGCCGCCATGATGCTGTCTGCCGCGCCGGTCCTGGCGCAGGACTGGACCTACCGGGTCCGCCCCGGCGACACGATCTGGGACCTCAGTGCCCGCTACCTGAAGCCGTCCATCGCCTGGGAGCAGTTGCAGTCGCACAACGGCATCGCCGATCCCTACCGTCTGCCGCCCGGCAGCCAGCTGCGTTTCCCCGTCGCCTGGCTGCAGGTGCAGCCCGCCCCGGCGCGGGTACTGGCCGTACGTGGCCCGGTGCAGAGCCAGGCCGACGGCCAGCCCCTTCGCGAGGTCATCGAAGGCGACCTGCTGCGGATCGGGCAGGAACTGGTCACCGGCGAGGATGCCAGCGTCACCGTGGTCTTTGCCGATGATTCGCGGCTGCAGCTGCGCGAGCGTTCGCGCCTGCGCTTCGACCAGCTCTCCCGCTACGGCCGCACCGGCATGGTCGATACCCGCCTGCGCCTGGAACAGGGGCGCGCCAGCAACCGGGTGACCCCGGCCAACGGCCCGGCCTCGCGTTACATCATCGATGCGCCGACGGCGACCAGCAGCGTACGCGGCACCGTGTTCCGGGTCAGCGCCGGCCAGGATGGCCGGGGCGCGGCCACCGAAGTACTGGAGGGCCGCGTGCAGGTCGGCAACCGCCGCGGCCAGCGCCTGGTCAGCCGCGGCCAGGCCACTCGCAGTCCCTCGCTCGATGCACGCCCCGCCGGCCTGGAGGCGCTGCTGCCCGCGCCTGTGTTGTCCAGCGAGCCGCAGCGGCTGGCCACCCTGCCCGCGGCGCTGGCCTGGCAGCCGGTGCCAGAGGCTGCCGGGTACCGGGTCGAGGTCGTGCGCGCCGACCAGCCGGAGGTCCTGCTGTTCGCGCGCGATACCGATACCACCGCACTCACCCTGCCCGATCTGCCGCCGGGCGAGCTGCGCCTGCTGGTCCGCGCGGTCAGCGCCGAACAGGTCGAAGGGCTGGATGCCGAGCAGGCGTTCCAGGTGCGTGACCAGCCGGTCGCGCCGCTGACCGTGCGGCCGCTGCATGGCCAGACCCTCAACAGCGCGCGGCCGCGCTTCGAATGGACCCGGGTGGCCGGGGCCGAGCGCACGGTGCTGCAGATCGCCCGCGATCCGCAGTTCCTCCCTCTCCTGCTCGAACAGGACACCCGCGCCACCCACCTGCGTCCCGTCCTGGACCTCCCCCCGGGCGAGTATGTGTGGCGCGTGGCATCGGTGGATCGCAACGGCGACCGCGGGCGTTTCGGGCAGCCGCTGCCGCTGACCATCACCGACGAACCGGTCGACCCGGCGCTGCAGCCGCCCGAGGCCGCCAACGGCCAGCTGACGCTGCGCTGGCAGGCCGGCGAACCCGGCCAGCGCTATCGCGTGCAGCTGGACCGTCGTGGCGACTTCCGTGCCCCGCTGCTCGATCAGGAACTGGCCCAGCCGGCGGTCTCGATCAAGCGCCCCTGGCGCGGCACGCTGCACGTGCGCGTGCAGTACATCGATGAGGACGGTTACGCCGGTCCCTTCTCGCCGGCCCAGCAGATCGACCTGCCGTGCCGGACCTGTTACGCCACCGGGGGCGGTGCGCTGTTGTTGTGGCTGCTGCTGTGACGCCCCTGCACCTGCCCTGGCCGCAACGCATCGCGCTGGCCGCACTGGTCGGCGCGCTGGCGGTCGTGGCCAGTCACTGGCAGTGGTTCTGGAAACAGGATGAGGTGGTCTACGACGCCTACGTCGGCGGCTGGGAATACACGCCCGATGCGCGCCTGCTGATCGTGGCCATCGACGACAACAGCCTGCAGCAGCTGGGCCAGTGGCCGTGGCCGCGCGGTACCCACGCGCGCCTGCTGGACCGGCTGACCGACGCCCGCGCCGCGCGCGTCGTGCTGGACCTGATGGTGTCCGAACCGGACCGCCAGGACAGTACCCAGGATGCCGAACTGGCCGCGGCGATCCGGCGCAACGGGCAAGTGGTGCTGCCGGTGCTGGCCGCGCCCGCCAGTGGCCCGCGCATGGCCGAAGAGCTGCTGCCGATTCCGCTGATCGCCGCCAACGCGGCGAGCCTGGGTCACAGCGACATCGAAGTGGACGGCGATGGCGTCGCCCGCGGCCTGTACCTCACTGCCGGCATCGGCTCACCGCACTGGCCGGCGCTTGGCTTGGCGCTGGCGGGCACGCACGGCCCGCTGCCCGGGCTGCACGATGATCAGCCGGACCTGGTGTCGCCGTACCAGTGGCGCCGCGACCACTACGTGCGCCTACGCTACGCCGGTCCGCCCGAACGCTTCCCGCAGGTCTCCTACGCCGATGTGCTCAACGGCGAGGTCGATCCGGCGCTGCTGCGCGGCCGCCTGGTGCTGGTCGGCATGACCGCCAGCGGCATCGCGACGCGCCTGCTGACCCCGACCACCCGCGAGCGCTGGATGAGTGGCAGCGAGTACCAGGCCAACGTCGCCTCGATGCTGCTCGCCGACAAGGTGATCCATCCCTTGCCGTCGGCATGGCAGAGCGCCCTCTCCGGGCTGCTGGTGGCCGTGTGCTGCCTGTTGTTGACCCTGCCGCGGGCGTGGCTGAGCGGCGTGCTCGCCCTGCCGTTGACGCTGCTGTCGAGCTTCGTGCTGCTGCGCGCCGGCAACCTGTGGTTCGCGCCGGCCGCCGCCTTGATCGGCATGCTGGCGGTGATCCTGTCCTGGACGCTGTGGCGGGTCAGCGCCTGGCGCCGCCAGGCCAACAGCGATGCACTCACCGGGCTGGGCAACCGGCTGCGCTTCGAGCAGACCCTGCAGGCCGAGCACGATGCCGGCCGCCGCAGCGGACGGCCGCTGAGCCTGGTGTTGATCGACGTGGATCACTTCAAGCGCCACAACGACGATTTTGGTCACCAGGCCGGTGACACCGTGCTGCGCCGGATCGCGCAGGAGATCCGGGCGCACGCGCGCCGGCCGCGCGACATGGCCGCGCGCTTTGGCGGCGACGAGTTCGCGCTGATCCTGCCCGACACCACGCCGGAAGGCGCAGTGCAGGTGGTGCAGGACCTGGTCGCACGGGCGCAGGCGCTGGAAATTCCCGCCGGCCGCGGCACGACCACGCACATCACGGTCACCGTCGGCGTGTTCACCCGGGTGCCGACGCCCGGCACCGAGCCGCGGCACTTCTTCGAAGGCGCCGATGCCGCGCTGTACCAGGCCAAGGCCGCCGGACGGAATGGGTATGCGGTCGATGATGGCGGGCTGGGCTGATACGCCCACGGCACCCATACGCAGGCGAATGGTAGACTCCCGTCACCCTCAGCACTGAGATGCACTCCGAATGAAGGCCTCCGTCTTCCGCCTTGGCCTCAACCTGTGGCCGCCGTTCCTGTTCACTGGCATCCACGTGACAACGGTCAGTCCGGATTATCGCCATGTGCGCGTCGAACTGCGCATGCGCCCGTGGAACCGCAACTACGTGGGTACCCACTTCGGTGGCAGCCTGTTCGCGATGACCGATCCGTTCTGGATGCTCACCGTGATGCAGAACCTGGGGCGCGATTACTACGTCTGGGACCGTGCGGGGGAGATCGAATTCCTCAAGCCGGGCCGCGGGACGGTGGTTGCCGAGTTCCGGCTGGACGAGGCGCTGCTGGATCAACTGCGTGCCGCCACGGCCAGCGGGGAAAAGTACCTGCACTGGTTCAGCAATGACATTGTCGATGCGAACGGCGAGGTCATCGCCCGCGTGCGCAAGCAGGTGTACCTGCGTCTCAAGCCCGAGGCGCGCCAGCGCGCAGGGTGAGACTTGGCGCGCTGCTATGCTCGCGCGCCGGATTCACGCCACGGAAGACCATGCGCCTGCGCCTGCTGCTGACCCCATTGCTGTTCGTCGTCCTGCCCGCCGCCGCACAGGAGCTGCGGATCCCGCCGGTCGACTATCCGGTCCTGCCGGCTCACGCGGCCAAAGCCGAGGGCTTCGTGCCGTCCGGCTGGCGCATCGATCAGCAGCTGCGTGGCGATCTCAACGGCGACAGGCGCGATGATCTCGTTCTGGTGCTGCGCCAGCAGGACGCGCGCAACATCGTCGAACACGATGGCTTCGGCATCAGCCCGCTGGACAGCAATCCACGCATGCTCGCCATCGCCTGGGCCACGCCGGCCGGCTACACGCTCGCTGCGCAGAACCACACGCTGATCACCCGTCACGAGGCGCCGAACCTGTCGGATGTGTTTGAAGACGGCGACGGCGTCTCGATCGTGGGCGGCACACTGCGCACCACGCTGTTCTTCTTCTCCAACGCTGGCAGCTGGTCCACCGGTTCTGCCAGCTACACCTTCCGCTGGCAGAACGGTGCCTTCGCATTGATCGGCTATGACCGCGACTCGATGATGCGCAACTCCGGTCAGACCGAAAGCCTGAGCATCAATTACTCGACCCGCCGCGTGCGCCATGCCGAAGGCAGCATCGAATCGGACCAGGACACCGTGCGCTGGGAGACCCTCACCTCGCCACGCCGCTGGACGCTGGAGACGGTGGGTGATGGCAGCGACTTCGACCCCTTCGCCCCGGCGCAGGATCGGTAAGCACCGCGTCGCCGCACGCCCCTTATCGTGCGGGCGCGCGCATCGGCACCTGCAGCGTCGGCCCGGCCTCGTCCATCACCACGCGCCGCTCCACCTGCAGCCACTGGCCATCGTCGCTGAGCACCGGCGTGCGGGTGGGCGAACGCAGCGCCTCGGGCAAGCGCTTCAGCGTCTCCGACGACGTCGTGGGCTGCTGCCGCAGCCAGCGCTGCGCGGCGACCAGGCGCAGCATCGCCGCGGCGTCCTGCGGCCGGCCGGCATACTGCCGCATGTCCGGCCCGCCGATGTTGGCCACGGCACAGCCCAGTGGATTGGCGATGCAGGCAAAGCGATCCTGCGCGGGCCCGGGAATGGGCGTGGGCGCGTCGCGCGCTGCCACCAGTTCTGCACTGGCGGCGCACGCCCACGCATAGCGGGGCGCCATGCGCGCCAGAGTGCGCGGCACATCCAGCAACAGGCGATGGCCGTCCGGGTTCCCAGTGGACGGCCGCACGCCCGCCCCAGCCAACGCGAACTCACCGCGCATCGCCGTGCACAGGCTCTGCTGGCCGGCCGTCATCGGCGCCAGTGCCGCCGCGCAGACTGCAGGCAGTGCAGCGTCGGCGGGCAGTTCAACCAGCATGTCCGCCAGCAGCCGCGCGTTGCTCTCCACCATCGCCGCGCCGATCATGCTGGTGATCAGCGTATCGCCCTGCCCCGTCATCGCCCGACCACTGAGGATGTCCGCGCAGGCACCGGCAAGTGCGGTGCCACTGTCGCCCCGCACATGCGCAAGTGCGTGGGCTGAGAGCGGATCGAGCACCGGCTGAAAGACGGGCAGCGGCACTATCGGGTCGGTCCCGAACGGCTCGAACGGGGAGACGAAATGACCGTAGCCGGCCAGCGCGGCCACGCGCTGGTGAAGCGCATCGTGGCCGGCATGCGTGGCGGCGAACCCCTCGGGGTCCGCACGCACCGCTGCAAGACAACCGACACCCCGGCCGCCACAACGCGCCAGCGCCGGCAGCGGGACCGCAGGGAACCGCCCTTCCGCGCTGGACGCTACCGGCCGCTGGCCAGGCGTGCCGTTTCGCCAGCGCTCGACATCCTGTGCCATCAGGGCCTCGCGCCCGCGGGCATCCAGGCCGTCGTAGCGCAGGGTCCACAACGCACTGAAGCCGTTCTCACCGGGCCGGGGCAGCGGCGCCTGCAGCAGCCGCATCGCCTCACGCTGCTCGGCCGGCAGCGGCCAGAAGCGCGAGGCCGCCCAGAGCCCCGCCACGGCCAGCACCAGGCTCAGGATCGAGATGCCCACCCATTTCAGTCCATTCCTCACCACTGCATTCTCCCCAGACCCCGCGTCCTGCGGGGATGGGCAGCGTAAACCGGGCATCGCCACCGCTACAATGCGCAGATGTCGCCCGAAGCTCCCCAACTCGTTCCGCGTCCCTCCCTGCAGCGCCTGTTCCTCACCGGCCTGCTGACCCTGCTGCCGATCTGGCTGACCTGGGTGGTGGTCAAATTCGTGTTCGTGCTGCTCTCGGGCATTTCCAGCCCGCTGGTGGTGCCGCTTTCCGAGCAGATCGCCGCCTCGTTCCCGCATTACCTGGGCTGGATCAAGGTCGAGTGGATGCAGGACATCATCGCCCTGGCCGCCACGCTGCTGGTGATTCTCTCGGTGGGCGTACTCAGCCGCCGCGTGATCGGCCAGCGCCTGCTGCGCTGGTTCGGTGCGGTGATCAAACGCATTCCATTGGCCAGCATCATCTACGACAGCGCCAAGAAACTGCTGGACATGCTGCAGACCGAACCGGGCAGCACGCAGCGTGTGGTGCTGATCGACTTCCCGCATCGCGACATGAAGTCGGTTGGCCTGGTGACGCGGGTGATGAAGGAAGAAGGCAGCGGCCGCGAGCTGGCCGCGGTATACGTACCCACCACCCCCAATCCGACCTCGGGCTATCTGGAAATCGTGCCGGTGGAGCTGCTCACGCCCACCGACTGGACCGTGGACCAGGCGATGAGCTTCATCATCTCCGGCGGCGCGGTCGCCCCGGAAACCATGCCGTTCACCCGCGCCGGCGATCGTTGAGCATCGCGGCAGCAGCATGCTGCCGCAGCTGACTGGGCGCCGTACATGACAAACCTGACCGGGGGCCGATGCTGGCCGTACGCAGGCGAATCGGGCAAGCTCCCGTGTCTGTGCGTTTACGGAAAC
Source organism: Stenotrophomonas sp. TWI809 (assembly GCF_039673205.1). NCBI lineage: Bacteria > Pseudomonadati > Pseudomonadota > Gammaproteobacteria > Lysobacterales > Lysobacteraceae > Stenotrophomonas > Stenotrophomonas sp. TWI809. Next base: position 99,705 of record NZ_JBDJLE010000008.1, on the reverse strand, counting down.
AGCCGATGCCCCACCCCGCCCGCGCCCTGGCGCTTGCCATCGCCGTACTGATGGCCTTCAGCGCTGCCGCTCCGGCCGAAGCTGCCAAGAAAAAGGCCACCCGGCCCGCCGCGACGCAGTCCCGGCCCGCCGCCAAGCCCAAGGCCAAGCCGCGTGCGCGCCCGGCCGCCGCCCCGACCCGCCAGCCGCTGGTGCGCCAGCAGACCAAGGCCGCGCAGCTGGACCGGATCTACGATGAGTACTGGGATGCCTCGATGCGGCTCAATCCGCTGCAGGCCACCTTCCAGGGCGACAGCCGGCACAACGATCAGCTGCCCAACATCCTCTCTGCCGCCTACCGCCAGCAGTCGCATGACTTCACCGTGGAGTGGCTGGGCAAGGTCGAGAAGATCGGGCCGGACGGCCTGACCGGCCAGGATCTGCTCAGCTACGAAATCTTCGTTCGCGACGCGCGCATGTCGCTGGCCGCCGAGCAGTTCCCTGGCTGGATGCTGCCGGTGAGCCAGTACTACAACCTCGGCAGCATCATGGCCATTCTCGGCTCCGGCTCCGGTGCGCAGCCGTTCAACACGGTGCAGGACTATGATGGCTGGTCGCGCCGCTCGCTGGGCATTCCGGCCCTGTTCGAGCAGGCCATCGCCAACATGCGCCAAGGCATGGCCGCCGGTGTGGTGCAGCCGCGTGACCTGATGGAAAAAGTACTCCCGCAGCTGGATGCGGTGATCAAGCCGACCGCGGAAGAGAGCATCTTCTGGGCGCCGGTGCGCAACCTGCCCGAAGATTTCCCGGCGGCCGACAAGGCGCGCATCACGGCCGAATACAAGCGCATGATCGAGTTCCGCATCATGCCGTCCTATCGCGCCCTGCGCGGCTTCATCGCAACCGAGTACCTGCCGGCCGCGCGCAGCACCGATGGTCTGGCCGGCCTGCCCGGCGGCAAGGCCTGGTATGCACAGACCATCGTGCAGAGCACCGCATCCACGCTGACGCCCGAACAGATCCATGCCCTGGCCGAACAACGCGTGGCCACGCTGCAGGCGCAGATCGCCACGATCATGAAAGACAACAAGATCCGTGGCTCGCAGCAGAAACTGCTGCGCACCATGCGCACCGACCGCGACTTCCAGTACGCCAACGCCGATGCGCTGCTCAACCGCTACAAGCAGCTGCAGCGCCAGGTCAACGCCCGCCTGCCGACGCTGCTCGGCACGCTGCCCAAGGCCCCGATGGAGATCCGCGCGGTCGAGCCCGAACGCGCGGCCACCGCCGGCGCGGTGAGCTACCAGCAACCATTGCCGGACGGGATGCGCCCGGGCGTGCTGTACATCAACACCGGCGATCTGCCGAGCCGCCGCCGCTGGTCCGCACCGATGCAGTTCCTGCACGAGGGCATCCCCGGCCATCACGTGCAGCTGGGCCTGCAGCAGGAGCTGGACAAGCTGCCACGCTTCCGCCGTCTGGGCGGCGATATCGCCTTCGTGGAGGGTTGGGGCCTGTATGCCGAGTCGCTGGGCGAGCAACTGGGCGTCTACCAGGATCCCTACGAGCGGATCGGCTATCTGCAGGCCGCGCTGACCCGTGCCGCGCGCATGTCCGCCGACACCGGCGTGCACGCGCAGGGCTGGAGCAAGCGCCAGGCCGTGGACTATCTGGTCAAGACCGCGGACATGAGCGCCAGCGATGCCACCGCCGAAGTGGAGCGCTTCATGGCCCTGCCCGGGCAGACCCTGGCCAATGGCCTGGGCGAACTGAAGATGATGGAGCTGCGCGACAAGGCCAAGGCGGCACTGGGGCCGCGTTTCGACGCACGTCGCTTCCATGAGGAAGTGCTGCGCGATGGTTCGATGCCGCTGGACATCCTCGATGCCAAGATCGCCCGCTGGATCGCCAACCAGAGTGGCGCGGCCACGCCCGCGCCCTGAGCCCTGAAGGAAACCGAGCATGCACATCGTCCGGCATCTGCGTGTGTGGATCAGCGCGATGTGCATCGCCGGGAGCGGTAGCGGCGCCGTCATCGCAGCGCCGGTGCTGACGCCCCCGGATCCGGGCATCGATGCGCTGATGCAGCGCTACGACGGCCAGGTTCCCGGCGCCGCGGTGCTGGTCCTGCACGATGGCCAGCCGGTGTTCCGGCGCGGCTACGGCCTGGCGGTGCTGGAAGACCGGACCGCGGTGACCGCGCAGACCAATTTCCGCCTGGCCTCGGTCAGCAAGCAGTTCACCGCCGCGGCGATCCTGTTGCTGGCCGAAGACGGCGCGCTGAGCCTGGATGATCCACTCAAGCGCTGGCTGCCCTCGTTGCCCGCAACCGCCGATGCCATCACCCTGCGCCAGCTGCTCAGCCACACCAGCGGCCTGCTCGACTACGAAGACCTGATGGCCGCCGACGCGACCGCGCAGGTGCATGACCCGGATGTGCTGCATCTGCTGGAGGGTCAGGACCGGACGTACTTCACGCCCGGCACGGCCTACCGCTACAGCAACAGCGGCTACGCGCTGCTGGCGCTGGTGGTCGGCAAGGCCTCCGGCAGCGATTTCGCGACCTTCCTGCACCAGCGGATTTTCCTGCCGCTGGGCATGCGCGACAGCGTGGCCCATCAGGACGGCGTGGACGATATCGCGCGCCGCGCCTATGGGTACAGCGAGCGCGACGGGCGCTGGCAGCGTACCGACCAAAGCCCGACCAGCGCGGTGCTCGGCGATGGTGGGGTGTATTCCTCACTGGATGACCTGGCGCGCTGGGATGCGGCGCTGTATGACCAGCGCCTGCTGAAGGCGACATCGTTGAAGCAGATGTTCTCCCCTGCCACTCCCACCGCCGAGCCGGACGTGCCGTTCTACGGTTTCGGCTGGCGGCTCAATGGTGGCGCGCAGTGGCACAGCGGCGAGAGCATCGGCTTCCGCAACGTGATCCTGCGCTATCCGGCGCAGCGCCTCACCGTGATCGTACTCAGCAACCGCAACGCCCCCGAACCCTATCCGCTGGCGCTGCAGATCGCCCGGCGCTGGCTGGACACCGTGCAATGAACGCTTCTGACGCCTCCCCACTGATCGGCATCCACCACGTGGCCCTGATCTGCGCCGATTACGTCCGCTCCAGAGATTTCTACACTCGCGTGCTCGGCCTGCAGGTGATCGCCGAGAACCATCGCGCGGCGCGCGACTCCTGGAAGCTCGATCTGGCCCTGCCCGATGGCAGCCAGCTGGAGCTGTTCTCGTTCCCGGGCGCGCCCACACGGCCCAGCCGCCCCGAGGCGCAGGGCCTGCGCCACTTGGCCTTCCGCGTGCACACGCTGGAGCCCATGATCGCCCGCCTGACCGCGGCCGGGGTGGCCTGCGAACCGATCCGGGTGGACGAATACACCGGCCGCCGCTTCACCTTCTTCGCCGACCCGGACGACCTGCCGCTGGAGCTGTACGAGATCCCGGCCGACGCCGGCTGAACCGTGCGCCGGGCACGTTCCGTACCGGAGCGAATGGGTATACAGTCGGCCTTGTACCGGCCGCCTGCGCCGGCGTTCACGGACATCCCTGGGAGGGGAACATGCGCAAGACCTTCAAGACCCTGTTGCTGGCGCTGCCGCTGATGATGGCCGCGATGTCGGCCAGCGCCGCCGACGGCGCCGTCGGCCGCTGGAAGACCATCGACGACAAGACCGGCAAGGTGAAGTCGATCGTGGAGATCACCCAGGCCACCAACGGCACGCTGACCGGCAAGGTCGTGGACATCCTGCACTCGGACAAGGGCCCGAATCCGGTCTGCGACGGCTGCGAGGGCGCCAACAAGAACAAGCCGGTCAAGGGCATGACCATCCTGTGGAACCTCAAGGCCGACGGCACCAACGCCTGGTCCGGCGGCACCATCCTGGATCCGGGCAACGGCAAGACCTACAAGTCCAAGATGAAGCTGCAGACCGGCGGCGCCAAGCTCGACGTGTCCGGCTGCGTGGCCTTCATCTGCCGCGCCCAGACCTGGGTGCGCGAGTAAGCCTGGCGCTGCTTTTGCCCCCCCGTAACCCGGCTTCGGCCGGGTTACTGCGTTTTGGCGTGCGATAATCCCCGGTTCCCCTGGCAACAGCGCTCATCATGACCCGCACCGCTCTCGTCACCACCGCCCTGCCCTACGCCAACGGCCCGCTGCACCTGGGCCACCTGGTCGGCTACATCCAGGCTGACATCTGGGTGCGCGCGCGTCGAATGAGCGGCGGCAAGACCTGGTTCGTCTGCGCCGATGACACCCATGGCACCCCGATCATGCTTGCGGCCGAGAAGGCCGGCGTGACCCCGGAGGCCTTCATCGCCAACATCCAGGCCAGCCACGAGCGTGATTTCGCCGCGTTCGGCGTGGCGTTCGATCATTACGACTCGACCAACTCGGCGGCCAACAAGGCGCTGACCGAAGCCTTCTACCTCAAGCTCGAGGCCGAAGGGCACATCGCGCGCCGCTCCGTGGCCCAGTTCTACGACCCGGCCAAGGGCATGTTCCTGCCGGACCGCTACATCAAGGGCATCTGCCCGAACTGTGGCACGCCGGATCAGTACGGTGACAACTGCGAGGTCTGCGGCGCCACCTACAGCCCAACCGACCTGAAGGATCCCAAATCGGTGATCTCCGGCGCCACGCCGGAAATCCGCGATTCGGAGCATTTCTTCTTCGAGGTCGGCCGCTTCGAAGGCTTCCTGCGCGAGTGGCTGGCCGGCGACGTCGCCCTGCCGGGCGTGAAGGCTAAGCTGGGTGAGTGGCTCAATGCCGAGGGTGGCCTGCGCGCGTGGGACATCTCGCGCGATGCGCCGTACTTCGGCTTCCAGATCCCGGGTCACCCGGGCAAGTACTTCTACGTGTGGCTGGATGCGCCGATCGGCTATCTGTCCAGCTTCCAGGCGCTGTGCGCGAAGACCGGCGAAGATTTCGACGCGCACCTGCGCGCCGGCACCAGCACCGAGCTGCACCACTTCATCGGCAAGGACATCGTGAACTTCCACGGCCTGTTCTGGCCGGCGGTGCTGCACGGCACCGGCCACCGCGCCCCGACCCGCCTGCACGTCAACGGCTACCTGACCGTCGATGGCGCCAAGATGTCCAAGTCGCGCGGCACCTTCGTGATGGCCCGCACCTTCCTGGATGCCGGGCTGGAGCCGGAAGCGCTGCGCTATTACTTCGCGGCCAAGTCCTCCGGCGGCGTGGACGACCTCGACCTGAACCTGGGCGATTTCATCGCGCGCGTCAACGCGGATCTGGTCGGCAAGTTCGTCAACCTGGCCAGCCGCTGCGCCGGCTTCATCAGCAAGCGCTTCGAGGGCCGCCTGGCCGCCACGCTGCCCGATGCCGCCCAGTACGACCGTTTCGTCGCCGCGCTGGCGCCGATCCGCGAGGCGTACGAGCGCAACGATCCGGCCAGTGCACTGCGCCAGACCATGGCGCTGGCCGACGAAGCCAACCGCTATATCGACGATGAAAAGCCGTGGGTGATCGCCAAGCAGGACGGCGCCGACGCGCAGCTGCAATCGGTCTGCACCCAGGGTCTGAACCTGTTCCGCGTGCTGGTCACCGCACTCAAGCCGGTGCTGCCGGCCACCGCCGCGCAGGCCGAGGCCTTCCTGGCCGCGCCCGTGCACGCCTGGACCGACATCGCCGCCCCGCTGGCCGCACACACCATCGCGGTGTACGCGCCCCTGTTCACCCGTATCGACCCGAAAAAAATCGACGCCATGACCGACGCATCCAAGGACACCCTGCAGGCCGCCACCCCGGCCCCCGCCGCCCCGGCCAAACCGGCCAAGCCCGCTGCCGCACCGGCGCCGGTCGCGGCGGCCGATGGCGAGGCTGCACCGGCCTACATCGGCATCGACGACTTCGCCAAGCTGGATCTGCGCATCGGCAAGGTGCTGGTCTGCGAATTCGTGGAAGGCTCGGACAAGCTGCTGCGCTTCGAACTCGACGCCGGTGACCTGGGCAAGCGCCAGATCTTCTCCGGCATCCGCGCCAGCTACGGCGAGCCGGCGCAGCTGGTCGGCCGCAGCGTGGTCTTCATCGCCAACCTGGCCCCGCGCAAGATGCGCTTCGGCCTGAGCGAAGGCATGATCCTGTCGGCCGGTTTCGACGGCGGCGCACTGGCCCTGCTGGACGCCGACAGCGCCGCGTTGCCGGGCATGCCGGTCCGCTGATCGCTGCGGCAGGGCGGCCATCGGGTCGCCCTGCCACGCTCGTCTGCCTGGAGGTGTGGGTTGGAACTGGCGCTGTTCGATTTCGACCACACGGTCACCACCTGCGATACCTACGGGCGTTTCCTGCGCCGCGTGGCCACACCGGAGCAGCTCGCGCAGGCGTGGTGGAAGGTCGGTCCGTGGCTGCTGGCCTATCGCCTCAAGCTGATCTCCGCGCAACGCATCCGCGCCCGCGTCACCCGCCTGACCTTCACCGACCGCCATCTGGAGGACATCACCGCACAGGCCGCCGGCTACGCGCGCGATGTGCTGCCCGGGGTGATGCGGACGGAGATGCTCGAGCAGATCCACTGGCATCTCAAACAACAGCACACCGTGGTGATCGTGTCCGGCTCGCTGGACCTGTACCTGCGCCCGTGGTGCGAGGCGATGGGGCTGGACCTGATCTGCAACCGGTTGGAGAGCCGCGACGGACGCCTCACCGGGCGCTACGCCGAGGGCGACTGCGCGCCGCACAAGGTGGAGCACATCCGCCGGCGTTACGACCTCGCGCGCTACCTGCGCATCCACGCCTACGGCGACAGCGGCGAAGACCGCCCGATGCTCGCGCTCGCCCACGAGCGCTGGTATCGCGGCAAGCCCATGACGCCGCGTCGGAATCCACCGGCGCCCCTCCCACCGGCCCGGAACAGCCGGGCCTGATGCCCCACCGCGCAGCCACCGCCACGCCATGAGCCTCCCCATCGATACCCTCACCGAACGCCTCGACCGCCTCCTGCCACAGACCCAATGTGGGCAGTGCGGCTACGACGGCTGCCGCCCGTATGCCGAGGCGATGGCACGCGGCGAGGCGGGCATCGATCACTGCCCGCCGGGCGGTGATGCCGGCGCGCGCGCCCTGGCCAACGTCCTGGGTGTGCCGGCGCTGCCATTCGACCGCACGCGCGGTGCACACAAGGCGCCGCAGGTTGCGGTGGTGATCGAAGCCGACTGCATCGGCTGCACCAAGTGCATCCAGGCCTGCCCGGTCGATGCGATCGTCGGCGGCGCCAAGTTTATGCACACCGTCATCGCCGATCTGTGCACGGGCTGCGAGCTGTGCATCCCGCCGTGCCCGGTGGACTGCATCGAGCTGGTCCGCGCGCCCTGACTCTCGCGCCGGGCGCCATGCGCCTCGCGGTAGCGGCAGGGTCTGGGCGCACGGCGATGCGTCGATCACCATGGCGCCCAGCGGTTCCGCGGTGCGCTTACGGCAATGCCGCCGTCACCACGATCTCCACTTTCCAGCTCGCATCCGCCAGCTTGGCTTCCACCGTGGCGCGGGCGGGGGTCATGCCGGCCACCACCCACTCATCCCACGCGGCATTCATGCCGGCGAAATCGTTGATGTCGGCGAGGAAGATTTCCGCGCGCAGGATGTGCTGCTTGTCACTGGCCACCAGCGCCAGCAGCTTGTCGATCTCTTCCAGCACCTGACGGGTCTGGCCGGTGATGTCCTGGCTGGTGTCTTCGGGGATCTGCCCGGACAGATAGGCGACCTTGTTGTGCACGGTCATTTCGGACATGCGCGGACCAACGTCGAAACGTTCCAACATGGCGATTACTCCTCTGGATGAAACCGCATTGTCACCGATGCGGCGTGCGCCTGCCCGGCCCGGTGCGCAAAGCAGCCACAGCACGCACAGCGCACCCGCTTGGCAAGCGCCGGCATCAGGCGCACGATTTGCCGGTCAGGCGGCCACGCCTGTGTTGACTCTTTCATCGCCCACCCCGGAGCACGCCGTACCGATGACCGACACCGCCCCTGCTCCCACGCCGGCCCGCGCCCCCTGGCGTCGCGCCGCGACCGTCGTCATCCCGCTGGTGATCCTGGCCTTGGCCCTGCGTGGGCTGGCCAACGAATTCGATGAGCATGGCTACCGCGCGATCCGCGAGGCGTTCCGGCATCTGGGCGCCGGCCAGATCGCGTTGACCGTGCTGCTTGGCCTGGCCAGCTATGCCTGCCTGATCGGCTTCGATGCGATCGGTCTGCGCCGCAGCGGCAAGCGCCTGCATCCGGCGCGGGTCGGCATCACCGCGTTCCTGGCGCATACGCTGGGGCAGACCCTGGGCTTTGCCGCCCTCACCGGCGGTGCTGTGCGCCTGCGTGGCTATGGCCGTGCCGGGCTGAGCCTGGGCGAGATCGGCCAGGTCGTGTTGATGAGCACACTGGGCTTCGTGTTCGGGGCGTGGCTGCTGCTGGCGTTGGCCTTCCTGCTTGAACCCGGCGCTGCCGCGCTGGCGCTGCCGATCCCGGTGCAGGCGGTGCGGGTCATCGGCGTTCTCGGCCTGCTGGCCTATGTCGGCACGGTGCTGCTGGTGGGGCGTGAAGGCCGCAGCTTCCAGATCCGCGGGCACGCCCTGTGGCTGCCCGACCGCGGCACCATGCTCGGTGTCACTGCGCTGAGCGTGGTCGAACTGGTGCTGGCCAGTGCGGCGTTCTATGTGCTGCTGCCGATGGATACGCCAACCGGCCTGCCCGGTTTTGTCGGGCTGTATCTGGTCGCGGTGCTGGCCGGCCTGATCTCCAGCGTGCCGGCCGGCCTGGGCGTGTTCGAGTGGAGCCTGCTCAAGCTGTTGCCGCAGGTCGCACCCGCTGCGGTGCTGGCGGCGGCGCTGATCTACCGCGTGACCTATTACGTGCTGCCGCTGCTGCTGGCGACGGTGCTGGCGGTCGCGCCGGCGCTGCGCCGCCCGCTGCGTGCCGGTGCCGGTGCCACCCGGGTCGGCTGGACCGCGCTGCGCCCGTGGCTGCCGCAGATCATCGCGCTGGCGGTGTTCAGCGTCGGCGCGGCACTGGTGATCGATGGCACCCTGCCGACGCCGCGCCGGCACCTGATCACCGCCTCGCTGCCGATCCTGGAAACCTCGCACCTGCTTGGCAGTCTGGCCGGTGTCGCGCTGCTGCTGATCGGCCAGGGCCTGCAGCGGCGCAGCCACGCCGCGTGGATGCTCGCGCTTGGCATCTGTGTGCTCTCGCCCTTGCCGATCTGGCTGCGCGGTGGGCAGGTGCTGATCGCGCTGTCAGCGCTGCTGGTGGCCGCCGCGCTGTGGGCCTCGCGCCGTGAGTTCTATCGCCAGGGCGCGTTGCTGGACGAGGCCTGGTCATGGCCGTGGATCCGCAACCTCGGGCTGGTGCTGGTCGCGGTGATCTGGCTGCTGTTCTTCGTCTACAGCCACGTGGAATACCAGAACGAGCTGTGGTGGCAGTTCGCGCTGCAGGGCAACGCGCCGCGTGCATTGCGTGCGTTGTTGCTGGTGGCGATCGCGCTGACCATCTTCGGCCTGGCGCGGTTGCTGCACAGCACGCGCAGCCCGTTGCCGGCCGCTGATGCGTCCACGCTGGACGCGCTCGCGCCGATCCTGGCAGCGGCCGAAGACACCCAGGCCTGCCTCGTGCTCACCGCGGACAAGGCGGTGCTGCGTGACGAGGCGCAGCAAGGCTTCGTGATGATGCAGCGCTACGGCGGCTCGTTGATCGCGATGGGCGATCCGGTCGGCCCGCCCGACGTGGTACGTGCGCTGATCTGGCGCTTCCGTGAGGAAGCCGATCGGCTCGGCCTGCGCCCGGTGTTCTACCAGGTTGGTGAGGCGCACTGGCAGACCTATCTCGACCTGGGCCTGACCCTGGTCAAGCTTGGCGAAGAGGCGATGGTGCCGCTGCAGGCGTTCACGTTGGAGGGCCGCGATCGCGCGGACCTGCGCCAGGCCTGGAACCGCGGCAAGCGCGGTGGCTTGAGCTTCCGGGTTGCGCCGCCCGAGGAAGTCCCCGCGCTGCTGCCGGCACTATCGGTGGTCTCCCAGCAGTGGCTGGATGACAAGGCCGGCGATGAGAAGGGCTTTTCGCTGGGCAGTTTCGATCCGGCCTACCTGTCACGCTTTCCGGTCGCCCTGGTGGAAGCCGAAGGGCGCATCGTGGCCTTCGCCAATCTGTGGCAGGCGCCGGCGGGCAATGAGCTGTCGGTCGACCTGATGCGGCACGTCGATGATGCGCCCAAAGGCACGATGGATTTCCTGTTCATCGAGCTGTTCCTGTGGGGCCGCGAGCAGGGTTTCCACCGGTTCTCGCTGGGCATGGCACCGTTGTCCGGGCTGGCCCAACATCGCCTCGCCGGGCGCTGGAACCGCTTCGCCAACGTGGTCGCGCGGCATGGCGAACGCTTCTACGGCTTCAGCGGCCTGCGTCGTTTCAAGTCGAAGTTCGCCCCGGTCTGGCGCGCACGTTATCTGGCCGCGCCGGGCGGTGTGCACCTGCCCGCCGCCCTGCTCGATGCGACCCGGCTGATCTCACTGGACCCGCGCCGGCACGATTGAGCCTGTGCCGGCCGGGGCCGGCTACGCTCAGCGCGCCGGCAGATGCTGGACGATGGTGTCGGCGAGGCGGTCGTAATCGCCCTTGAAGTGATGGTCGCCGGGGAGCTTGATGACCTGCGCATTGCCGCCGACGGGAAGCGACGGGCACAGCGCGTCGCCATCGTCTTCGCCGTAGACGCACAACGTCTTGCCGGCGGGCAGCTTGGCCACCTCCGGCGCGATCGGCAGGCCATCGCCACCACCGCCGAGCCAGTTGCTGACATGGAACTCGTAGTCGGCGGTCTTGCCGACCGAGAGCAGCGCGATCATCGAGACCGATTCACGGGTAGCCGGTGACAGCTGGTTGATGGCCGCCGGCAGCACATCGGCGCCCTGCGAGAAACCGACCAGCACCACGTTGCGGCGCTGCCACTGGCGGCTGTAGTGCGTGGCGATGCGCTCCAGATCGCGGGCGAAGCCGTCGGGCGTGCGTGCGGTCCAGAAGTAGCGCAACGAATCCACCCCGACCACCGGCACCCCGGCCTCGCTCAGCGACGCGGCCACTTCCTTGTCCAACCCGGCCCAGCCGCCATCACCGGAGACGAAGATGGCGAAGGTGTCGCCCGGCTTGCTCGACGGCACATCGACCACCGGCAGGCCCTTGAGGTCATCCGGCGGCGGCGCCAGGCTGACGCCCTTCTGCGCGCCGATCACCTTGGCCGCGGCCAGCAGGCCGGGCAACGCGTCGCCCCGCGCGGTGCGCTCGAACTGGCGGCCCATGCCGACCTGGCGCACGAACGCAGCCGACTCGCCGGCCGGGCAATGCACATCGCCGGCGGCGTTCAACCAGGGGAAGTTCAGGTCGGCCGGCTGCAGGCGGCCGTGGCTGCTGCCGGCGCCGCAGACCTTGCGCTCGCGCACGCCCGACGGGCAGAAGCCGGTGGTGAGCAGCCCGGCGAACACCTGGGTATCGGCCTGGGCGGCCACCGCGTAGGCCAGCGCCGCGCCCTCGCCATCCCCGCCGATCAGCGGCAGGTGATAGCCCGGCACGTGCAGATAGGCCTGGAACCAGCGGGAGAAATTCTCCACATCGCCGGCACCGAAGGCGCAATCACCGCTCTTCTCGCGGGCCAGCATCTGGCGCAGGTGCGCGACATCGACCTGGGCGACCAGGGCGCCCTCCGCACGCAAGGCATCGATGCGCTGCTGGCTGTCGGCATGGCTGGCGCTACCGTCAAACCACACCACCACCCGTTGCGGGCGACCGTCGGGCAGGTACACCGGCACGTTCTCGAAACGCCCGTGACTGAGCTGCTGCGGCGGCGCGGCCAGCGCCTGTCCGGACATCCCCGCCAGCACCACCCCCAGCATCATCCCCCAACCGGCTCGCCGCATCGTCGCGCATCCCATGACTAGTGCGCCAACGATACGCCCCTGCCCTGCCAAGGGCATGTACACAGCGTGGCCGGACGCTCAGCGCGCGTCGCGACGCGCCTGCCGCCACAGCTGCCAGGCCACCGAGACCAGCCACACCAGCACCACGGCAATCACCAGCTTCTGCCCAGCGCCGCGCGGTGGGCCGCGCCACAGCACGTGCAGCCACAGCAGCACGAAGCACAGCCAGGCCCACCACCAGGCCGGCCCGGCCCACGTGCGCCAGCGCGGATCGGCGCGCAGGTACCAGCTCTGCAGCAGCATCGCCACGCTCACGCACAGGAACGCGGTATTGGCCGACAGCCCGTGCACCAGCGGTGCCAGCAGCGGCGCGCGCTCGGGCAGCCAACTGTCGCCGATCGCCACCCCCATCAATCCCAGCGCGGCCACCCAGAACAGCAGCGGCGCGGCCGCACTGCGCCGGGGTGATCGGCTGTTGGCATGCAGCGCGACGGCCAGCAGCATGATCGCCAGCGCCAGCACACAGTAAGCCGTGCGCAGCGCCAGCCCCCAGGGGCCATGCAGGTACAGGCTCAGCGTGGCCTGCACCCAGTCCAGGTCATCGCGGGCCCATTGCGTCCACAACGCGATGGCCACGAACAGCGCCAGCGCCACCAGCGTGAGCAGGACAACGCGTGCGTGCTGCTGCGCGGGCCAGCGGAAAGGGCGTGGCAGGGAAAGCGACATCGCAGTTCCTGGGGTCAGTCGGCGGCCTCGGGGTGGCGCTGCTTCCACGCGGCCAAGGCGGCGCGGTAGCGCTGCAGCTCATCGCTGTACAGATCCAGCACGCACAGCGGGCAGCCGCTGCCGCAGCACTCGTTGGGGCCGGGTTCTTCCGGCGGCTGCGGACGCGGATCGGGATCTGGAACGGATACGGACATGGCGACACACGTAGGGAAAACAGCGCGCACAGTGTAGCGGGCGTGGTTCAGCGCTCAACCCGCCGGCGCAGGTTGTCGCGCGCGGCCGCATCCAGCCGCTGGTGGAAGAAGTCGCTCAGGAAGATCCGCGGTTGCCCCAGCACCTGCTTGAGGAAGCGCCGACGGTTGAGCCGGAACAGGAAGCCCGGCACGTGCCCGGCATACTCCTCGGCGATCCCGCGGTCGTACGCATCGAACACCGCCGCCGGCGCCCCCAGAATGGCCATGTCGCAATCCAGGAACAGCGCCGCTTCCGGATCGACATCGCCGGGCGCGAGTTTGCTGTGGCGCGCGGTCAGTTCGATCAGCTCGACCACCCGCGTCGCATCGATCCCGGCCTCCGGCAGCCAGCGTGCGATGGCCTGGCGTGCCATCTCGGCCGAGCGCGCTTCGTTGTCGCCGCGGCCCGCATCGTAGATGGCGTCGTGATAGAGCGCGGCCAACTGCACCTCACGCGGCCGGAGCCAGCCCGGGCCAGCCTCGGCGACCGTGCGGCAGTGCTGCAGGACGGCCTGCACGTGCGACCAGTTGTGATACGCCCGCGGCGGCACGGCGTAGGCGGTTTCCAGCTCGGCAAGCTGCCCGGCGGGCAGCGGAATCGGTTCGACGTGCATGCACGCATGATTGGCCGTCGCAGCGACGCTGGCAAGCCGGGCGGTGGTTTTTTGACCACCCTCACAGAACCGTTGCCGCGCAGTGGGTGCGCCCGGTTATCCACATGTTTGTCGACCGCTGATCCACATCCCCTGTGGATGGCGCTATCCGCCGATGAACGGCATGCCAGCGCCCGACGACCCGCCTAGACTGGACCGGACGGACCCCAACGCCTCGCGAGGTGACGGCGATGACCGCATGCAGACTTTTCCTGATCGCGTGGATGGCCGTGGCCGCCGCGCCGGCCTGGGCGGCCGACACGGCGCCGCCGGCCGCAGCTGCGCCAAGCGCCACCGCACTGCCCACGCCGGCGCAGATCCTGGAGGTGCCCGCCCCGCTGCTCGCCCTGCTGCACGAACGGGTCATCGACCCGGGCTACTCGCGCGAGCGCCGCCTGCAGCGGCTGGTCGAGATGATCTTCGACGAACACGGGCTGCACCTGGCCTACGACCCCGACGCGACCCACACCATCACGGAAACGTGGCAGACGCGGCGCGCCAACTGCCTGTCCTTCACCCTGCTGTTCGTCACGCTGGCCAACCTCGCCGGCATCGATGCGCATGTCCAGGAAGTGGCGCAGGTGGTGAGCTGGTACCAGGCCTCCGGGGTGATCTACAGCGTGGGCCACGTCAATGCGGGCATCGTGCTGGACGGGCGCAGCGGCACGGTCGATCTGGACCACAGCGTGCTGTACGACCCCCTCGGCCCGCAGCGCATCACCCGGCAACGCACGCTGGCGCACTTCTACAACAACCGCGGCGCCGACCACATGGCCACCGGCGATACCGGGGGCGCCCGCGCCTACTTCCGGGCCGCGCTGGGCATGGCGCCGGACTTCGTGGCCGCCTGGAACAACCTGGGCGTTCTGGACGCGCGCATCGGCGCGCTGGACCAGGCCCGCAAGGACTATGAAACCGCCCTGCGCCTGCAACCCCGGCATGGCGCCAGCCTGAGCAATGCCAGCGCGCTGTACCGGCGCATGGGCGACACCCACCAGGCCGGCCTGCTGGCCAGCCGGCTGGCGCGCGTACAACGCAACGATCCCTTCGCCCAGTACATGTTCGGCGCCCAGGCCGAGCAGCGCCGGGACTACGCCGCGGCGGTGCGTTTCTACCGCCGGGCCGTGCGTCTCTACGAGACCGCCCATCCCTTCCACTTCGCGCTGGCCCGGAGCTACTTCCTGGCCGGCGATGCGCGCCGGGCCTCGATCGAAATGCAGCGCGCGCGGGATCTGGCCGGCGAAAACGGCGACGCCCTCAGATCCCGCTACCAGGCCAAGCTGGACAGCCTGCAGCGCTGGCGCCAGCGCGGCACCAACGCCAACTGAGCCGGCTCAGGCCTTCTTGAGGAAGCAGGTCTTCAGGACCAGGCCCTTGATCTTTTCCGAGTTGCCTTCGATGTGCTCGGCATCGTCCTCGACCAGGCGGATATTGCGGATCACGGTGCCCTGCTTGAGGGGAATCGAGGAGCCCTTCACTTTCAGGTCCTTGATCACCGTCACGGTGTCGCCGGCGGCCAGCACGTTGCCGTTGCTGTCGCGTACCACCAGGGCCTCGCCGCCACCGTCACCGGCCGCCCACTCGTGGCCGCAATCCGCGCAGATGAACAGCGCGCCATCGGCATAGGTGTTTTCCAGGGTGCACTGCGGGCAGGCGGGAATGGCGGACATCGACAGCTCTTCGGTTACGAAACGGCCGCTAGTGTAACCGCCCGTTACCGGCTGCCCTTGCGTCGGCGGTCCCGTTGCCGCAAAGTGCGCGCCCCCTGACCACCGGCCCGGCCCCCCGCATGAAACTCGGCATCGACTTTGGCACCAGCAACTCCGCCGCCGCCGTGGTGATCGACGGCAAGGTCGTGCCGATCCAGTTCGGCCAGGCCGAACAGTTCCGCACCACGGTGTATTTCCCCGAGGTGATGCGCGACCCGAACGACTTCGAACTGACCCCGGCGCTGGAGCACGACCTGGCCCGGCTGGTCGACGCGGCCGCGCGCGATGCCCGCGCCGCCGGCCAGGAACGCACCCCCGATGCGCTGCGCCGCGAGGCCCTGCGCGTGGTGCGCCGGCAGTGGATGGAAGAGCAGATGCGCGCCCCGCTCAGCTCCACCACCCTGCTGCAGAACGCGGTCTATGGCGATGACGCGCTGGAGGCCTACTTCGAAGAGAACGAAGGCAACCTGGTGCAGAGCCCCAAGTCGATGCTCGGCTACAACCTGCACCCGCGTGCGCGCCAGACGATTGCCGGCATCGCCACGCACATCCTCGAGCACATCCGCCTGACCGCCTCGCGCCAGCTGGACACGCCGATCCGCACCGCCACGCTGGGCCGCCCGGTCCAGTTCCGCAGCTCGATCGGCGAGGCCGGCAACGCGCAGGCGCTGGAGATCCTGCACGGCGCGGCGATCGCAGCCGGCTTCGACAGCATCGATTTCCTCGAAGAGCCGGCGGCCGCCGCGATGCATTACCACGCCGAGAGCCCGCAGGAGCACGACGCGGTGGTGGTGGATATCGGCGGTGGTACCACCGACGTTGCCCATGCGCGCGTAGGCGGCGGCCAGGCCCCGACCATCCACCGTGCCTGGGGTATCGCCCGGGGCGGTACCGATATCGATCTGGCCTTGAGCCTGGGCGGCTACATGCCGCTGTTCGGCCGCGGCATCACCCGCGTGCCGGCGCACCACTACGTGGAAGCGGCGATGGTGCAGGACATGACCCGCCAGCGTGATTTCCGCCAGCACACCTACCGCGATGTGGACGCGCCGTTCGGGCCGCGCCTGACCGCGCTGCAGGACACCGGCAATACCGCGCGCCTGTACCGTGAAGTCGAGCGCTGCAAGATCGCCCTGAGCAGCGTGGCCAGCCACGACAGCGCGCTGGATTTCATCGAACGCGGCCTGCAGATGCAGATCGATGCCTCGCGGCTGGAAACCGCCGCCGGCGGGTATCTGGGCGAGCTGACCGCCCTGCTGGAGCAGGTGCGCAGCGACATCGGCCACGACCCGGCAGCGGTGTTCCTGACCGGTGGCATGTCGCGCGCCGGCTACCTGCAGCAGGCCGTGGCCAACGCCTTCCCGGGCTCGACCCTGGTCCGCGGAAATCCGTCGTTCGGTGTGGTCCACGGGCTGGCACTGGCCGCCGCCAACTGATCCACCGGCAACGCCAGGCCTTGTCCCACAAGGCCTGAAGAGGTGTGAACGCCCTTATTAACAAAACGTTACGCCGAAAGCGCTATCATCTTTCGGCTTCAAAGCGCAATGCGCTTGACGCAACCAGCACGATCTTCCTGGCCTCCCAGGCCACCGTCCTCTTCGATGCTGCCACCGTCCGGACCTGTCCGCGGTGCCGGTATCGCTCATCGCTGTGATCCGGCTCGTTCACAGCCTGCTGCACCCCGAGCCGCCAAGAGACACTCAGATTGGGCGAACGCCTGGCTGCACTTCTTACATCGTCCGAGCCCGACCCCATCGATTGCCGTCGTTGCGACGCGGTGTGCTGTCGGCTCACCGTCACCGTCATGCCTGACGACAACGTGCCCGGCTACCTGCTGGATACCGATGCGCGTGGCGGCACGGTGATGGCACGCAACGAAGAAGGCTGGTGCGCTGCGATCGACCCGTATCACCTGCGCTGCACGATCTACTCGCAGCGACCCGCGATCTGCCGCCAGTTCGACATGGGCGGCGATGATTGCCGCCTCGTGCGGCAGGACTACCGTCGACAACAGCAGGATCTGTCGACGTTTTCTTCCACGCTTCATCCATAGCAGGAGCATCCATGGCTCGTACGCCAAAGACCTCCCCCAAGGCAAGCAACACCGTTCGCGTCGACCGCAAGCAAGGGTCCAACTCCGCCGTCAGCAGCCAGAGCATCGCTGCGGATCTGGCTGCTTTCCGTAAAGGTGGCGGCAAGATCGAAGTGCTGGGCAATACCCTGGCGCTGAAGAAAGCCGGCTGACGTTGCTGCCGACCGCACCGGCATTGGCCGGTGCGGTGGCCGCACTCAGCGGCCCAGGCTGACCCGCACGCTCCCGGAATGGGCGTTGATCGAAATATCCCCATCGCCCGACCCCAGACGCGCATCCAGGCTGCGGCCCGGGCCGTAGCGCGGCTTCTCCACCTGCCCGGCGTCGGACTGGATCCCACCACTGAACGTTTTGACGTTCAACTGCGCCGAGACATTGGCCGGCAGCTTCAGCGCGACCGAACCGCTGACCGTCTGCATCGTCACCTTGCCGCCCGGCGCCATGCCGGTCGCGCTCACATCCAGGCTGCCCGAGACGGTTTCCACCGCCAGCCGCTGGATCCGCCCGGCATTGACGTTGACCCGGCCGGAGACCGATTCGGCCGCTACTTCCCCTGACGCTCCCCCGCCGGCCAGCAACTGGCCACTGACCGTGCGCGCATCCAGGCGTGCGGTCTGCAGCTGCGAGCGGATGCCACCACTGACCGTGTTCAACGTGGTCTCGCCACTGCGCCCGGCCGCGGTGATGCTGCCGCTGACACTGTTGGCCTGCAGGCGGCGCACGTCGATATCGGCCACGTCGATGTCGGCGCTGACGGTGCCCAGCTGCACTTCCACCGAACGCGGCACGCGCAGTTCCAGGGTCGCCCCGCCATTGCTGCGGCCGCGCGGGTACTCCACTTCCCAGCGCACACGGTTGCTGCTCTTGTCCTGCTTGAGGGTGAGCCCATCGGCCATCGAACCGGTCAATGCCACGTCGTTGCGGTCCCAGCCGCGCACGGTGACCTTGCCGGCGATGTTGCTGATTTCCACGCGGCCGCCGGCACCCAGTGGGTGGCGCTCATTGACGTTGGTGGCGGCGTGGGCGACGAGCGGCAGGCACAGGGCCAGGGCGGCGATCAGGGACAGAGGAATGCGCATGGGGTTCTCCTTCAAGTGGGCAGGCCGGCGGACAGCACCGCCTGCTGGGTGAGTTCCAGCCGCAGCGCATAGGTACGCTGCAGTTGCCCGAGCAGATAGCGCGAGCGGGGATTTTCAGCGATGGCCGCGCGGATGTTGTCCGCGCTGGCATCGAGTTCATGCAGGGCCGGGCGCCACGCATCGGTGACATCGGCACTGGGCAAGGCCGCAATCGCCTGCTGGTATTCGCCGGCCATCGCATCGGCCTGGCGCTGCAGCAGCGACGGTGCCGGCGTATGCGGAACCGGCGTGGGCACCACCATCAGCAGCGCCAGTGCGGCGGCCAGGCCGAGCCCGATGCGCAGCGGCCAGCGCTCCCGCCGGCGGCGTGTCGGCAGCGTTGCCACGGCAACCGCCGGGGCGTGGGCCTGGGCCGGCAAATGTGCGGCGATGCCCTGCCAGACCCGTGCCGGCGGAACGCGCTCGGCAGGCAAGGCACGCAGGCGTGCAGTCAGTTCGTCGTGTTCGGAATCATGGGGGTTCATGCGGTTTCTCCTAAGCGTGCACGCAGCAGGCCGCGCGCTCGGTGCAGCTGTGCTTTGGAACTGCCAACGGCCATCTGCAGCTGGTCGGCGATTTCCTGGTGTTTCCACCCTTCGATGTCATGCAGGACCAGGACCGCGCGGGCCCGTGGCGGCAGTGTTTCCAGCGCGCGCTCCAGGTCCATCGAGGTGCCCGCGCAGCGGTCCTGGGCGGGCAGCATCGCCAGCGACTCCCAGCCTTCCTCACCGGCATCGCGTGCATCGCCGGTGGCGTTGGCGCGCAGTTCCATCAGCGCTGCATTCACGCCCAGGCGGTGCAGCCAGGTGCCCAGGCTGCTTTCGAAACGGAAGCCCGGCAGGGCGCGCCATGCCTGCAGGAAGGCCTCCTGCAGGGCATCCTCGGCGCGGGCCGCGTGGCCGCCGCACAGCCGCCACAGCACGGCGTACACACGCGGCGCATGCCGTCGGTAGATGCGTTCGTACGCGGTCACGTCACCGGCGGCTGCGGCACGCACCAGGGCGTGGTCGTCGGCGGCATCGGCCTGGTTCGTGGCGCTGGAGGCGGGCATGGTCGTGTCGAGCATATCCGTTGGATGCGGGGGGCATGGAAAAGGTTTAAGCCCGTTCTGACTTTCTTTTCAGGTGCCTCCGCTTGGGGCTGCCGCGAGCGTGAGGGCCCCGTAGCAACCGGCGGGCCCTCGGCAAATGTCCCCCGGCCGCCGCCTGAAGGCGACGACCTCCTCCTTGATTTTGCCCAGGGGCCTACCGGCCGCTACGGGACTCGCGTGTGGCACGCGTGCGGCAAGGCGGATTATTTCTGCGGTCTTTAAACCTTCCTGGCCGACGCGGCATCCAATCCTCTGTCACTACCGGCGCCCGCCAAGGAGTATCCCCATGTCATCCAGTTGCCTGGCCGTGCTGCTCTCACTGGCCACCGGCTGCACGCTGCCGTGGAGTCCGCTGCAGATCCGGCTCACGCTGGCGCCCGAAGCGCCGGATGTCTGCCTGCAGTACGCGCAGAACGCGCCGCTGTGCGCCTCGGCGATGATCGCTGCGTTCGATGTGTACGGCAGCCCGCGGCCGTAAGCGCACACCACGATGCGGCGAGGCGCATCGGCATTACCATGGCGGGATCGGCACTATCGCTGCAAAGGAATTCCGCCCCCATGAAAGACCATCTGCCCGCCTGGACCCACGAATGGCTGCACTACGGGGTCCCTGCCCTGCAGATTCTGGTGACCCTGCTGGTGGCCTGGCTGCTGCGGCTGGTTGCCCGGCGGCTGATCCGCCGCGTCGGTGAGCACTACACACTCCCGCCGGAAATGATCATGGGCGCACGTCGGGTGTTCACCTTCCTGGTGTATTTCACCGTGCTGCTGATCGTGCTCAACATCGTGGGCGTCTCGGCAACGGTGCTGTGGACCGCCTTCACCGGGTTCGCCGCGGTCGGCGCGGTGGCGTTCTTCGCCGCGTGGAGCGTGCTGTCCAACATCTTCTGCACGCTGCTGATCTTCACCACGCGGCCGTTCCGCCTGCACGATTACATCGAGCTGCTGGAAAACGGTGAGAAGCCTGGACTCAAGGGCCGCGTGATCGACATCAATCTGATCTACACCACGTTGCAGGAAACCGGCAGTGGGCATGAAGGCACGGTCCTGCAGATGCCCAACAACATGTTTTTCCAACGCACCGTGCGCCGTTGGCGCGATCCTTCGCAGGCGCCGGGCGGGATTCAAGGGGACGGCTGAGTCCCGCCGCCGTCGGCCAGGCAATGCCCGCTGCGGGATCGATACCTAGCGCAGCTGGCTGTCCTTGCTGCCGCGGCGGTTGTAGCCGCTGCCCTCCTGCTGGGCGGCGTCCTCTTCTTCCTGGCAGCGCACGCATAGTCGTACGCCGGGCACGGCCTTCCGCCGCGCCTCGGGAATGGGCGCGTCGCAGTGCTCGCAGTGGGTCAATCCGGGGCCGTCGCGCAACTGTGCGCGGGCCCGCTGGATGGCCTCATCGACGGTGGCGTCGATCTGATCCTGGACGGCGCCGTCGCCTGCCCAACCTGTCGCCATGATGTGTCTCCCATGCCGGTGTCAGGCCACCAGCATAGACCCGGCCCACGACGCCGAGCCGACGTGGGGCTGAACGCCCGCGGCGCCGGGTGAACGCTTCAGACGGGGCTTACCAGACCAGGTCGTCCGGCACCTGGAACTGGGCGTAGTACGCATCGTCCTCGGCGTTGCCGGTGCTGGGCTCGCTGCCGGGCTGGCTGTTGTCGAGCACGATCACGCTGGCATCGCGCTCGCGGACCTTCTCGGCCGCCGCCCGCGGCAGCAGTTCGAAGCCGTCGCCATGGCGCACGATCACCAGGCTGCCCGAGGCCAGCTGGCGGCGCAGCACGTTGTTGACCAGCAGGGTGCGGATCAGCGTGCCATCGTTGAAGCGGTACTCGCTCTCGCCTTCACGCTTGACCTTGTGTGCCTCGACGATCTGGCGGACCTGGGCCTGCAGTTCCTGGGCGTGGGCCTTGGCTTTGCGCTCGGCTTCCAGCGCGCGATCGCGCTCGGCCTTTTCCGCGCGCAGGCGCTCGGCCTCGCGCTGGCTTTCGCTGGGCGCGGCCGGGGCCTTGCCGTGACGGGCTTTCACCTGTTCACGGGCGGCCTGGGAGACCTGGGATTTCTTGACCAGCCCAGCCTTGAGCAGCTGCTCCTG
The DNA here is from genome assembly GCF_039673205.1 of Stenotrophomonas sp. TWI809. Classification (NCBI taxonomy): domain Bacteria; kingdom Pseudomonadati; phylum Pseudomonadota; class Gammaproteobacteria; order Lysobacterales; family Lysobacteraceae; genus Stenotrophomonas; species Stenotrophomonas sp. TWI809. Next base: position 78,100 of record NZ_JBDJLE010000008.1, on the reverse strand, counting down.
CAGGGGATTTGCCTTCGCCATACGCCTAGCATCTGTTGTTGCGGGATTCCGGAGGCCATCATACTGGTCTGCCCGTCCCGCCCCAACCGCCCGATGACCGCCCTGAAGTACCTCGCCGGCTATCCCGACGCCCTGCAGCAGCAGGTGCGCGAGCTGATCGCGGGCGACCGGCTGGGGCCGTGGCTGGAGCAGCGCTATGCCGAACTGCATACGGTCCGCAACGACCGCCAGCTCTACGATTACACCCAGGGCCTGAAAGAGCGCTACCTGCGCCAGTCCGCGCCGCTGTCCAAGGTGATCTACGACAGCAGGCTGCAGGTGCTCAAGCACGCGCTGGGCACCCACACCACGGTCTCGCGGGTGCAGGGCAGCCGGCTCAAGGCCAGCCGCGAGATCCGCATCGCCACGGTGTTCCGCGAGGCACCGGCGCCGTTCCTGAAGATGATCGTGGTGCACGAACTGGCCCATCTGAAGGAATCGGACCACAACAAGGCCTTCTACCAGCTGTGTACCCACATGGAAGCGGACTATCACCAGCTGGAGTTCGATCTGCGCCTGTACCTGACCCACCTGGAACGCACGCCGGCCTGAGCCGCAGCGGCCCTCATCGCGCAGCGCCGGGCCCCAGCCAGTACACTCCCCGCCCGTTTCCCGTTTTATGTTGCCTGCCCCATGACCGACCCGATCCGACTCGACAAACGCCTGACCAGCCTGATCGGCTGCTCCCGTGGCGACGCCCAGCGCTACATCGAGGGCGGCTGGGTGACCGTCAACGGCCAGGTGGTCGAACAGCCGCAGACGATGGTCACCGACGAGGACATCGTGCTGCGCGAGAACGCCGAGGCGACCCGCACCGAGACCGTGAGCATGCTGCTGCACAAGCCGGCCGGCATGCGCTCGGACGAACTGTGCGCCCTGGTGACCCCGGAAAGCCGCAGTGAACTCGACGCCACCGGGGTGACCCTGCTGCAGCGGCATTTCCACGCCCTGCAGCTGGTGATGCCGCTGTCCGACGACGAAAGCGGCCTGGTGGTGGTCAGCCAGGACGGGCGCGTGATCTCGCACCTGAAGGATCGCGGCGCAACGCTGGAGCAGGAATACCTGGTGGAAGTCAGTGGCGAGCTGGCGCCCTACGGCATGAAGCGCCTCGCGCACGGCCTGAGCTTCCGCAGCTGGCCGTTGCCACCGTGCAAGGTGAGCTGGCAGAACGAAACCCGCCTGCGCTTTGCGATCAAGCCGGTGCATCCGGGCCAGCTGCGCGACATGTGCGCCCAGGTCGGGCTGGAGGTCATCAGCATCCGCCGCCTGCGCATCGGCCGCGTGGCGATGGGCAAGCTGGTCCCGGGCCAGTGGCGTTACCTGGCACCGGACGAGCGTTTCTAAACCGCGCCAGCACTCGCCCTGCACGCCCCGGCCGCTTACGATCGGGGCATGACCGAGAAAAAACCGTTCTGGCGCCGGCTGCTGCGCTGGCTGGGGATCGTTGTCGCCCTGCTGATCCTGCTGGTCCTCAGCGGCCTGCTGCTGGCCGACCACCTCACCCCGCAGGCCGTGGGCGAGCGTTCGACGGTGCTGCCCACCCAGGCCGACCAGACCCCGATCGATCGCGAGCTGGTCCGCCTGCAGGCCGAGCACCCCGGCCAGACCGGTGTGGCCTTCCTGTCCGACGGGCTGGACGCGTACGCCGCACGCGCGGTGATCACCCAGCACGCCGGGCGCAGCCTGGACCTGCAGTACTACATCTGGCACGACGACCTCATCGGCCATCTCATGGCCAACGAGCTGTACCGCGCGGCCGAGCGCGGCGTGCGGGTACGCATCCTGCTCGATGACATGAACGCGCAGGACAAGGACGCGCTGATGATGGCGCTCGATGCGCACCCCAACATCGAGATCCGCCTGTACAACCCGTTCCGCAACCGCAACGGACTCTGGCGGCTGGTCGAGATGGTGCAGCGCGTTTTCAGCGTCAACCACCGGATGCACAACAAGTCATGGATCGCCGACGGGCGCGTGGCGATCGTCGGTGGCCGCAACATCGGCGAGGAGTATTTCAGCGCACGCCCGGATGTGAACTTCCGCGACCTGGACCTGCTGGTCGCCGGCGAAGCGGTGCAGCAGGCCAACACGATCTTCGACGATTACTGGAACAGCGATACCGCTGTGCCGATCCGTGCGCTGGCGTTCTACACCGAACCGCAGCTGCGCCTGCTGATCCGCGAAAGCGAGCACGAAGCGCGCCTGGACAGTGCCAAGCCCTATCTCGAACGCGTGGCGCGCTCGCAGGCGGCGAAATCGTATTACCGCGATGCGCTGGATCTGCACTGGTCACACCACGTGGAGATCGCCTCGGACCCGCCGATGAAGCACCGCCGCGACGATCAGGCCGACTGGCTGGTGACGCGCCTGGTGCAGGAGCTGGAGAGCGCACAGCACAAAGCCTTGCTGATCTCGCCCTACTTCGTTCCTGGCGAGGACGGCACCGAGGGCTTGGGCGCGATGGTCGCGCGCGGGGCCCAGGTCGCGGTCATCACCAACTCCCTGGCTGCCAATGATGTGGCCGCCGTGCACAGCGGTTACATGCACTACCGGGCACCGTTGCTGCGCAGTGGCGTGCAGCTGTACGAGCTCAAATCGCGCGGCAACGTCGATGGCGGCGGTCTGTTCGGCAGCAGTGGCGCCAGCCTGCACACCAAGGCGTTCATGATCGACGACCAGCGCGGCTTCGTCGGCTCATTCAATCTGGACCCGCGCTCGGCGTATCTGAACACCGAGATGGGCGTGCTGTTCAACGATCCGGTGCTCGCCGCGCAGCTGCGCGAGGAGTACCTGCGCCTGGCCAGCCCACGCCAGAGCTACTGGGTGGCCCTGGGACCGGACGGCGACGTGCGGTGGCTGGAGCGCGATGCGCAGCCGCCGCACTGGCTGTATACCGAACCGGACACCGGGTTCTGGCTGCGGGCCAGCGCACGCGCGATCAGCTGGCTGCCGCTGGAGTCGCAGCTCTAGCTCAGCCGGCCTGGGCCACGTCGCGCTCGGCCTCTTCGCCCTCCAGCGTTTCCACGGCGCGCCCGTGCACGCGCCGCCAGATCCACTGCAGTGCGTGCGGCGGTGTGTCGTCCAGTTGCTCCAGCAACGCCAGGGCCTGGACCTGACCGATCTGGCCATGGCGGCACAGCAGGCTGGCCGCCGCCGCCGCACGGGCAAAGCGCAGGCTGGCCGCCAGCCCACTGCCACTCTGGCGGATCAAGGCATCGTGCACGGCCTTGGGCAGCTCCCATGCCGCGGCGATGCGGCTGGCCACCGGCAGGGTCCAACTGTCGAGAAGATCCGCCGCCAGCGCGCGCGGCGGGGCGGCGAGCGCCTGTTGCGTGCAGGCATCGAGCAGATGGCGCATCACCAGCGCCGCGCCCAGGCCCTGGGTCAGGCCCAGCCACTGCGCGGCGAAGCCATCTTCATGGGTCACCGTGCGTGCGTGGTCGGCGGCAGCACGCGAGGCCAGCAGCGCATGCTCCCAGATCACCGCACTGAACTGGGGAAAGGCATCGCACTGCAGCTGCATCACCGGCTGCACCAGCACCGCGCTGATGATCTGGCGGATGCCATCGGTACCGACCAGGGTGACCGCACGCTGCAGGGTCTCCACCGGGCGCGCCTGCACCCGGTAGACCGGGCTGTTGGCGATGCGCAGCAGATTGCCGGTCAACACCGGGTCCTGGCCGATGATCCCGGCCATGGCGCGCGCCGAGGCGTCGCTGTCGTTGACGGTCTGGATCAGCTGCGGCAGCAGCTGCGGGCGGCGGGGCAGGTGTTTGGCCGACCAGTCCCGCGCCAGCAGCGAGGCGGTGACGGCATCACGCAGTTCAACGGTGCGCGGGGCCGCGGCGTCGGCGGCATCGCCACTGCGCGGCACCAGTGCCAGGGTATGCAGCCCGGCCTGCAGCACTCCCACCGGATCGGTACCCGGCGCTACCGGGGCAACCGGCAACGCCGCGGCTCGCCCGTGCGTGGCGGTGCCACGGGCCATAGACGGCGCCACCACGGCACGCCGGTGACGGAGCACAGCGGCCATGCCAAGCAGCGCCAGCACGGCGGCGCCGACAACCACAGCGCCGATCATGCCCATGGCCCTGGACGCGCCGGGTCCCGCACTTGCCTTGTTGCGACTGCGCCCACGTGATCCTTCCTGCGATGACCGGCCATCCACACCGTTGCCACGGCATCGGCCTGCGCTTCAGCAACTTTAATGGCCGTGGGGCGCAAGACCCCTGACAACACCGTCCGTCGGAATGCACTAGAATGGCGCCGCGCGACCCGTCCGAGACCCGACGACGTCGCTTTTTTTGTTTTACAACCCACCTTTTGCTGGCGCGTTCGCCGCTGTTCGCCACCGTTCGCACCATCGGAGCCACCATGTTATTTGAAACCCTCGAAACCACCGGTCACGAACAAGTGGTGTTCTGCCACAGCCGCGACGCCGGTCTGAGGGCGATCATCGCCATCCACAACACCACCCTCGGCCCGGCCTTGGGCGGTGTGCGCATGCGTCCCTACGCCAGTACCGACGAGGCCCTGGCCGATGCGCTGCGCCTGAGCCGCACCATGACCTACAAGAACGCCCTGGCCGGCCTCAACGTGGGTGGTGGCAAGGCGGTGATCATCGGCGACCCGAAGCGCGACAAGACCGAAGTGCTGTTCCGCGCCTTCGGCCGCTATGTCGATTCGCTGGGTGGCCGCTACATCACCGCCGAGGACGTCGGCACCGATGTCAACGATATGGAGAACATCTACCTGGAGAGCGAGTACGTCACCGGCGTCCACCAGGTGCATGGCGGCTCCGGTGACCCGGCACCGTTCACCGCATACGGCGCGCTGCAGGCGCTGATGGCGTCGATGCAGCACAAGCTGGGCAATGAGGAAGTGGGCAAGGCCAGCATCGCGGTGCAGGGCCTGGGCCATATCGGCATGGAGCTGGTGAAGCTGCTGCGCGATCGTGGCGCCAAGCTGTACGTCAGCGACCTGGACAGCACGCGCGTGGATCGCGCTGTCACCGAATACGGTGCAGAGGCGGTCAAGCCGGAAGACATCTACGACGTCAACGCCGACATCTTCGCGCCCTGCGCGCTGGAAGGCGCGATCAATCCAGACACGCTGCCGCGCCTGAAGTGCAAGATCGTCTGTGGTACCGCCAACAACCAGCTCTCCAGCCTGGAGGTCGGCGATGAACTGCACGCGCGCGGCATCCTCTACGCACCGGATTACGCGGTCAACGCCGGTGGCGTCATGAACGTCTCGCTGGAGATCGACGGCTACAACCGTGAGCGCGCGATGCGCCTGATCCGCAGCATCTACCACAACCTCGGCCGCATCTTCGCGCTGTCGCAGAGCGAGGGCATCGCCCCGCAGCGCGCCGCCGACCAGATCGCCGAATCGCGCATCCTGTCGATCGGCAAACTGAAGATGCCGCTGGGCCGCAGCACGCCGCGCCGGGGCAGCCTGCGCGGCAACTGAGCCGTTGCGCTGACAAACGAAGAGGGCGCGATCATCGATCGCGCCCTCTTTTTTCGTGCGTCGCGGCCAGGCCCGCGTCTAGAACCCAGCCGAATACCGCAGCTGCGCCTGGCGCAGATCGCCGCGTGGCCCAAAGCGCTGGTCGTACCCGAATGCCAGGCGGCTGTTGCGGCTCAACCATGACTCCAGCGAAAGCCCGAACAACCCGCCCGAGCGGGCCGGCTGCACCCCGGCCACCGGCGCCCAGGCCTCGACACCGACGAAGCTGGCATCCAGCGAAAGGCCGTCGCTGGACAGATGCTGCTGCCATTCGGCATAGCCGCGCAGCGACCAGCCGCCCCAGCGCCGCTCGGCGCGCAGGCCGGCCAACGCCTGGCTGCGCGTACTCACGGCATCGCGCGCGCGCAGACCGAAACCCATGCCGCCTGTTTCACTGAAACCATCGCTGTCCACCCGGGCGTACTCGGCGCCCAGGTAAGGCGTCAGCGAGGCGGTGGCACTGCCGAAACGGTAGCCCGACTCCACGCTGGCCGCGCTGAAGCTGCCGCCATAGCGCGCATTGACGCCGTACTGCCCCGCACCGAGCAGCAACTGGCGATCGATCTCACGGGTGAACTGGCCCGCGCCGATCTGGCCCATCGCATAGGCGCGGCCGGTGCCCCAGCCGGCATACACCTGCGCCTGCGACTGACGGTCGCGGCCGCGGTCACTGCCCCACTCGCGGCTGCCGTAGCTGCGCGTTTCACCGAACGCGACACCGAGCATGCCGTGGCTGCCCAACGCCATGTCCTGGCCCATCATCCAGCCGCGGGTCGCCACGCCGTTGCCGGCGAAACTGCCTTGGCCCGCCTCGCCCAGCGTGCTCTGCCAGGCACCGCGCAGGCGTGGCACGGCCTGCACCTCACCGAGCCGTGCCGACAGCGCACGTCGGTTCATGTCGATGCTGTCGAAGGTCGCTGCCGTGGCCAGGGCATGCGCCTTGCCGGAGAGGCTGTCCAGGCTGGCCTGCAAGGCGCTGGCGCCATCCACCTGCTGCAGCTTCCCGGCCCCGTCGGCAAACCCGTCCAGTGCCGCACCGTTGCGATCCAGCACTTCAAACGCGGATTCGACCCGCGCTGCCGAGGCCAGCGCCGTGCCGCCCAGGCCAGCCTGGAGGCTGGCGCTTGTGACGCTGATGCGGTCGATGACCATGGTGACGTCGTTGTTGGCGTGCAGCAGGCTGGCCTGGAGCAGGCTGCCGGGTGCCAGTCCGTTGGTGACGCTGGCGAACGTGCCGGCCACCCCACCATCGGCGTGCAGCAGTGGCTGCGTGCGTCCGTCACGGGGCACGTAACCGGCGATGATGCTGTCCACACGGACCGTGCCGGCCAGCGTGGCGGTGCCGTTCACCATGAGCGGGTTGGCCCCCAGTGCGACGACCAGTTGCGCGCCGGCACGCTGGATGTAGTTGCCTTCGATGACCGCATCGATGTTGTCGCTGCGCAGCATCACGCTGGCGCCGTTGTCCACGTTGCCACTCACCCGCGTGGTGCCGTTCATGAACTGCAGCGCCGCGCCGTTGGGGTCACCGGCCTGCGGCACGATGAGCACGTTGGAACGCAGCGACGCACCGCCGCGCAGCGCGAGGGTGCCGCGCTCGATGAACGTGTCACCGGTGTAGGTATTGGCGCCGGCCAGGGTCAACGCACCCGTACCCTGCTTGGTCAGTCCGCCGCTGCCGCTGATGTCGTTGCTCCATACCGAATTCAGCCCCGGCGTGCTGACATTGACCGTCGTATCGCCCCAGTCCAGCCTGGCCGGACCGTTGATCGCCTTGGCGATGTTGAGCAGGCCATAGCCGAACGTTCTGTCCACGCCGGCCGCACCGAGATCGGTGGCCGTGCCGAGCAGCGTCTGGCGCACCAGATCATTGGTGAAATACGGGTACTTCTGCCACACCAGGGCGGCCGCGCCGGAGACCAGCGGCGCCGCGTAGGACGTGCCCGAACCGTAAAAGTACGTTGGCGTGCCCCCTTTGCTGGCGGGATCGACGTAGGCCACCGTGCCCGGGGCGGCCAGGCAATAGCGTGCCGCCACGCCACAGGCGTTGGCATACGAAGCCAGCTTGCTCGGGTCGGCGGTGTCCACTGCGGTCACGCTCAGCCAGCCGCGTTCCAGATCCGCAGCGGGCAGGCTGCCGCCCGGGCCGACCTGGCTGGGCAGCGCCGCCATGCTGGACGGATTGGGCTTGCTCTCGTTGCCGGTGGCGAACACCACCAGGCCGCCGTTGCTGAGGATGAAGGGGCGGTATTCCTGGGCGATCGGCGCGGTGGCGGAGGGGTTGGTCCAGTACAGGCCGCCCCACGAGTTGTTCATGATCTTGACGCCGGCGGCGATCAGATCCTGATGCACACCGTCCAGACCGACTGCACCGGTGATCTCGTTGCCACTGCCCGAACCGTCATCGACGGGGCGCTTGTCAGCAATGATGCGCGCCGAGACGATCTGCGCTTCGCTGGCCACACCACCCGGCCAGCTGCCGACCCTGGCGCCGGCCGCCAGCTGGGCCACCACGGTGCCGTGACCGACCACGTCATCCACATTGACATTGTTCACGCGGGGATCGACATAGGTGTAATTGGCCAGCACCCGCCCGTTCAGTGCCGGGTGCTCGCGGTTCACGCCCGAATCGACCACGCCGATGCGCACGCCGGACCCGGTCCAGCCGGCAGACTGCGCCGGGCCCGCCTGGACGATGCTCAGGTGCGCATCGATGGACGGCTGCGGCGGCGGGGCCGTGGTCGGCGGCGGCGAAGGCGGTGTGGTGGGCGGCGGCGACGGGGGCGTGGTCGGGGGAGGCGACGGCTCCAGGTCCCCGCGGACATTGCTGCCCCCGCCTCCGCACGCACTCAGTGCCAGCGCCAATGCCGCGGCCAAGGCCGACCTGCCGATCACAACCTGCTTCATCCCTGCTCCCCTTGTGAATGGACCTTCCCCACCTGCCTGCCCCCGGGCAGACACCGGCAGTCAATGCCGACCCTCTATACTGGACCGACCCCCACGCAGTCTGCCGGGAAATGCGTCGGCTTCCAACGCCCGCGTTCCCATTCCGCTCTTCGCTCACGCACCAAAGAGATTGCACATGTCCAACATCGTCATCGCCGCCGCCAAGCGCACCGCCATCGGCTCCTTCCTGGGCCAGTTCAACGGCGTGCCGTCCCCGACCCTGGGGTCCACCGTGATCGCCGCGGCCCTGGAGCAGTCCGGAGTACCGGCTGCGGACGTTTCCGAAGTGATCATGGGCTGCGTGCTGCCGGCCAACCTCGGTCAGGCGCCGGCCCGCCAGGCCGCGATCGCCGCCGGGATTCCGGTCTCCACCGGCGCCACCACCCTCAACAAGGTGTGCGGCTCGGGCATGAAGGCCATCATGCTGGGGCATGACCTGATCAAGGCCGGCTCGGCCAGCATCGTGGTCGCCGGCGGCATGGAGTCGATGTCCAACGCCCCGCACATGATCCCCAACTCGCGCACCGGCAACCGCTTCGGCAACTTCCAGGTGATCGACCACATGGCCCACGACGGTCTGGTCAATGCGTATGACGGCAAAGCCATGGGCGAGTTCGCCGAGTGCACCGTGGAGAAGTACCAGGTCAGCCGCGAGGACCAGGATGCCTTCGCCATCGAATCGGTGCGCCGTGCGCAGGCCGCCCAGGCCAATGGCGCTTTCGATGGTGAAATCGTTCCGGTGAAGGTCAGCACGCGCAAGGGTGAGGTCGAATACGCACAGGACGAGCAGCCGAGCCGCTCGGACATCGCCAAGATCCCGACCCTGCGCCCGGCGTTCAAGAAGGACGGCACGGTCACCGCCGCCAGCTCGTCGAGCATCTCCGACGGCGCTGCCGCCGTGGTGCTGCTGTCCGAAGAAGATGCCGCCGCCCGCGGGCTGCAGCCGCTGGCCCGCATCGTCGGCCATGCGACGCACTCGCAGGCGCCGGAATGGTTCACCACCGCCCCCATCGGTGCGATCCAGAAGCTGCTGGAGAAGACCGGCTGGACGCTGGACCAGGTGGATCTGTTCGAGATCAACGAAGCCTTCGCCGTGGTCGCGATGGCGCCGATCCGCGAGCTGGGCATTCCGCACGACAAGGTCAATGTCAATGGCGGCGCCTGCGCATTGGGTCATCCCATCGGTGCCTCCGGTGCACGGCTGGTGGTCACGCTGGTGAACGCATTGCGCAAGCGTGACGCCAAGCGCGGAATTGCTACCCTGTGCATCGGCGGCGGCGAAGCAACCGCCATCGCTATCGAATTGATTTGATTTGATTTAACGCGCATTTCTCAAAACTGAATGCGCGATCGCTTGACAGCCAATCGTGGCTTGTCATCATGTTGCCGGGCGCGCAATAGCGCGTTGCCTAATCTAACGACGAGGATTCACAACAATGAGCATCAACAAGCTGCTGATCGCAATGGCCCTGGGCCTGGCTCTGACCGCCTGCTCGAAGCAGGAGCAGGCTGCTGACGCCGCCGCTTCGGCCAACGAAGCTGCCGCTGACGCCCAGGCCGCTGCTGACCAGGCCGCTGCTGCTGGCGCCCCGGCTGCTGACGCTGCCCAGGCTGCTGCCGACACCGCCACCACCGCTGCTGACGCTTCGGCCGATGCCGCTGCCCAGGCTGCTGGCGCTGCCACCGACGCTGCTGCCGACCAGGCTGCTGACGCTGCCAAGGCTGCCGAAGGCACCGCCGAGAAGGCCAAGGACGCTGCTGAAGAAGCCAAGAAGTAATAACTTCTTTCTTCAAGCAAGTCTGAAGAAGCCGCTGGTTCGCCAGCGGCTTTTTCTTTGGGCGCGTGTTGTGCATGTCCTGCCGCGCACCGGTTCTTCACAGGCGCATGAATAGGCTGGCCTCCCATCCATCGCCGTTCTGGAGCGCCACATGAAGATCCGTCCGCTGACCACCTCCCTGCTGGCTGCTTCCCTGCTGCTCGGCCTGGCCGCGTGCAAGGGCCCGGAGGCCGAACAGGCCCGCCGTGATGCCGCCCAGGCCGCCGACAGCACCAATGCCGCCGCGCGCGAAGCGGTCGACAAGGCCGCGGCCGCCACCCGCACTGCCGCCGACGATGCCGCTGCCGCCTCCGAGCGCGCCGCCGCCGACACCCAGCAGGCGCTCGACCGCGCTGCCGCAGCGACCTCCGAGGCCGCTGGCGAGGCCAAGGTCGCCGCCAAGGATGCGGCTGCCCACGCCAGCGATTCCACTGCCGATGCCGCGCAGAAGGTCGCCGACAAGGCGCGCGACGTTGCCGACGATGCCAAGAAGAACGCCAACGAAGCCAAGCGCTGAGTCCGGCGTCCCTCACGCCGCCTTCGGGTGTGACCAACGCCCCCTCTCCTGAGGGGGCGTTTTCATTGGGGCGCGTTCACGGCAGCGCGCGGCTCAGCACGGCCGCGAAGTCCACGTCGGCCGGCAACGTCCCGAACGCCATCCCATGCTCGGCACCCAGCCGCGAGCGGATGAAGGCCGATGCGTTCGGGCTCTGCGCGCGCAGCAGTACCGCGGCCTGCAACACCAGCGCCAGGCGTTCGGTGATACGGCGGGCCTGTGCTTGTTCCGGCGTTGCCGCGAGCTGCATGCGCAACGCCCGCAGGGCGGCGTCATAGATCGCATCCACACCGGCCACCGCATCCAGCTCGGCGTCCAGCGCCTGCAGCACCTGTGGTTCGCGCGACAGCGCACGCAGCACATCCAGGCACTGGATGTTGCCGCTGCCTTCCCAGATGGAATTCAACGGCGCTTGACGATACAGCCGTGGCAGCATCGACTCTTCCACATAGCCGGCACCGCCGAGGCACTCCTGCGCTTCATTGACGAACACGGCCGCGCGCTTGCACACCCAGTACTTGCCCACTGCCGTCGTGATGCGCGCGAATGCCGCCTGCTGCGGATCCGTCCCGGCCTGATCCACCGCCCGTGCCACGCGCATGGCGAACACCGTGGCCGCTTCGGATTCGATCGCCAGGTCTGCCAGTACGTTGGCCATCAGCGGATGCTCGCTCAGCCGCGTGCCGAAACTGCTGCGATGCCGGGTGTGATGCAGCGCCTGCGCCAGCGCCATGCGCATCTCGGCGGCGGCACCGAGCATGCAGTCCAGCCGCGTCATCATGACCATGCCGATGATGGTCGCCACCCCGCGCCCCTCCTCGCCCACCCGCTGCGCCCAGGCCCCGCACAACTCCACCTCGCTGGAAGCGTTGGACCAGTCGCCAAGCTTGTCTTTCAAGCGCATCAGACGGAACGCGTTGCGGTGGCCATCGGCCAGGCGCCGCGGCATGAGGAAACAGCTCAGGCCGCCCGGCGCCTGCGCCAGCACCAGGAAGCCATCGGACATCGGCGCGGAGAAGAACCACTTATGGCCCACCAACGCAAAGCTGCCATCGGCCTGGGGCTCGGCCCGCGTGGTGTTGCTGCGTACGTCCGAACCGCCCTGCTTCTCGGTCATGCCCATGCCCAGGGTGATCCCGGCCTTGTCGGCAATCGGTACGTCACGCGGGTCGTAGTGAGGCGCTGCCGCCTTGTCCGCCCAGGCGGCGAGCGACGGATCCTGGCGCAACACGGCGACCGCAGCGTGGGTCATCGTCAACGGGCAACTGGTGCCCGCCTCGGCCTGGTGATGCAGGTAGCTCAACGCCGCACGTGCCACGTGCGCGCCGGGGCGACCATCGTGCCAGGACAGCCCGGCCACGCCATGCGTTTTCGCCGCCGTCATCAGCTGGTGGTATGCCGGATGGAACTCGACGGTATCGATGCGATGGCCCTGTGCATCGTGGGTGCGCAGACGCGGGCGATCGCGATTGGCATCGAAGCCGATCCGATAGAGCTCATCGCCGGCGAGACCGCCATAGCGCGCCAACTGGCCCGCGAACGCGGCGCCGCCTTCGCGCTGTACTGCCTCGGCCAGCGCGACGTCGTCGGCCCACAGATTGCGCCCCCCGAAAGGTGGCGGCTGGTTGCTCACCTGGTGCGTTTCGAACGCGGGCAATGCAGACGTCATCACGGCGACCTCCTTGCAGACAGATGCTCCGATTCTGCCGCATCCCCCTGCAGGCCGCCGTTCATGCGGATTCTCACCTCCTGCACGAGCGCGGCGGCACAGTGCAGGCATGAACACCGATGCCGACAACGACGATCTGGTGGTGCTCCGGCCCGAGGGGCTGTACTGCCCGGCCGGTGATTTCCACATCGACCCGTGGCGGCCGGTGCCGCGTGCGGTGATCACACACGGCCATGGCGATCACGCGCGCAACGGCATGGGCCATTACCACTGCACCACGCAGACCCTGCCGATCCTGCGCTGGCGCCTGGGCGATGTGGACTGCACCGCGCACGCGTACGGCGAGCGCTTCGCCCTGGGCGACACCGAGGTCTCGCTGCATTCGGCCGGGCATGTGCTCGGCTCGGCCCAGGTGCGTATCGCCCATGCAGGCCGGGTATGGGTGGCCTCGGGCGACTACAAGCGCCAGCCCGATCCGAGCTGCGACCCGTTCGAGGTGGTGCCCTGCGACACCTTCATCACCGAAGCGACCTTCGGCCTGCCGGTCTACCGCTGGCCGGACACCTCGCAGGTCGCCGCCGACATCGTGGCCTGGCGGCGCGAGTGCGAAGCGCGCGGCGAGGCGGCCGTGCTGCTGTGCTACGCGCTCGGCAAGGCGCAGCGGATCCTCGCCGAGCTGCTGCCACTGGATGACCAGCCTGCACTGCTGCATGGCGCCATCGCCACCGGCGTGGCGGTGTACCGCGAAGCCGGGATTCCGATGCTGGCGACCGAGCCGGTCAGCGAACAGGCGCGCGGTGCCGAGTTCGCCGGCAAGTTGATTCTTGCCCCGCCCTCGGCCGCGGGCAGCGCGTGGATGCGCCGCTTCAAGCGTGCGCAGCTGGGCTTTGCCTCCGGCTGGATGCGGGTGCGCGGCAACCGCCGCCGCCGTAACTACGACCGTGGCTTCGTCGTCTCCGATCATGCTGACTGGCCCGACCTGCTGCGCACCATCGCCGAGACCGGTGCCCGCCGCGTCATCGCCACCCACGGCAATACCGATGCGCTGATCCGGTTCCTGCGCGAGCGCGGTGTCGCCGCCGAAGCGTTCGCCACCGGCTACGGGGACGAAGAATGAAACGCTTCGCCGCGCTCTACAGCGAACTCGACCGCAGCACCGCTACCGGCGACAAGCGCGCTGCGCTGGTGCGCTACTTCCAGCAGGCGCCACCGCACGACGCGGCATGGGCACTGTTCCTGCTGGCCGGCGGCAAGGTCACCAGTGCGCGGCAGAAGATCGCCGGCAACGCCGAACTGCGCACGTGGGTGGCCGAGATGTCCGACACACCGGCGTGGCTGGTGGACGACAGCTATGACCAGGTCGGCGATCTGGCCGAGACCCTCACCCTGCTGATGGACGACCCGGTGCAGGCCGGAGCGGATATCGCGCTCGCCGACTGGATCGAGCAGAAGCTGCTGCCGGTCGCCAATCAACCCGAACCGGTGCGCCACGCCGCGATCACGCAGGCGTGGCAACAGCTTGCCTTCGACGAGCGGCTGGTGTTCAACAAGCTGCTGACCGGCGCGCTGCGCGTGGGCGTATCGCAGCGGCTGGTGCAACAGGCACTGGCCGAATGGTCGGGCCTGGATATCGCGCGCATCGCCCAGCGCATGCTCGGCAGCTGGGTACCCACGCCCGGGCTGCTGGCGGCGCTGCTGTCCCCGGAAGAGCGGCCGGAAGATCGCCAGCAGCCCTATCCGTTCTTCCTGGCCTCACCACTGGAGGCGGAGGTCGACACGCTCGGGCCGATCGACGACTGGCTGCTGGAATGGAAATGGGATGGCATCCGCCTGCAGGTACTGCGCCGCCAGGGCGAGGTCGCGCTGTGGTCGCGCGGCGAAGAACGGCTGGATGGGCGCTTCCCGGAGATCGAAGCGGCGGCGATGGCGCTGCCCGATGGCTGCGTGATCGATGGCGAACTGCTGGCCTGGGCCGACGGCGATGATCTGCCGCTGCCCTTCACCGCGCTGCAGACGCGCATCCAGCGCCTCAAGCCTGGCCCCAAGACGCTGCGCGATACGCCGGTGCGCGTGCTCGCCTACGATCTGCTCGAACTGGACGGTGACGACCTGCGCGCCTTGCCGCTGTCGCAACGGCGTGCGCGCCTGGCCGAGGTGCTCGCCACGCTGGCCGACCCGCGCCTGATGCTGTCGCCGGCCGTCCGCGTGGCCGATTGGAGCGCGGCGGCCGCGCAGCGCGATCTGGCCCGCGAGCGCGGTGTGGAAGGGCTGATGCTCAAACGCGGCGACTCCGTCTACCAGGCCGGGCGCCGACGCGGCGACTGGTGGAAATGGAAGATCGCCCCGCTGACCATCGATGCGGTGATGATCTACGCGCAGTCCGGCCACGGCCGGCGCAGCACGCTCTACACCGATTACACCTTCGGGGTGTGGGACGGCGAGACGCTGGTGCCGGTGGCCAAGGCCTACTCGGGTCTGGACGACAAGGAAATCCTCGCGCTGGACCGCTGGATCCGCGCGAACACGATCGAGCGCTTCGGGCCGGTGCGCAGCGTGCGTGGCGAGCAGGTGTTCGAGCTCGGCTTCGAAGCGGTGAACCGCAGCAAGCGTCACAAGTCCGGCATCGCCGTACGCTTCCCGCGCATCCTGCGCTGGCGGCATGACAAGCCGGCCAGCGAGGCCGACACGCTGGCCCAGCTGCAGGCGCTGGCGCGGTGACGCGACGCGAGGCCATGGCCCGCCTGACGGCGTGGTTCGCCAGCCGGGGCTGGGCACCGTTGCCCTTCCAGAGAGCGATGTGGCGGCATTACCTGGCCGGCGGGTCCGGCCTGCTGCACACACCGACCGGCAGCGGCAAGACGCTGGCGATGTTCGGTGGGCCGCTGCTGCAGGCACTCAACGATCCACCGCCCCGAACCACCCGCGGCCGCGCGAAGACGCCCGTACCGGTCCTGCAGGTGTTGTGGATCACCCCGCTGCGCGCACTGGCCGCCGACACGGCGCGCGCACTGCGTGAGCCGCTGGATGCCCTCGGGTTGGACTGGCAGGTGGGCCTGCGTACCGGCGATGCCAGCGCGCGCGACAAGCGCCTGGCGCGTGAAGGGCGGCTGGATGTGCTGGTGACCACGCCCGAATCACTGGCGCTGCTGCTGAGCTATCCCGATACGATGGCGCGCCTGCAGCACCTGCGCTGCGTGGTGGTGGATGAGTGGCACGAACTGCTCGGCAACAAGCGCGGTGTGCTGCTGCAGTTGAATCTGCGCCGCCTGCGCGATGCCCTGCCCGCGCTGCAGGTGTGGGGGCTGTCAGCGACGCTGGGCAATCTGGACGAAGCGCGCGAAGTGCTGTTGCCCGATGTGCCCGATGCCCCGCTGGTGGCTGGTGCGCGGCCGCGCCCGGTCAGTGTGGAAACGCTGCTGCCCGCGCAGGGCGAGCGCTTCCCGTGGGCGGGCCATCTGGGTCTGTCGCAGTTGCAGCGCGTGCTGGAAAAACTGCTGACAGTGCGTACCAGCCTGCTGTTCACCAACACCCGTGCCCACGCCGAGCTCTGGCACCAGGCGCTGTCCGCGGTGTGGCCGGAAGACCCGGCCACGCTCGCGCTGCACCACGGCTCGCTCGACCCGGCGTTGCGCCGCGCGGCCGAGGAAGGCCTGCGCGAGGGCCGGCTGCGCTGCGTGGTCGCCACCTCCAGCCTGGATCTCGGCGTCGATTTCCCCAATGTCGACCAGGTCCTGCAGATCGGCAGCCCCAAGGGCATCGCACGGTTGCTTCAGCGTGCGGGGCGCGCCAGGCACCGCCCCGGCGAATCGGGCCACATCGTCTGCGTGCCCTCCCATGCGCTGGAGCTCATTGAGTACGCAGCGGCAAGGCGCGCGCTCGCCCACGGCCACATCGAAGCACGCCGGCCGCTGCGGCTGTCCCTGGACGTGCTGGCGCAACATGCCGTGAGCTGCGCCCTCGGTGGCGGCTTCGATCCCGATGCGCTGTTCGAGCAGGTACGGCGCACGCATGCCTTTGCCGGGCTGGACCGCGCGCACTGGGAGGGCGTGCTGGAGTTCATCGTGCAGGGCGGGCGCGCGCTGTCGCAGTACCCGGACTTCCACAAGGTCGTGCGCGATGACGATGGCCTCTATCGCGTGCATGACCGCCGCGTCGCGCTGCGGCATCGATTGTCGATCGGCACCATCACCAGCGATGGCAGCGTCATGGTGCAGTTCCTGCGCGGCGGCCGGCTCGGCGCGGTGGAGGAACAGTTCCTCAGCCGGCTGCGCCCGGGCGATCGCTTCCAGTTCGCCGGCCGCCTGCTGGAACTGGTGCGGCTGGAGAACCTGACCGCCTACGTGCGCGTAGCGCGCGGCGGCGATGGGGTGGTACCGCGTTGGCAGGGCGGTCGGTTGCCGCTGTCGGACGCGCTCGGGCATGAAATGGAAACCGTGCTGGCCCACCCGCCCGAGAGCCCGGAGATGCGGTGGTTGGCGCCACTGTTGGCGCTGCAGATGCGCCTGTCGGCCCTGCCCGGGCCCGAGCTGCTGCTGGTGGAGCATGTCCGCCGGCGCGAAGGCCAGTTCGTGTTCGTGTATCCCTTCGCCGGCCGTCAGGTCAATGAAGGGCTGGCCGCGTTGATGGCGATGCGCTGGACGCGCCTGCAGAGCAATACGTTCGGTTACGCGGCCAACGATTACGGTTTCGTGCTCGCCCCGGCACGTGCGATTGAGATCGATGCGGCGCGCGTGCGCGCGTTGCTGGAACCGCAGGGACTGCTTGCGGATCTGCGCGAGAGCCTCAATCTGGGCGAGCTTGCCCGACGCCAGTTCCGCGACATCGCGCGCGTGTCCGGCATGCTGGTACCCGCGCTGCCAGGGCGGACACCGCGCAGCCTGCGTCAGCTGCAGGCCTCCAGCGGATTGCTGTACGACGTCCTGCGCCAACATGATCCGGATCACATCCTGCTGACGCTGGCCGAACACGAAGTGCTGCACGATCAACTCGATCTCGACAGCCTGGCCCGCGCCCTCACCACCTGCCAGGCGCGCACGCTGAGCCTGCAGCATCCCGCCAGCTTGGGCCCACTGTCCTTCCCACTCTGGGCCGAGCGGCTGCGCGGCCAGCTCAGCAACGAAGACTGGAAGACCCGCGTCCTGCGCGCCGCACAGCAACTGGAGAAGCGCCATGGCGCCTGAACTGCCGATCACCCTCGCCGGCGAGACCGTCCATCTGCTTGGCGCGCGTGCGCTGCATTGGCCGGCACGGCACGCACTGTTGATCGCCGATCTGCATCTGGGCAAAGCCGACCTGTTCCGGCGATCGGGCATCGGCCTGCCCAGTGGCGGCACCTCCGATGATCTGCAACGGCTGGGCGCGATGGTGCAGCACCACGACGTGCGCCATCTGTGGATTCTCGGGGATGTCCTGCATGGCGCGGCGCATCGCGCGGCGTGGTACCGGCAATGGCAGGGATGGCGCGAGCAGCATTCCCACCTGTGGATCGGCGCGCTCGAAGGCAATCACGACCGGGTGTTGCCCAAGGCCGACCTGGGCATCGAACTGCTCGGCGAGCGTGTGCAGGAGGGGCCCTTCCTGCTGCGCCATGCACCGCAGCGTCAGCCGGGCCTGCATGTGCTGTGCGGCCATCTGCACCCGCTGGCACGCCTGCCCGGCATGCAGCGGCGGTGGCCGTCGTTCTGGATGCGCGAGGGAATGACGATCCTGCCGGCGTTTTCCGGATTCACCGCCGGCATCGCACCGGTGCTCGGTGCCGGCGAGCAGCTGGTGGCCTGTGTCGAAGACCAGGCCATCGCGTTGCCGGCGCGCTGATTCTTACAGCGCGCGCCGTACGTGACCCCAGCTACGTTGCCTGGATCAGGCAGCCGAGGCCAACAGGTCGGGCATCAACCGGATATCCGGTGCATTCGGATTGGGCCGCACGGGTTGCCGCTGGATCGCGGTCAGCATGTCATGGGCGGCGGCACGGATGCGCGGATGGTGCTCCGGCGCGGCGTGCGTGATGAGGCTGGTCACATGGAACTCGAACACGTCTTCCATCACGTCCGGCTGATCCTCATGCAGCATCTGCAGTAGTCCGCGCAGTTTGCGGATTTCACTTTCCAGAGTTTCGGCCGAGAACAGCATTTCAATCTCCTTGGGTTGCGATCGGTCCACCGGACCGTAGGTCGCAAACGCAGCATCACCGTACCACCCCGCCGTCGCGGACCTCCACGCGATCAGGAATTGGACGCGCATCAGCGGTGTCAGCAGGGCGCGCATGGATAAGTGCGCGAGCGCTGCGTTTGCCAGAGTGTTGTCCCATGCCAGCGGTGAGTCCACCGTCAATGAATGTTATTCACGCCTTCACATCGGCGCGTGCACCGATACACAGGGTTATCAGCTGATGCCATCCGTCGCTCGCGGGGCATGCATCGCCTGCACGAACGCGGGCGACAACGGCAGTCTGCCCAGCCAGCCACGTTGGGTTCCGCTGAGCACGCGGAGCATATGCCCGCGCCCACCCGGCACGCGGCCCATGGGTTGGAACAGCACATCGCGTGCGCGCGCCAGTCCATCACGTTCGGACTGGAACAAGGGCGTCAGCCATCGACTCCAGTACTGGTAGATCGCCACGTGGGCGCGCCGCTGCACCTGGTAGGCCCGCAGCGCGACATCGGCATCGGCGTGCGCACGCAGTGCGTCGCGCAACGCCAGCGCATCCATCAGCGCCATGTTCACGCCCTGCCCCAGCTGTGGACTCATCGCGTGCGCCGCATCGCCGACCAGCACCAGCCGCCCGCGATGCCAGCGCGAGAGCACGGCGTCGCGGTACCCGGCGCGGGCCAGTTGACCCGGTTCCGTCACGCCGGCGAGGCGCTCATGCGCCTGCGGCCACAGCGTGGCGATCTCATCGAGCCAGCGGGCCATGCCGTCACGCTCCCACTGTGCGAAGCGGTCACGTGGCAGGCTCCAGAAGAAACTCAGCTGTGGCGCATCGTTGCCCGGCCGGGTCCCTACCGGCAGCAGCCCGATCATCTTGCGCGCGGCCACATAGCGTTGCCGCAGTTCATCCACGTGCGGCCAGTCGCCGCGCGGCAGCAGGCACCACAGCGCGCCCCACGGGTATTCGCGGTCCAGCGAGGTGCCCTGCACCTGCGCGCGCAGCGAGGAGGCGGCACCATCGGCCGCAATCACCAGATCGTACGGCCCGTGCCAGCGCCCGTCTGTGTCACGCACGCGTCCCTGCGCGGTGTCGACCTCGACGATGGCAGTACCGGCCTGCAGGTTGCCCGGCTGTTCCCACGCAGCTGCCAGCAGCGAGAACAACGCGCCGCGCTGCATGCCCACGCCGTACAGTGCGGCATCCAGATGGACATACCGCATGTCCATCACCGCGCGTCCGCACGGCGTCTCGCCGTACAGGCGACGCACGGCAGCGCCGTGGCGGAGCACCGCGGGCAGCAGATCCATCTGCCAGAGCACGTCCAGACCGCTGGGCTGGAGCAGGAACCCCGCACCGACGGGACCCGGGGTGGGGGCACGCTCGAATACGTGCACCTCGTGATGGTCACGTGAAAGCAGGATCGACGCTGCTTGGCCAG
Organism: Stenotrophomonas sp. TWI809; assembly: GCF_039673205.1. Lineage (NCBI taxonomy): Bacteria > Pseudomonadati > Pseudomonadota > Gammaproteobacteria > Lysobacterales > Lysobacteraceae > Stenotrophomonas > Stenotrophomonas sp. TWI809. The sequence continues at coordinate 57,976 of NZ_JBDJLE010000008.1, read as the reverse complement.
CGGTGCCGTAACCGACGATGGCGATGGTGCGACGAGGGGACATGCGCGGACTCACTGATGAAAAAAAACCCCGCCGAAGCGGGGTTTTCAATGCGCAGCTGAAAAAATCACTCAGCCGGCACGATGTTCGAGGCTTGGGCGCCCTTCGGGCCCTGGGTCACGTCATAGGTGACCTTCTGGCCTTCCTGCAGACTGCGGAAGCCCTTGGAGTTGATCGCGGAGAAGTGCGCGAAGACGTCGGCGCTGCCGTCCTCCGGCGAGATAAAGCCAAATCCCTTGGCGTCGTTGAACCACTTGACGGTACCGTTCGGCATGGTGATGCGAGACCTTCTTCTATGAATGGGTGGTGTACGCTCAACCAGCGCACTGGCGGAGTATGCAAACCTTGTACCGGAATGACAATCACCCCCGTGCCAATTCACCGATCAATTCGGGCAGGCCGGAGGAGGCAGCGTCCACATTGGCCAGTACTTCGGCCATCGTGATTTCATCGCCATCGCCACAGCCGGCGGCCCAGTTGGCCACAATCGCCAGGCACGCATAGTCCAGGCCAAGCTCACGGGCCAGGCTCGCTTCGGGCATCCCGGTCATGCCGACCAGATCGCAGCCATCGCGGCGCATGCGCGCGATTTCCGCATTGGTTTCCAGGCGCGGGCCCTGGGTGGCACCGTAGCAACCACCGTCCTGCAGGCGCACGCCGGTCACTTTCGCCGCGGCCAGCACCTTGCTGCGCAGCATCGGTGTATACGGGTGCCCGAAGTCCACGTGCAGCACCTCGGTACCCGGCTCTTCGCACAGGGTGGAGATGCGGCCCCAGGTGTAATCGATCAGCTGGTCCGGGCAGGCCAGCACGCGCGGGCCGAACGGTTCGGTGATCCCGCCAACCGTATTGAGCGCAAGCACGCGCTGCGCGCCGATCTGCTGGAGCGCGGCGAGGTTGGCGCGGTAGTTGATCTTGTGCGGCGGCAGCGAGTGGCCTTCACCGTGGCGCGCCAGGAAGGCCACGCGCTGGCCCAGCAGCGTGCCGACGCGGATCGGACCGGACGGCGTGCCGTACCGTGTCTCGACCTGGTGGCTGCTCACGTCATCGAGCTGGGCCAGCTTGTAGACGCCGGTGCCGCCGATGACGGCGAGAGAAATGTGCTCCATCATTCCTTCATCGCGTAGATGGCCGGCACGCAGCGCAGCGTCTCGTTGACGTCCATGCCGAACCCGAACACGTAGCGGTCCGGCAGGTCGATGCCAGCGTAGTCGGCCTTGACGTCCGGCAGCGCGCGGTCGTGCAGCTTGACCGTCAGCGCGGCGATGCGCACGTCGGTGGCACCCTGCTCCAGGCACCAGGTGCGCACGCCCTGCAGCGTGTAACCCTCATCCAGGATGTCATCGACCAGCAGCACGCGGCGGCCGAACAGCGCGGTGGCCGGCTTGTGCTTCCAGACCAGATCGCCGCCGGTGGTTTCACCGCGGTAGCGGGTGGCGTGCAGGTAATCGAACTGCACGTCCTGGCCGCGTGCGCCCAGCTCCAGCGCAAGCTGGCCGGCGAACGGCAGCGCGCCGTGCATGATCGACAGGAACAGCGGGACCTCGCCCTTGTAATCGCGCGCGATGGCGTCGGCGATGCCAGCGATGGCCTTGTCGATGGTGGGACGGTCGACCAGCAGGTCGGCCTGGGCCAGGGCCTGGGAAATGGTGAGGTTGGGCATCAGACGGTTCTTCCAAGGGTGTCAAGCAAACGGGATTGGGTGGTGCCGTGGCGGGAATCGGCCAGCAGGCCGTCCCAGCCCAGCGCGCCGCGACCGATCAGGCCGAGCAGCGCAGCGGTGTTGAGGGTGCGGCCTTCGACCGCGCGCAGTGATTCTTCCACCAGTTCGGGGTGGCAGACCAGCACCACGTCGCAGCCGGCATCCAGGTGCGCATCCACGCGCGCCTTGACGCCGCCGGCCGAGAACGAGGCGGCCATGCCGATGTCATCGGAGAAGACCACACCACGGAAGCCCATCTCCTCGCGCAGGATCTGCTGGATCCAGCGTGGCGAGTAGCCGGCCGGCTCCGGCGCGACCTGTGGGTAGACCACGTGGGCCATCATCACCGCATCGGCGCCGGCAGTGATGCCGGCCGCGAACGGGATCAGGTCCAGCGCGCGTAGTTCATCGAGCGAACGCGGGTCGCTGGCATCGTGGAAATGGGTGTCCTCCAGCACGGTGCCGTGCCCGGGGAAATGCTTGAGCGTGGCAGCCATGCCGACGCTGTGCATGCCGCGCACATAGGCAGCGGTGAACGCAGCCACCACCTGCGGGTCCGCGCTGAACGCGCGATCGCCGATGGCTAGGTTGCCACGGCCCAGATCGACCACCGGGGCGAAGCTGAGGTCCACGCCGCTGGCGCGCACTTCACTGGCCATCAGCCAGGCATGCTGTTCGGCCAATGCCAGCGCAGCCTCGGGATCGGTGGCGTACAGGGCATCGAAGCCCTGCAGCGGCGGCAGCGCGCTGTAACCGTCGCGGAAGCGCTGCACGCGCCCGCCTTCCTGGTCCACGCAGATCAGCTGCGGGCGCGGCGCGGCGGCGCGGATGGCCGCCGACAGCTCGGCCACCTGCTCGCGCGAGGCGAAATTGCGCTTGAACAGGATCACGCCGGCCACGGCGTCATGCTGCAGCCACTCGCGTTCCTGGGCGGTGAGTTCGGTCCCGGCAACGCCGATCACGAGCATGGGGTGTCTCCAATACGGGGCGCCACCATGGCGCACTGCCGCATTGTCGCAGAACCCGCGCGCAGCGTCAGACCTCGCAGCCGTCCGGGGCGCAGCCAGCGCCCTGCCCGGCAGCCCCTGCCGGCGGGGTTTCCGCCGCGATCTGGCGCAGCGCCTGGGCGAAGGCCTCCGGCGGCTGGGCCCCCTGGATGGCGTACGTATCGTCGATCACGAAGGTGGGCACCGACTGAATGCCAAACCGCTGCGCCTGCGCCAGTTGTGCCTGGATCTCCGCCAGCCCTTCCTCACCGGCCAGCAGTGTGGTGATCCGATCGGCGCTGAGGCCACCGGCGGCGCCGGCATCGATCAGGGTCTGCGGCTCGGCCAGGTTGCGGCCCTCTGCAAAATGCGCGCGGAACAGGGCCTCGCCGACCGCGGCCTGGACGCCTTCACGCCCGGCCAGCCACATCAGGCGGTGCGCTGGCAGCGTGGTGACCCGGACCTGGCCCTGGTCGAAATCCATCGGCAGGCCTTCAGCGCGCGCAGCGGTCTGGGTCTGGGTCAGGATTTGCTCGGTGCGCTCGGCACTGCCGAACTTGGCCGCATAGGCCTCGCGCAGCGGTACCGGGGTGGTGCCCGCGTCGGGATCCAGCAGGAAGGGGTGCCAGTGCACCTCCACCTCGGTGGCGTCATCCCCCAACAGCGCCAGGCCCTGCTGGAACCGGTGCTTGCCGATCCAACACCAGGGACACACCACATCCGACCAGATATCGATTTTCATCTCGCCAGATTGTGGGTGCTGCGCGGCGTTTACAAGGTCTGGCGGTCAGCCGCGTTCAGCACTGGACCAGCGTGAAAACGGATGGGCAGCCAGCGCCAGATTGTAATAACGGACCTCGTCGGTGACCTCAGCGCCGGCCCAGTCGGGCAGCGTGATGGCCTGATCGGCGTGCTCGAGCTCGACTTCGGCCACCACCAGCCCGGCGTTTTCGCCCAGGAACTCGTCCACTTCCCACAGCAGCCCCTCGTGCTCGACCAGATGCCGACGCTTGTCGATCAACCCGCCGACACACAGCGCCAGCAGCGCGCGCGCATCGTCCACCGGGATCGGGTAATCGAACTCCTGCCGGGTATGCCCGATCTCGCGCGATTTCATGTTGAGGAAGGCCTGCTCGCCCTGGATGCGCACGCGCACCGAGGCTTTCTGTGCGCCGCTGTCCAATGAGGCGGTGTCGTTGAGATAGCCCTGCGCCATCGGGATCACCGCGTGCGCGGCAGTGCGCCAGCCCTCACTGGTGACGAGGTATTTGCGTTCGATTTCAATGCCCATGCGCACAGTATGCGGCGATCACGATCATGCGGCCACGGCCTGCTCCTATACTGGCCGGCTGCCCTGCAAGGACGCCCGATGAAGCCGCTCTTCCCCACGCTGTTGTTGACCCTGCTGCCACTGCCCGGGTTCGCCGCGACGCCGCCCACGCCTGCGCAGATCGAGGCGGCGATCATGGCCATGATCGAGGCGGAGAAGACGCCGGCAGCCTCCGCGCAGGATCTGCTGCTGCAATCGATGTTCACCCCGCGCGGGTTCGAGCATGGCCCGTGCTTTGCCAGCACGACGGTCACCGGTGCCTACGAGTGCCTGGTCGGCATGGAGATCGGGCTCAAGAACCGCTACCGGATGCTGCGCTTCGTTCCGCAGGGCATGGGCTGGGCGATGCAGCGGGCCGATGTCGATGCGCCGGTTCCCCCGCGCGAGCGTGTCCGCGAACTGCTCATCGAACAGCTCGGTCATCGTGCCGCATCCATCACCGATACCGCCGCCCGCGACGAACTGCGCGCCTACCAGCAGCGCGTGCAGATTCTTGCGGTCGACGACTGCGAACTGCACAGCACGCAGTCGCCGGACATCCGCTGCGATATCACCGCGGGCGATGACACCGAGCGCGGGACCTACCCGCAGACCTATGTGTTCGACGCACAGGGCCAGTGGCAGAACGCCGCACCGGGGAACGGCCGGTAAGCGCGAACGCCGTCAGCGCTTTTCGAACACCGCGATGCTTTCCACGTGCGCGGTGTGCGGGAACATGTCCATCGCGCCGGCCGAGACCAGGGTGAAACCCTGCTCATTGACCAGGTAGCCGGCGTCGCGCGCCAGCGAGCCGGGATGGCAGCTCACGTAGACGATCCGCTTGAACTGCTTCAGCGGCAGCTGCTGCAGCACTTCAATGGCGCCCGAGCGCGGCGGATCCAGCAGCAGCTTGTCGAAGCCCTGGCGCATCCACGGCGTCTGGCGCTGGTCCTGGGTCAGGTCCGCTGCGTAGAATTCGGCATTCCCCAGCCCGTTGCGCACGGCGTTCTCTTTCGCACGTGCCACCAGGCCGGCATCGCCTTCCACACCGACCACGTTGCGCACGGTGCGCGCCAGCGGCAGGGTGAAGTTGCCCAGCCCACAGAACAGATCCAGCACGCGCTCGTCCGCGCCCGCATCGAGCAGCGCCAGCGCGTGGGCGATCATCTGCACGTTGAGCTTGGCGTTGACCTGGATGAAGTCCAGCGGGCGGAAGGCCAGCTCGACATCCCACGGTGCCAGCTTGAACGACAGCGGCACCTCGGCCGGCCACAGCGGGTGCACCGACTCCACGCCGCCGGGCTGCAGCGAGATCGCAAAACCATGTTCCTGCCCGAAGGCGGTCCATGCGGCGCGGTCAGCGTCGCTGAGCGGTTGCATGTGGCGGATGGTCAGGACGATCGCGTCATCGCCGGCGATGAATTCGATCTGGGGGATATCGCGCTTGCCATCGAGCGTCTCGATGAACTCGGACAGCACGCCGACCTTCATGCCGATTTCCGGGATGACGGTCAGGCACTGGCTCAGGTCCGCGACGAAGCGCGGATCCAGCTCGCGGAAGCCGACCAGGGTCTTGTCCTTCTTCTCCACGCGGCGCACCGAGAAGCGGCCCTTGCGGCGGTAGCCCCAGCTGTCGCCGACCAGCGGCGGCAGCACGGTGCCCGGCGTGACGTGGCCGATCCGGGTCAGGTTGTCGATCAGCACGCGCTGCTTGGCCACGATCTGCTGCGACTCCTCCAGATGCTGCAGCACGCAGCCGGCGCAGACGCCGAAATGCGGGCAGTGCGGGGTCACCCGCTGCGGCGAGGCCTGTACGACCTCGAGGGTCCGGGCTTCATCGAAATGACGATTGCGCGCGGTCGGCTCGGCGGTCACCACCTCACCCGGCAGCGCGCCGGTGATGAAGGTGACCTTGCCACCCTCGCCGTCGCGGCGGGCAACGCCACGGCCGTCATGGCTGAGGTCGAGGATGTCGGTCTGGAAGGGGGTTCGGTCGAGGCGGGAGCGGGTTCGGGCCACGTGGCAACAGGCTGCGGGCAAAAAGGGTGCGTATTGTCGCAGATACCAACTGCAAGCTGAGCCGCTATGCCGCCGGGAGGCTTGCGGCGGGCCACTTCACGTTTAAGATGGGCGCAGCTGACATGGAGGCAGCCCAAATGCAGATGACCCCGAGGGATCCCATGCCCCGATTCCTGCTCGTCGAGGACGACACCATCAGCCGCGGCTTCTTCAAGGCCGCGCTGGAAACCCTGCCGGCCCAGGTCGATACCGCCGATTCACTGGCCACGGCCATGGACCGCGCCCGCGGCAGCCAACACGATCTGTGGCTGATCGATGTGAACCTGCCCGACGGCAATGGCACCCAACTGCTGCAGGAACTGCGCCGCTCGCGTCCGGATACCCCGGCGCTGGCGCATACCGCCGACGGCGACACCTCGATCCACTCGCGCCTGCGCGATGCCGGTTTCAGCGAGACCCTGGTCAAGCCGCTGAGCCGCGAGCACCTGCTCAAAGCCGTCCGCCGCGCCCTGGTGCATACCGCGGGCAGCCTGTCGGCGCCGCTCGGCCCGGAGGCGGACGACGCTGACGGCCTGCGTCAGGATTGGGACGAAACCACCGCCCTGGCCGCGCTGAATGGGCAGCGCCACCACCTCATCGCGCTGCGCGAACTGTTCCTGGCCGAGTTGCCCGGCGTGCGCGATGCAGTGGCCCAGGCCCTGCGCGAGGACGATGTACGGGCCCTGCGTGGGCAGCTGCACCGGTTGCAGGCCAGCTGCGGGTTCGTCGGCGCCGCCCGCCTGGCGCGGGCAGTCCGGCAGCTGCACCAGGCGCCGGAGTCGACCGGTGCGCAGAACCGCTTCCGCGTGGCAGTGGACGCCCTGCTGCAGTGAGCGCGGGGCGGCAGCCGGGGCACCGGCGCCGCATGAGTTACCCCGCAAGGATCCCGCGGCCCAGCAGCGCTTACGTGCGCCGCCGGGTCAGGTCCTCCAGCATTTCCCAGGATTTGAGCCCCCGCCCGCCCAGATGGTGCATCAGCACTGCGCGCATCGGCCGGCGCAGGCTGCCCAGATCTTCGGGCCCCGGCATGTCATCGGCGGCCAGCGCCAGCAGCGCGCTGCCGGTGGCCGTACCCCGGCGTTGATCCACGCCACGGTCGCTGAGCAGGCGGCGCGGCCCCTCCTGCGGATCCAGCTCATAGCGCGCCGCCGGGTCGACCGGCTCCTCATCACTGCCATGCAGCAGATCGAAACCGAAGCCCAGGGCCTCCAGCAGGTCGCGCTCGAAACGACGCAGCGTCCAGGCCAGGGGCTCCCCGTCACGCAGCCGCGCACGCACCTGCGCGTAATGATCGTACAGCTCGGGCAGCGGATCCTGGCGGGGCGCCAGCCGCATCATCAGTTCGTTGATATAGAAGCCGGCCAGCATCGCCTCACCGGTGAGCCGGGGCGCGGCGTCCAAGGCCTCGGCACCGCGGAGCTGGGCCAGTTCGCCCCGCTGCACGGCCGTCAGGCGGATCCACTGCAGCGGCTGCAGGGCCGCGCGCAACGCCTGGCTGCGCGGGCTGGACACGCCCCGCGCCAGCACCCCGATGCGGCCGTACTGCTCGGTCAGCACCTCGACCAGCAGACTGGTTTCCCGCCAGGCCCGGGCGTGCAGTACGAAGGCCGGTTCATCGTCGATGCGCATGACTCAACCGCCCGGGGCCGGAGTGGCCGGCTTATTCGTAGCCGAACGCCTTGAGCGCGGCTTCGTCGTCGGACCAGCCCTCGCGCACGCGCACCCAGGTCTCCAGGAAGACCTTGGCGCCGAACAGGCGCTCCATCTGCAGGCGCGACTTGGCGCCGATTTCCTTCAGGCGGGTGCCGGCCTTGCCGATCACGATCGCCTTCTGGCCTTCGCGTTCGACCCAGATCACCGCGCCGATGCGCAGCAGGTTGCCGTCTTCGACAAAGCGCTCGATCTCGACCGTGGTCGCGTACGGCAGTTCCTCGCCCAGCTGGCGCATCAGCTGCTCGCGGACCAGTTCACCGGCGAGGAAGCGCTGGCTGCGGTCGGTGATCTCGTCTTCGCCGAACATCGGCGGGGCTTCCGGCAACAGCTTCATCAGGTCGCGGACCAGCGACTCCAGGCCGTTGCGCTTCTGCGCCGAGATCGGGTGCACCGCCGCAAAGGTGCGGCCTTCGGTGACCTGCTGCAGGAACGGCAGCAGCGCGCCCTTGTCCTTCAGGCGATCGATCTTGTTGACCACCAGCACCACCGGGATGCCCGAGTCGCTGAGCACATTGAAGGCCAGGGTGTCTTCGTCATCCCAGCGGCCGGCCTCGATCACCAGCATGCCCGCGTCCACGCCCTCGAGCGAGCCGCGCGCGGCGCGGTTCATCACCCGGTTCATGGCGCGCTTCTGCGCACGGTGCAGGCCGGGGGTATCGACCAGCACGATCTGGCCTTCCGGGTAGCTGGCAATGCCGAGCAACCGGTGCCGCGTGGTCTGCGGGCGGTTGGAGACGATGCTGACCTTGGCGCCCACCAGGGCGTTGGTCAGGGTGGATTTGCCGACGTTGGGGCGACCGATGACGGCCACGCTGCCGGAACGATGGGGGGTTGCTTCGTTCACTTGGAATCCAATTGCTCAAGGGCGGCGGCAGCCGCTTGTTGTTCGGCCAGCCGTCGCGAGGCACCTTCGCCTTCGGTGCTGACAGCGGGGTCGGTTACGCCGCAGCGTACCCGGAAGGTCTTGGCGTGATCGTCACCCGATTCTGACACCAGCTCGTACAGCGGCAGCGCCTTCTGTCGGGCCTGCAGCCATTCCTGCAGCCGTGTCTTGGGGTCTTTCTCGGGCTTGCCGGTGGCCGGCAGGGCCTGCATCGAGGCGCTGAACCAGGGCAGCACCACCGCCTGGCAGGCGGCGAAGCCGGCATCGAGGTAGATCGCCGCGACCACCGCTTCCAGCGCATCGGCCAGGATGGAGTCACGGCGGTGGCCGCCGGTCTTCATCTCGCCGGGCCCCAGGATCAGGCGCTCACCGAGCTGCAGCTCGCGCGCGATCACCGCCAGTGCGCCTTCGCGCACCAGCTCGGCGCGGGCACGGGTCAGCGCGCCCTCGTCGGCCTTGGGCCAGCGTTCGTAGAGCGCCTGGGCCACCATCATGTTGACGATGCTGTCGCCGAGGAATTCCAGCCGCTCATTGTTGGGCGTGCCGGCGCTGCGATGCGTCAGCGCCTGCTGGAGCAGGCCCGGATCGTTGAAGGCGTGACCGATCAGGTCACCGCGTTGGAAGGTCTTAGTCGGCACCGCTACGGGTCAATTCCTGGTTTGAATCAAATTTGCCCACCACGTCCAGATTACCGATCATTTCACGGCGCACTTCGTAGTAGACCTTCATGTTCCAGCCGCCATCGATGCGATCGAACTTCACGTCGGCGGGTTTCACGTTTTCGGAGTAATTGATGTACAGGCGCTTGAAGAACATCTCCTGGATGCGGCGCGGCTCCATGTTGCCCACGCCCGGCTCCTTGGCCAGGCTCTTCATCGCCGACCGCACGGCGTAGTACTCCTGGTACATCGGGAACAGCTTCATCCCGATGTACAGGAAGAAGGCGACCACGATCAGCACCACCAGGAACGAGGTCAAGGTGATGCCGCGCTGCGATGTCATGTTCTTCATTGCGTTCTCCCCAGATACGCGTGTGCCATGAATCAATGGATGGCCGTGCCGATCCGCGACGGTTCGAAGCCGTCCTTGCAGAACCAGCCCGAGCAGTTCAGCCAGATCAGGAACGCCTTGCCCCGGAGATTCTCCTCCGGCAGCAGGCCCCAGAAACGGCCGTCGTCACTGTTGTCGCGATTGTCGCCCATGACCAGGTACTTGCCGGCCGGGACGGTCCACTGCCCTTCGCCTCGCGCGTAATCGGTCTCCAGCACGGTATGCGTGCGGCCCGGCAGGTGCTCGACCAGCAACGAGCTGCCCTCGCCCTGACCGTTGTGGCCTGCGTACAGACCCTTGTTGTCGTATTTGACCGGCTCGCCGTTGAGGATCAGGCCGTTGCCCTGGAACTCGATCTGGTCGCCCGGCACGCCGATCACGCGCTTGATGAAGTTCTCACCCTTGGCCGGATCGTTGTCCGAGTGGCCCGGGAAATGGAACACCACCACGTCGCCACGCTTGGGCTCGCCGAACGGGATCACCTTGGCGTTGTTCAGCGGCAGGCGCAGGCCGTAGGAGAACTTGTTGACCAGGATGAAATCGCCGATCAGCAGGTTGGGCATCATCGAACTGGACGGGATCTTGTACGGCTCGGCGATGAAGCTGCGCACCACCAGCACGATCGCCAGCACCGGGAAGAACGCCCGCGCGTAGTCGACCATCACCGGCTCGGTGTCCAGCAGGCCGGCGCGCTGGGCGCGGCGCTTGGCGAAGTACAGCTTTTCGGCCAGCAGGATCAGGCCCGAGGCCAACGTCAGTACGACCAGGAGGAGCTCAAACAATTTCATGCAGTGTCCTTGGGAACGATTGCAGCGGTGTGGTGTGCCCCTGCGCGTCCGGCGACACCGATCCGGTGCCGCCTGCCGCTGCCGGGAAAGCCATCCGGCCTTACTTGTCCATCTGCAGCACGGCCAGGAAGGCTTCCTGCGGGATTTCCACGCGGCCGACCTGCTTCATGCGCTTCTTGCCTTCCTTCTGTTTCTCGAGCAGCTTCTTCTTGCGCGAAACGTCGCCACCATAGCACTTGGCCAGCACGTTCTTGCGCATCGCCTTGACCGTGGTGCGCGAGATGATCTGCGAGCCGACGGCGGCCTGGATGGCCACGTCGAACTGCTGGCGCGGGATCAGTTCCTTCATCTTCTCGCACAGCTCGCGGCCCCGGCGGTCGGCATGGCTGCGGTGCACAATCAGCGACAGCGCATCGACCTTGTCGCCATTGATCAGCACGTCCACGCGGACGAACGGACCGGCATCGAAGCGCACGAAGTGATAGTCCAGCGAGGCATAGCCACGGCTGACCGACTTGAGCTTGTCGAAGAAATCCAGCACTACCTCGGCCATCGGCAGCTCGTAGCTGATCTGCACCTGGCTGCCCAGGTAGTTGATGCCGATCTGGCTGCCGCGCTTTTCTTCGCACAGCTTGATGATGTTGCCGATGTACTCCTCGGGGGTGAGTACGTTGGCGCGGATGATCGGCTCGCGGATCTCATCGACCATGTTCACCGGCGGCAGCTTGGCCGGGTTGTCCATGTTGATGATGCTGCCGTCGGTCTTGAGCACTTCATAGACCACGGTCGGCGCGGTGCTGATCAGGTCCAGGTTGTACTCGCGCTCCAGGCGCTCCTGCACGATTTCCATGTGCAGCATGCCCAGGAACCCGCAGCGGAAGCCGAAGCCCATCGCCTCGGAGCTTTCCGGCTCGAAGCGCAGCGCGGCATCGTTCAGGCGCAGCTTGTCCAGCGCTTCGCGCAGGTCCGGGTAATCCTCGGCATCGACCGGGAACAGGCCGGCGAACACGCGCGGCTGCATTTCCTGGAAGCCCGGCAGCGGCGTGGCGGCCGGGTCGGCGGCCAGGGTCAGGGTGTCGCCGACCGGCGCGCCGTGCACGTCCTTGATGCTGGCCGTCACCCAGCCCACCTCACCGGCGTTCAGTGCCGGCAGCACCTTGCGCTTGGGGGTGAACACGCCGACGTTGTCGACCTGGTGGTTGCGGCCGGTGGACATCACCTGCAGCTTGTCGCCGGCCTTTATCTGGCCCTGCATCACGCGCACCAGCGAGACCACGCCGAGGTAATTATCGAACCACGAGTCGATGATCAGCGCCTGCAGCTTGTCGGTATCGCGCGGCACCGGCGGCGGGATGCGATGCACGATCGCTTCCAGCACGTCGCCCACGTTCAGGCCGGTCTTGGCACTGACGGCCACCGCGTCGGTGGCGTCGATGCCGATCACGGCCTCGATCTCGGCCTTGGCACGGTCGATGTCGGCGGTGGGCAGGTCGATCTTGTTGATCACCGGCACCACTTCCAGGCCCTGCTCGACCGCCGTGTAGCAGTTGGCAACGGACTGTGCTTCCACGCCCTGGGCCGCATCGACCACCAGCAGCGCGCCTTCGCAGGCGGCCAGCGAGCGGCTGACTTCATAGGAGAAGTCGACATGCCCGGGGGTGTCGATGAAGTTCAGGTGGTAGGTGTGGCCGTCTTTGGCGACATACGGCAGCGAGACCGACTGGGCCTTGATGGTGATGCCACGCTCGCGCTCGATCGGGTTCGAGTCGAGCACCTGCGCCTCCATCTCACGGGCCTGGAGGCCGCCGCAAAGCTGGATGATGCGATCGGCCAGCGTGGACTTGCCGTGGTCGACGTGGGCGATGATGGAGAAGTTGCGGATGAACCGCATCGAATCAGAAGACATAGGTGGCGGCGGCGCGTCGCGTCGTCAGGATGACTGCGGATTATCGCATGGCCGGCCCGGTCCCGCGTGCGGCCGCCCGCGATTGGCGTGATCGGCCCGCCAGAAACGACCGGGCCCGCCGAAGCGGGCCCGGAAACGTAGGCGGGGCGGGGCTTACTGCCCGGCCTTGACCGCCACGAAGGCGCTGTTGCCGTTGGCGCGGATCAGCAGCATGACCACATCGCCCTTGGCGTAGCCGCCCAACGCCTTGTTCAGCGCGGCCACGCTGCCGACCGGGGTCCGGCCGACCTGCAGCACCACCAGGCCCGGCGACAGGCCGGCGTCACGCGCGGACTGGCCGTTGACCCGGGTGATGCGCACGCCCTCGCCCGCCGACAGGCCCAGCTGCTGGCGCTGCGGGGCGGTCAAGTCGGCCACCTCCAGCCCCAGCAGGGCATTGGCGCCGGCCTCGGGCTTGGCCGCGTCCGCGGCAGGACGGGCGGCGCCACGCTCGGCGTCTTCGGCCAGCTCGGTCAGGGTGGCGGTGATCTCCCGCTCCTTGCCATCGCGCAGCACGCTCAGGCGCACCTTGCTGCCCGGCGGCAGCGCGCCGATGGCCGGCGGCAGATCGCTGAAGGTGTTGATCGGGCTGCCATTGACCGAGCGGATCACGTCTCCCGGCTCGATACCGGCCTTGAGCGCTGCGCTGCCCGCGACCACCTCGTTGACCAGCGCGCCGCGGCTGTCCGGCAGGCCCAGCCCCTGGGCCTTGAGGCCATCGATCGGGCCGACCGCCGCGCCGAGCTGGCCGCGGCTGACCCGGCCGGTCTTCTTGATCTGCTCCACCGCACCCATCGCCAGGTCGATCGGGATCGCGAAGCTGATCCCCATGTAGCCGCCAGAAGCGGAGAAGATCTGCGAGTTGATGCCGACCACTTCACCACGGGTATTGAGCAGCGGGCCACCGGAGTTGCCCTGGTTGATCGCCACGTCGGTCTGGATGAAGGGCACATAGCGCTGGTCCGGGCCGCCGGTGCTGCGGCCGACCGCGCTGACTACGCCAGCGGTGACGGAGTGGTCCAGCCCGAACGGCGAACCGATCGCGACCACCCATTGCCCAGGCTTGAGGGTGTTGGAGTCGCCCACGCGCACGGTCGGCAGATTCTTTCCGTCGATCTTGAGCAGTGCCACGTCGTACTGCTGGTCACTGCCGACCACCTTGGCGGTGAACTCACGGCGATCGCCAAGCTTGACCTTCACTTCGCTGGCATCAGCGACCACATGGTGATTGGTCAGCACGTAGCCGTCGGCGGAGATGATGAAGCCCGACCCCATGCCGCGGCCGCGGATGCTCGGGGTGCCGTCATCGGGACCGTCCGCGCCCTGCCCCGGCATCTGGAAGTCCGGGCCGAAGAAGCGACGGAAGAATTCCGGCATGTCCTGATCGGACGGCCCGGCCATGCGTGCCTGGCGGTTACTGCGCACGATGGTGGTCTCGACATTGACCACGCCCGGCCCGACCTGTTCGACCAGATGGGTGAAGTCCGGCAGGCCACTGACCAGCTGCGGCGCCGGCGCGCGGGGTGCAGCAGCGGACGCCGGCGCGGCAGCGGTGGCCGGCGACGGCGACTGCGCGCAGGCCACCAGTGGGAGCGTCATGGCGATCAGCGCCAGGGCATGGGTACGGATACGGGCGGTCATCAGACACGAACCTCCGGGTCAGGGAACAAAGGGGGGGAACGCTCCGGCGCACAGGCCGGAGCGGAGCGTCAGCGCGACGATGCTCAGTCGCGGTGCCGGCGCGCGGGTTCGGCCGATTCGGCCGACTCCTGCAGGCGCGGCTCGAACGGATAGAACGCGGCCTGCGGCGCCTGTGTGGAGAAGCTCGCATTGAGCGCGCCACCTGCGGCCGGGGCCAGACTGGAGCGCGGCCAAGGCTTGGCCTGCAGAGTGCCGACCTCGCCGAACGGGAACTGCCGCGCGGCGGCCGCCGGCATGGCCGGGGCCAACGGCGCCTGGCTGGCGACCGCCCGCTGCGGCTCGGCACTGCGCTCGGCGGCGCTGCGCGCAGCCTGCTGGGTACGCGTGGCGCTGGCGCTGGCGCGGCGTGCCGTCGCCACCTCCTGGCGGCGGCTGGCGGCAGCCACCGCGGCAGCGGGCACCGCCGCCACGGCGAGCGCCTGTTCGGCGGCAGAGGCTTCGGTCACCGGCGCGGCAGGAAGCTCGGCCTGGCTGGCGATGATGGTGGTCGGCGCGTCCAGCGGGGCCGGGGCCGGCAGCTGCTCGCGGGTCATGAACATCGCCACGGCCGCGACGGAGGCGGCCAACGCCGCCCCCCCGCCCCAGCGTCGCCAACCGACACGCCGTTCCTGACGGTCCTGGCTGCGCTCGACACGCGCCTGCATCGCCGGTTCCGGCTCGGCCGCCACGGAAACGCGCACACGCTCGGCGAAATCGACCGGCGCCGGCGCGCAGGCCTGCCCGCGCAGCACATCGCCCAGCATCTGCCAGCGTTCATTGCAGCTCGACAACGCCTCATCGTGTTCCAGCCGGCGCAGCATGAAACGGGCTTCATCGGCGGACAGCTCGCCATCGATCAACGACGACAGCTGCTGCCGGTAATGGGCGTCGAATTTATCGGGGGACGCGCCCCGGGAAGCATCATTGGACATATCGTGGCTCATGCGCGGCTCTTCTCGCGGGTGGCGCTGCCCACATCGAGCAGCGGCCGAAGTTCAGTGTCGATCGCCTCACGGGCACGGAAGATCCGCGACCGCACGGTGCCGATCGGGCACCCCATCTTCTGCGCGATTTCGTCGTAGCTCAGGCCGTCCACCTCGCGCATGGTGATGGCCGATCGCAGTTCTTCAGGCAGCGCGGAGACCGCCTTCATCACCGTCTGTTCCAGTTCCTGGCGCATCAACTCGCGTTCAGGCGTGTCGGTGTCGCGCAGGCGGGTGCCGCTGTCGTACTGCTCGGCGTCCCCGATCTCGATGTCATCGGTGGGCGGGCGGCGGTTGTGGGCGGCGAGATGGTTCTTGGCAGTGTTCACGGCGATCCTGTGCAACCAGGTATAGAACTGGGCGTCGCCGCGGAAACTGCCGATCGCGCGATACGCGCGGACGAAAGTGTCCTGGGCCACGTCCTGACATTCACTCCAGTCCGCGATGTAGCGCCCGATCAACGCGATGACCCGATGCTGATACTTGCGTACCAGGACATCGAACGCCGCGCTCTCGCCACGCTGCACACGTCGGACCAGCTCCAGGTCCAGCTCCTGTGGTGTTTCAACCTCGGCCATGGGGGGCCGCACTCCTGTCAGCCCAACCGACGTCGGGCAATGAGACTGCCAATCCCGGGAAAAGTTCAGCGCTCGATCACACAGCGCCGCACCAGCTTTTAACCACCGTTCCGTTAAGGTTTCCGATCCAGGCAATGAATCGACGGTATCTCTCCCCCAGCTATAGGGATTTGACGGGGAGGAAACAACCTCTGGATCATAGCCCCCTTCTCCATACACAACCGGATGGAACGTTCCCATGCTCTCAGGCTTCGATGGGCTCCGCTTCTCGCATTGGCACCCGCAGATCCGTGACGATGGCGTCGTCGTGCTCAGCCTCGACCGCCACGACAGCAGCGTCAATGCCATGTCGCAGGACGTGCTGCTCGAACTGGGCGACCTGATCGAGCGGATCGCGATGGACCCGCCCAAGGCGGTGGTGATCCAGTCGATCAAGGCGGCCGGCTTCATCGCCGGAGCGGACCTGAAGGAATTCCAGGAATTCGACCGCCGCGGCACCGTCAATGACGCAATCCGCCGTGGCCAGAGCACCTACCAGAAGCTGGCCGAACTGCCCTGCCCGACCGTCGCGGCGATCCATGGTCATTGCCTGGGCGGCGGCACCGAGCTGGCCCTGGCCTGCCGTTACCGCGTCGCCTCCAACGATGCCTCCACCCGCATCGGCCTGCCGGAAACCCAGTTGGGCATCTTCCCGGGCTGGGGCGGCAGCTCGCGCCTGCCGCAGCTGGTGGGCGCCCCGGCGGCGATGGACATGATGCTGACCGGCCGCAACCTGTCGGCCTCGGCCGCGCGCAACATCGGCCTGGTCGACAAGGTGGTCGCACCGGCCGTGCTGCTCGATACCGCGGTGTCGCTCGCGCTGAAGGGCACTACCCGCCCATTCAAGCAGCGCGCGACCGCGTGGATCACCAACACCTGGCTGGCACGCAAGCTGCTCGCCCCGCAGATGGCCAAGCAGGTCGCCCGCAAGGCGCGCAAGGAGCACTACCCGGCCCCCTACGCGCTGATCAACACATGGGCACGCACCGGCGGCAGCCCGATCCAGACCCGTCTGGATGCCGAACGCCGCGCGGTGGTGAAGCTGGCCGGCACCCCGACCGCACGCAACCTGATCCGCATCTTCTTCCTGACCGAACGCCTGAAGGCGCTGGGCGGCAAGGACCACGGCATCCAGCACGTCCACGTGGTCGGCGCCGGCGTGATGGGCGGCGACATCGCGGCATGGTCGGCTTACAAAGGCTTCAACGTGACCCTGCAGGATCGCGAGCAGCGCTTCATCGACCCGGCCATGGAACGCGCGCAGGCGCTGTTTGCCAAGCGGGTGAAAGACGACAGCAAGCGCCCGGCCGTGGCCGCGCGCCTGAAAGCCGATCTCGCGGGCGAGGGCGTGGCCCAGGCCGATCTGGTGATCGAAGCCATCATCGAAAACCCGGACGCCAAGCGCGCGCTGTACCAGTCGCTGGAGCCGAAGATGAAGGCCGATGCGCTGCTGACCACCAACACTTCCTCGATCCCGCTGGACGAACTGCGCGACCACATCCAGCGTCCGGCGCAGTTTGCCGGCCTGCATTACTTCAATCCGGTCGCGCAGATGCCGCTGGTGGAAATCATCCATCACGACGGCATGGCGCCGGAGACCGAGCGTCGCCTGGCCTCGTTCTGCAAGGCGCTGGGCAAGTTCCCGGTGCCGGTCGCCGGCACGCCCGGCTTCCTGGTCAACCGCGTGCTGTTCCCGTACATGCTTGAAGCTGCCACCGCGTATGCCGAAGGCGTGCCTGGCCCGGTGCTGGACAAGGCCGCGGTGAAGTTCGGCATGCCGATGGGCCCGATCGAACTGCTCGACACCGTTGGCCTGGATGTGGCCGCCGGCGTAGGCAAGGAACTGGCGCCCTTCCTCGGCCTGCAGGTGCCGGCGGCCCTGGCGACCGTGGAACAGGGCAAGCGTGGCAAGAAGGACGGCCAGGGCCTGTACAAGTGGGAGAACGGACGCGCGCAGAAGCCGGACGTCCCCGCCAATTACGAGGTCCCGGCCGATCTGGAAGACCGCCTGATCCTGCCACTGCTCAACGAGGCGGTGGCCTGCCTGCATGACGGCGTCGTCGCCGACGCCGACCTGCTCGACGCCGGCGTGATCTTCGGCACCGGCTTCGCCCCGTTCCGCGGCGGCCCGATCCAGTACATCCGCGCCACCGGCGCCGATGCCCTGGTCGAACGTCTCAAGGTCCTGCAGCAGCGCTACGGCGACCGTTTCGCCCCGCGCCCGGGCTGGGATTCGCCGGCGCTGCGCGAACCGGTCATCTGAGCATCGCAACAACGCCAGCGCACGCTGGCGTTGTTGTTTCCGCCGCCGGCGTACAACCAGAACACCCTGTTACCGATACAGGCCTCCCACCCCCACACCCCGCATGCGATGCTCCCGCTCTGTCCCCGCCAGCGAGACCGCCGCATGACGACCATCATCGCCCCCCGCATCCATGATATCGGTGGCCTGCAGGTCCGCCGCGCCGTGCCGACCCTGCAGGCGCGCAGCGTCGGGCCGTTCGTGTTCGTCGACCAGATGGGCCCGGCCGTGCTCTCCCCCGGCACCGGGATCGACGTGCGCCCGCATCCGCATATCGGCCTGGCCACCGTCACCTTCCTGTGGTCCGGCGCCATCGGCCACCGCGATACCCTTGGCTCGGACCAGGTCATCCGCCCCGGCGACGTCAACTGGATGACCGCCGGCCGCGGCATCGCCCACTCCGAACGCACGCCTGCCGTCGAACGCGAGCACGACCACCCGCTGCACGGCATGCAGACCTGGCTGGCGCTGCCGAAGAGTGCCGAAGAGACCGATCCCGCGTTCTATCACCATGCTGCCGCGACCCTGCCCCAGCAGCGCCGCAACGGCGCCTGGCTGCGCGTCATCGCCGGCCGCGCGTACGGCGAAGAATCCCCGGTCAAGGTCTTCGCCGATACCCTCAACGTCGCCATCGATCTGGACGCCGATGCGGAAATCGACCTGGATACCGGCCACGCCGAGCGCTCGCTCTACATCCTGGAAGGCCAGGCCCAGCTTGACGGTGTGGACGTCCCTGCCCAGCACCTGATCATTCCCGAACCCGGTGCCCGCGGCCGCCTGCGCGCCAAGACCCCGATCAAGGCGATGCTGATGGGCGGCGAACCGCTCGACGGGCCGCGTCACCTCTGGTGGAACTTCGTCTCCAGCTCCACCGAACGGATCGAGCAGGCCAAGCACGACTGGGAATCCGGCCGCTTCGGCACGATTCCGGGCGACGATAAAGAGTTCATTCCGCTGCCTTCGTACTGAGCCGACACGCCGGCGGCCAACCGTTCGTCGGCTGTTGACGCCGCCGTCACCCCGATGAACCCCGATTCAGCTACGTTGCGCCTGCCCACCCCGGGCATAACGTTGGAGCACGTCGATGAGCATGGGCAAACGTCTGGCCGCCGAGTTCCTGGGCACGTTCTGGCTGGTGTTGGGCGGGTGTGGCAGCGCGGTACTGGCCGCCAACTTCGGTGGCGATGGCAATCCGCTGGGGATCGGCTTTCTGGGCGTGGCGCTGGCCTTCGGCCTGACCGTGCTGACCGGCGCCTATGCATTCGGACACGTCTCCGGCGCGCACTTCAATCCAGCGGTCAGTGTTGGCCTGTGGGCTGGCGGCCGCTTCCCCGCGCGCGACCTGTTTCCCTACATCCTGGCGCAGGTGCTGGGCGGTGCACTGGCCGGCTTCATCCTGCTGCAGATCGCCTCCGGCGCGCCCGGTTTCCAGATTGATGGCAGCCAGGCCGGTGCATTCGCCAGCAACGGCTATGGCGCGCTGTCGCCGGGCGGCTACAGCGTCGCCGCCGCCTTCCTCTGCGAGGTGGTCCTCACCGCGTTCTTCCTGATCGTGATCATGGGCGCGACCCACGGCAACGCGCCGGCCGGCTTCGCCCCGATCGCGATCGGCCTGGCGCTGACATTGATCCACCTGATCAGCATTCCGGTCACCAATACCTCGGTCAATCCGGCGCGCTCCACCGCCGTGGCGCTGTTCGCCGGCAGCGGCGCGCTCAGCCAGCTGTGGCTGTTCTGGCTGGCACCGCTGCTGGGCGGCCTGATCGGCGGCATCGTCTACAAGTGGATGGGCGCCGCGCCCCGTTGACCGGCGTGGCCGGGCGGTCCCGGACCGCCCGGCGTCGGTGCAGAAAGGTTCACCTGAAACCGTTATTTGTACACTGAGTCACATTCCGTTAAGGTCCCGATCACTCGTCCGACACTGACGGCAGCGAGTGATCCGGTACGCGCGCGGGGAATGCGCCACCACGGCCTGGGTTGTCGACGGCCACCGGACTGCCTGTCAGCGACGGACGCGATCATCGACCTTGGGGGAACCATGAACGTCCTGCGCGCTGTCGTATGTGTGTGTCTGCTGGTCACTGCCGGCGCCGTTGCGGCGCAAACGACCAGCGAATGTCCGTCCCTGCCCGCCAGCAGCGGCCTGCAATGGCAGTCGCTCGTCCAGCGCGACTTCATCCTGTGCAAGGCCACCGCCGCCGATGGCCGCGAAGTGCTCAGCCTGACCTTGAGCGCGCGCAATCCCGAGCTGCCGTTGAACCGCGCGCTGCGCCAGGAAAAAGGCAGCTTCGCGGGTGAAACCCTGTACTGGTACCAGCCCGACCTGGGGGGACAGAAACCGCCGGGCTATGACACCCGCCGGATCACTGTGGTGAAATTCGACAAGAACCGTTTTGCGCAGATTGCGCTTTACGCCGGCGACAAGAGCGAACTGGGTTCGCTGCAAACGCTGGCGCAGGGGATGAACCTGACGCCCTCGGCTGTCGCCGCCGGGCGCTGAGGACGAGGTCGGGACAGTGCACCGCACTCATCCCGTCATCCACGGTAGCGCCAGCCGCCGGCCGGCGCCTCCCACACCGTCAGGTGTCATGCGCCGGCCGGCCAGCGACCGGCGCCCACGTGCCTCAGAAGCGGCCTTCCTGGAAATCCACGAAGGCCTGCATCAGCTCCTGCTTGGTGTTCATCACGAACGGCCCATGCCGCATGACCGGCTCGCGCAGCGGGCGGCCGGCCACCAGGATCAGGCGCGCACCGGTTTCACCGGCACGCAGGCTCAGCTGCTCACCGCCGCCCAACACCGCCATTTCCTGCTTGGCCACCGGGCGCGCGTCGTCACCCTCGCCGACCTCCAGGCCCCCTTCGAACACGTACGCGAAGGCGTTGTGGCCATCCGGCAGCGTGTAGCTCCAGCCCGCGCGCGCATCCAGGGTGATGTCCAGGTACACCGGATCGGTGGCCGGCTGCACGATCGGCCCCACGGTGTCACCCACCTGGCCGGCGATGACCTTGACCTGCACACCGTCGGCCGGCGCGGTCACCGGGATGTGGTCCGGCGCGAACTCCTGGTACTTCGGATCGGTCATCTTGTCGCGCGCCGGCAGGTTCACCCACAGCTGGAACCCACGCATCTGTCCGGATTCCTGTTCGGGCATTTCCGAGTGGATCAAGCCGCGGCCTGCCGTCATCCACTGCACGCTGCCCGGCGTGAGCAGGCCCTCGTTGCCGTGGTTGTCCTTGTGCCGCATGCGGCCATCGAGCATGTAGGTGACGGTTTCGAACCCACGGTGCGGATGGCTGGGGAAGCCGGCGATGTAGTCCTCGGCGCGGTCCGTGCCGAATTCATCCAGCAGCAGGAACGGGTCCAGGTCGGGCAGCGACGGCCCCCCGATCACCCGCGTCAGGCGCACGCCGGCGCCATCGGAGGTGGCCATGCCACGGATGGTGCGCAGCACGCGCACCGGGGTTGGGCTGCTCATGGTGACTCCAGGGTCGGTGATCGATCAACAAGATGGCCTCGCCGGCCCCGCCGGCCAACCGTCATGCCCGCAACCGATTGTTCCAAGCGTGATGTTCCGGCGACGTGCACAGACACGCGCCACACCCACCCTACGACCAAAGTACTAGCAGCAAGCCCCCGCCATTGCATTGACCCCGTCAGTGCCAAGGCGGACTCTTACGACGATCTCCAGGGAGACGCAATCTCATGAAAGGTTTTTCAAAACTGGGTTGGGCAGTCATCGCACTGCTTGGCGCATTCTGTCTAGGCACCGTCGCGCTGCGCCGCGGTGAGCCCATCAATGCGCTGTGGATCGTCGTCGCTGCGGTCTCCATCTATCTCATCGCGTATCGCTTCTACAGCCTGTTCATCGCCGACAAGGTGATGCAGCTCGATCCGACCCGGGCCACGCCCGCGGTGATCAACAACGATGGCCTGGATTACGTCCCGACCAACAAACACGTGCTGTTCGGCCATCATTTCGCCGCCATCGCCGGTGCAGGGCCGCTGGTCGGCCCGGTGCTGGCCGCGCAGATGGGCTACCTGCCCGGCCTGCTCTGGCTGGTGGTGGGTGTGGTCGTGGCCGGCGCGGTGCAGGATTTCATGATCCTGTTCCTCTCCAGCCGCCGCAACGGCCGCTCGCTGGGTGACCTGGTGCGTGAGGAAATGGGGCCGGTACCCGGCACCATCGCCTTGTTCGGCGCCTTCCTGATCATGATCATCATCCTGGCGGTGCTGGCGATGGTGGTGGTCAAGGCGCTGGCCGAAAGCCCCTGGGGCATGTTCACGGTCATCGCGACCATGCCGATCGCCATCCTGATGGGCGTGTACATGCGCTACATCCGCCCGGGCAAGATCGGCGAGATCTCCGTGGTCGGCCTGATCCTGCTGCTGGCCGCGATCTGGTTCGGTGGCAAGGTCGCCGCCGATCCGGTCTGGGGACCGGCCTTCACCTTCACCGGGATCCAGATCACCTGGATGCTGATCGGCTACGGCTTCGTCGCCTCGGTGCTGCCGGTGTGGCTGCTGCTGGCCCCGCGCGATTACCTGTCCACCTTCCTCAAGATCGGCACCATCGTGGCGCTGGCGATCGGCATCCTGATCGTCATGCCGGAACTGAAGATGCCGGCCCTGACCCAGTTCGCCGCCAGCGGCGACGGCCCGGTCTGGAAAGGCGGGATGTTCCCGTTCCTGTTCATCACCATCGCCTGCGGCGCGGTCTCCGGCTTCCATGCCCTGATCGCCTCGGGCACCACGCCCAAGCTGCTCGCCAATGAGCGCCACATGCGCTACATCGGCTACGGCGGCATGCTGATGGAATCGTTCGTCGCGGTGATGGCGCTGGTGGCCGCCTCGATCATCGACCCGGGCATCTACTTCGCCATGAACGCACCGGCGGCCGTGATCGGTCCGGATGCGGTCTCCGCTGCGGCCTACATCAGCAATACGTGGGGCTTCATCATCACCCCCGAGCAGCTGGAGGCCACGGCCGCGGCGATCGGCGAGCCGACCATCCTGCACCGCGCCGGTGGCGCACCGACGCTGGCGGTGGGTATCGCGCAGATCCTGCACGAGGCGATCCCGAGCGGCAGCAACGCGATGATGGCGTTCTGGTACCACTTCGCGATCCTGTTCGAAGCGCTGTTCATCCTCACCGCGGTCGATGCCGGTACCCGTGCCGGTCGCTTCATGCTGCAGGACCTGCTGGGCAACTTCATCCCCGCCCTGAAGAAGACCGAATCGTGGACCGCCAACATCATCGCCACTGCCGGTTGCGTGGCGCTGTGGGGCTACCTGCTCTACACGGGTGTGGTGGATCCCTTCGGTGGCATCCAGACCCTGTGGCCGCTGTTCGGCATCTCCAACCAGATGCTGGCCGGTATCGCGCTGATGCTCGGCACCGTGGTGCTGTTCAAGATGAAGCGTGACCGCTTCGCCTGGGTGACCGGCGTGCCGGCCGTGTGGCTGCTGATCTGCACCACGTATGCCGGCCTGATCAAGATCTTCGACAGCAACCCGGCACAGGGCTTCCTGGCCCAGGCGCACAAGTACCAGGATGCGATCGCCAGCGGCACGCTGACCGCCCCGGCCAAGACCGTCGGCCAGATGCATCAGATCGTGGTCAACGCCTACGTCAACACCGGCCTGACCGTGCTGTTCCTGTTCGTGGTGTTCTCGATCCTGTTCTACGCGATCAAGACCATCTTCATGGCCCGCCGCACTCCGCAACGGACCGACAAGGAAACCCCGTACGTGGCGCTTGAGCCGCACCAGATGGCGGACCTGTGATGAGCACTGAACTCGTCCCCGCCGGTCAATACCAGGCCCACCGCCGCATCTGGCGGCGCCTGGTGCAGACCGCACGGCTGTGCTGCGGCATTCCTGATTACGACAACTACGTCCGGCATGTGCTGGAGAAGCATCCGGACCGCGTGCCGATGGACTACAAGACATTCTTCCGCGAGCGCCAGGAGGCGCGTTACAGCGGCAAGAACGGGGGACGTTGCTGCTGACCTCCGGCAGCGGATGCACACGAAAACGGCGGCGCGAAAGCGCCGCCGTTTTTTGTCGGGTCGCGTTTGCCACTGCCTGCGACAGGCCCCATCGGGATCCGGCCAGCGCGGCCGGCGCTACTGGAGCGTGAGCGGGCTCAACGTTACCTGTGCATTGTTCGCCGCGCCCATCCGCCCGGTATAGGTCTGACCGCGCTGGAGCAGATAGAAGCTGTCCAGGTAGTCGGTATCGTTGGTGAACCAGCCGCTCGGCATGGCCTTGAGGATCGCGCCGCCGATCTCGGCAATCACCGCATACTCCGGGGCGAAGGCAACCAGCCCCAGCTTCACACCTTCGGTGAGAGCGATCAGCAGGTCTTTGTAATTGGTGTCGCCATCGTCTTCGAACAGTTGCACGTTGGCGGTGTCGAACCGGTAGTTGCCCCAGATCACCAACGGTTGGCCCGGGGTGTAATCGGTCTTGTCATGGTCCAGGTACGGCAGTGACACCGTGGCCATCTCCGGCTCTGCCTTGCCTGTCTGCAGGCCGGACACCACGGCGAACACTTCCGCGCCGCCCAGCGCCCACGGTTCGCCGTCATTGGCCAGGCGGATACGGTCAAGCCGGGTGACATCCAGGGAGGTCGCTCCATCGGCGGCCACCGTGAGGCGATCGGCCGACTGCAATCCCCTCGCCTGCAATCCGGCATTGATCAGGGCCATGCCTTCCTGGACCGCCTGCCCGGTATCGATATCCACGATCAGCACCGGGAAGGTCGGGGCCACCTGCGCATCCAGCAGATGCTGACGCCCGTGCCGGTCGTAGGCCACCAGGGAGGTCCATGTGCGGTCGTCTCCCTTGGGCAGCACCGCTACCCAGAGATCGGCAGGCGCCACCGACGCCAGGGTCTGCCCTGCCGGGACGAAGCTGCGGACCTGCAGCAACCCACGATCTGCGGCCGGCAGGCCCTTGTACTGGCGGACCAGATCATCGCGTTCGGACAGCATCCGCGACGCCAGGCGGTTCCCACCCGGATCGCTCTCGGCCAGGACCGCGGTCAACGGCAGCCCGCGTTCGGGATGTGCCGCCAGCGCATCGACCAGGGCGCCGCCCAGTGCCGGCTGCCCGAGCCACGCCGCCACATCGCGTGCACTCGCATCCATCACCGCGTGCACGTTGCCAGCGTCGCCCGGTGCGGCCTGTACGGGCAGCACAGAAGCAATCATCAGCACGCCGGTGGTGACCACCGACATCCAGGTTCCCTTCGTCTTCATCGTATTTCCTGGTAGGCGCCGACTGCCATCGACAGATGGGTTCCATGCCCTGCGCGCTCGGCGCACAGCACAGTGCATGGCGCCGGACCTTACGCGGCGGTGCCAGGGCGATCCCCTACGCCTTTCACAGTTCGTGTCGCATGCAGCCATTTCTGACACCGGCGCGTGACCGGGGTCCCAGACCCATGCCGTTCAGCGGGTGATCGCCGCCAAAAAAGAGGCGGCCATCAAGGCCGCCCCGGGAGTCGACAACGTGGCGCGCGCTTACGCGCCCGCCATCCATTTCAGGATCAGGCCGGTCACATACGCCAGGCCGGTCCCGGTGGCATAGCCCACGGTGCCCAGCAGCACGCCGACCGGCGCCAGCGACGGATGGAACGCGGCGGCGACCACGGGTGCCGATGCCGCCGCACCGATGTTGCCCTGCGAGCCGATCGCGAAGAAGAACAGCGGCGCGCGCAGCAGTTTGGCGGCGATCCACAGCACCAGGATGTGGGTCAGCATCCAGATCGCGCCGAGCGCGAACAGCCATGGCCGGTCGAGCAGCGAGAGCAGGTCCATCTGCATGCCGATGCAGGCGATCAGGAAGTACAGGAACAGGGTGCCCAGGCGCGAAGCACCGGCCGACTCCAGGCGCCGCGCACGGGTGAAGCTCAGGCCCAGGCCGAGCGCCGTGGACAACAGCACCACCCAGACGAACGCGCTGTCCAGGCTGAACTGGCTGGCCCAGCTCACATTGGCTTTGAACCAGCCGCTCAGCGGCGCGGCGATGGCATGCGCCAGGCCGACGCCGCCCAGCCCCACACCGACGATCACCATCAGGTCGGTCAGGCTCGGAATGCGGGCATTCTGTGCTTCGTATGCCGAGATGCGCTCCTTCATCTCATCAATGGCGCGGGTATCGGCCCCGCTGCGGGCATCGATCTGCTTGGCGCGGTTGGCCAGGAACAGCAGGACCGCCATCCACAGGCTCGCGCAGGCCACATCGACCACGGCGAACTGGCCGAAGGTCGTCGCATCGGTGCCGAACACTTCACGCATCGCCACCATGTTGGCGCCGCCGCCGATCCAGCTGCCGGCCAGGGCCGCCATGCCCTTCCAGGTATCACCGGCCACGGTGGCCGGGTGGATCCAGGACATCGCCTGGAACGACACGATGGCGCCGAGGATGATGCCCAGCGTGCCGGCGCAGAACATCACCAGCAGCTTCGGCCCCAGCTTCATGATGCCCTTGAGATCGATCGAGAGCGTCAGCAGCACCAGCGCGGCAGGCAGCAGCACGTCGCGGGCGATCGGGTTGTAGAGCGAGGTGTTGTGGCCGTCGATGAGGCCGGCGGTGTTGTAGATGGCCGGGATGAAGTAGCACAGCAGCAGGGCCGGTACCCACGCGAAAATCTTCTTGAGGATCGGGGTCGGGCCACTGGCGGCCCAGAAGATCACCGCCAGGGTGGCGGCGATCAGGCCGAGGCCGACGATGTCATTGGTGATCAGGGCAGTACTGGGTTCGGTCGGCATCAAGCCATCCTCTGTCGATCGAAGGGTTAAAAAAAAGCGCCGCATAGAGCGGCGCCTCCGGAGCTTAACATTGTCTTCACGACGCCACACTTTGCGGCGCAGCGAGCAGGACGATTACGACGCTGGCAGCGATGGATGTTCACTGCGCCCGGGCAGCGAGGCCCCCAGATCGAGGATCACACAGGTGCCCCGGGGGACGCAGGGCTCGATCTGCAGGGCCCAGCCCAGATGTTCACAGAGCCGGGCGATCAGCTCCAGGCCGATCCCGCTCTGTTCGTTGCGGTCGCCCCGCGCCATGCGCGCATGCACCGCCGCGATCTCTTCCGGACTCATGCCGAGCCCCGGATCCTGCAGCGTCACCACCGCCTGGTCGGAGACCTGGATGTGGATGGTGCCGCGGCCGCTGTTCTCGATCGCGTTGCGCAGCAGATTGCCGATCGCCGCCTGGACCACGCCCAGTGGCGCGACGATATCCACCCGCGCCAGCCCATCGATCTCGATGCGCAGGTCCTTGTCGCCCATCAGGTGACGATGGTCTTCAATGATGTCCGGTACCAGCAGATCGAGCGGAATGCGCTCGCCCAGGGCAGCCAGCCGCGCCGGGTCGCGCGCCAGCACCAGCAGCAGCTGGATCAACTGCTCCACGCCCTGCGCGGTGCGGTGCACCCGCTGCATCTGCTGGCGGGCGCGGTCGGGAATCTCCGGCTGGCCGAGTGCCAGTTCCGAGGCGCCGGTGATCACCGCGATCGGCGTGCGCAGCTCATGGCTGGCCGTGCTGATGAAGATCCGCTCGCGTTCAACGAACTGTTCGTTGCGCGCCAGGTAGTCGTTGAGCGCGTTGGCGATCACGTACAGCTCGGAGCTGGCCCGTGGGTCCACCTCCACCCGTTGCCCGGGAACACCCGGCCGCAGGTCGTCGATACGCCGGGCCAGCGAGCTCAGTGGCCGTACCAGGCGACCGACGCCGAAGGACGCCATCACCACGGTGACGATGATCATCAGCACGCCGGCCAGCAGCACCCAGCGCGTGGCGAACTGTTCCAGCTCATGGAAGTCATTGATGTCCAGCACCAGCGCCAGCCGCCCCAGCTGCGCGGTTTCGCGGACCATCACCGCGCTGGCGCGCCCGCTGACCTCCACACCGTCGTGCAGCCCCGGATGCAGCGTGCGCAGGCTTTCCGGCACCGTCGGGCTGCCGTTGATGTAGAACAGCCGCAGGGTGTCCGAATCCTGCCAGTGGTAGTGCGGCTCGTGTTCGATGTGGTTGACGATGCTGTCCAGTTCGGAGTTGAGCAGCGCGCGCCATGCCGAGTGCTCGGCGTGTTCGTGCACGTAGTTGCCCACGCTGAATACCGCCAGCGAGATCAGCGCGAGGTAGCCCAGCAGCCACCACACCATGCGCCGGTGCATCGGCGCTGGCTTGGGTGGGCGCTTATGCCACTTCATTGGAACTGTCCGCAGCCGACACGCCGAGGCGGTAGCCGACCCGCGGCAAGGTGTGGATCAACTTCTGCTGGAACGGGCCATCGACGCTGCGGCGCAGTTCGTAGACATGCGAGCGCAGCAGATCGCCATCGGGCAGCTCATCCCCCCAGAGCGCAAATTCAAGCTGCTGGCGCGTGACTGCGCCGGGGCTGGCCCGCATCAGCACTTCCAACAGCTTCCGGCAGGCCGGATACAGGTGCAGCGGCTTGCCGTCGCGCTGCGCTTCCAGCGTCGCCAGATCCAGCTTGAGGTCGGACACCTCCAGCACTTTGCGCGGGTTGCGCCCTTTGGCACGCACCATCAGTGCTTCCAGGCGCACTTCCAGCTCGGGCAGCGCGAATGGCTTGGTCAGGTAATCATCGGCACCCGCACGAAACCCAGCGATCTTGTCCGGCAGCTCATCGCGCGCGGTGAGCATGATCACCGGCACTTCCGAGCCGTGGTCAGCACGCAGCCGGCGCAGCACCTCCGGGCCTTCCATGCGCGGCAGCATCCAATCCAGGATCAGCGCGTCATAGGGCTGCGACACGGCCAGGTGCAGGCCGGTCACGCCGTCGGGCGCGACATCGAGCACATGCCCCCGCGACTCGAAATAATCGAATAGATTGGCAACCAGCTGACGGTTGTCTTCAATGACCAGCAGCCGCATGGGAGACTCTCTTGACCGGTTGAACGCATGGTAGCGGGAACCGTGTCGGAATCCGGTCGCAATGGGGTGGTTACGACGCTTTTCCTACGCTGTCGGGGAGACAGTGGCTGTTTTGCCGGTGAGCCTGGGCGTGACCGAATCCTTCTTCCTGCGGCGCTGGCCGCGTGTGCTGGTCTGCCTTGCCCTGCTGCTGGCGCTGGCCGCCGGCATCGGCCTGCGCCAGCCCTCACCACCGGATGAGCCGCGTTTCGTGCTCGCGGCGCGTGCCATGGTCGAGTCCGGCCAGTGGCTGCTGCCACACCGCGGCAGCGAACTGTATGCGGAAAAACCGCCGGTCTTCATGTGGATGCAGGCGGCCAGCCACCAGCTGTTCGGCGGCTGGGCCCTCGCCTTTCTGGTGCCTTCGCTGCTGGCTGCGCTGCTCACGCTGTGGCTGACCTGGGATCTGGGCCGGCGGCTGTGGACCCGGCGCGTCGGCTGGTGGGCCATGCTCGCGTTGTTCAGCTGCCTGCAGTTCGGCCTGATGGCCAAACGGGCCCAGATCGACATGGTGCTGGTGGCGATGACCACCCTGTCGCTGTGGGGGCTGCTGCGCCACCTGCTGGAGGGCCGCAACCGGCCGGCGTTGTGGTTGGCCGGCTTCGCTGCCGGGCTGGGCACGGTGACCAAGGGCGTCGGCTTCCTGCCGCTGCTGGTGCTGGTGCCGTTTGCCCTGTGGCGCTGGCGCGCCCGTGGCACGGCGTTGCCGCCGGGCACCGCGCGCGATCTGTGGTGGTTGCTGCCGGCCTTCCTGCTGGGCACGGCGGTCTGGTTGGCGCCGCTGGGCATCGCCCTGCTCAACGCGACCGATCCGGCACTGCATGCATATGCGCGCGAACTGCTGTTCAAACAGACCGGCACCCGCTACGCCAACGCCTGGCACCACGTGAAGCCCGTCTGGTACTACCTGCAGGTGATGGCCACCTTGTGGCTGCCGGGCAGCCTGTTGCTGCCGGCGCTGATCCCCGCGTGGTGGCGCCGCCTCACCCGCCTGGACGGGCGCTGGTGGCTGCTGCTGGGTTGGGCGCTGCTGGTACTCGTTTTCTTCAGCGCCAGCCCGGGCAAGCGCGAGGTGTACATCTTCCCGATGCTGCCCGCGCTGTGCCTGGCCGCCGCACCGCTGCTGCCCGGGCTGCTGCGCCGGGCCGGGCTGCGCTGGCTGCTGTGGGCGTATGTCGCCGTGCTGGGCGCGGCGGCGCTGTACATCGGCACACAGCTCTGGATCGGCAGCGCGTGGGCGCACTTCCAGCTGGCCCGACGTGCCATGCCCGATGCCCTGCTGCCCGTGCTGGGCGGCTGGCTGATCGCCTTTGGCGTGGTGCTGCTCGCCTTGGCCCTGTGGTGGCGCCAGCGCCGCGCAGGCGCACTGGTGGTGGCAACCGCTTTCCTGCTGTGGAATCTGTACGGCTGGGTGTTGATGCCAACGCTGGATCCGTACAGCTCCGCCTCGGCTGTGATGCAGCGGGTGGGCGCGCGGATCGGGCCGGAGGCCGAGCTGGGCGTGGTCGCCTGGCGCGAGCAGAACCTGCTGCAGGCCGACCGCCCGGTGACCGATTTCGGCTTCAAGACGCCATGGGAGCAGCAATGGCAGGCCGCCGGCCCGTGGTTGGCGCAGGCCCCAAGGCGCCGCTGGCTGCTGGTGCTTGATGAGGCGATCAGCCCCTGCGTGTCCCCCTCGGCGGTGATCGAGATCGGCAGCGCCAACCGCAACCGCTGGCTACTGTTCCCGGGCACCGCCTGGCAGGCGGACTGCCATGCCGCCGTCACGGCTACCGACACCGCGCAGGACGAGGAAGACTGAACGGAAGGTCGCGCTTAACCGGCGGCCAACATCGCTCCGACCCCTCTCCGACAACCCGCTAACGACCATGGCACCGGAATCCACCCCCGGCCCCTTTGTCCATGTTCCCAGCGTCCACCGTTGCGCTCTCCTCCACGCCGGCTGCGTCGGCCACGCCGCGCTTCCTTCGCGACCACCTATGGGCCCCGCTGGCGCTGACCCTGCTCGCCAGCGCTGCGCTGATGGGCGCCGGGGGCGACCAGTGGCTGGCCGACCAGTGGTATCGCCTGGAAGGGCAGCAGTGGGCGCTGCAGAACGCTTGGGTCACCACTCACCTGATCCATCAGGCTGGCAAATGGGCCAGCAGTGTGGCGGCGCTCGTGGCGATCGTGCTGTGCTCCCACGCCTGGCGCAGTGAGCGCGCCGT
Source organism: Stenotrophomonas sp. TWI809 (assembly GCF_039673205.1). Classification (NCBI taxonomy): domain Bacteria; kingdom Pseudomonadati; phylum Pseudomonadota; class Gammaproteobacteria; order Lysobacterales; family Lysobacteraceae; genus Stenotrophomonas; species Stenotrophomonas sp. TWI809. The sequence goes on along the minus strand of NZ_JBDJLE010000008.1, from coordinate 26,762 downwards.
CGCGTGGCGCTGGCCGCTGCTGTACCTGGTGCTGGCGGTCGCGCTGGGCACCGGTCTGGTCTCGCTGCTCAAGTCATTGACCAACATGGACTGCCCGTGGGATCTCACCCGCTACGGCGGCACCCGCGAGTTCATCGGCCTGTTCGCCACACGCCCACCGGGCATGCCGCGCGGGGTCTGCTTCCCCGGCGGGCACTCCAGCGCGGGTTTTGCGTGGGTCAGCCTGTACTTCTTCGCCTTGATGGTGCGCCCCGCCTGGCGCTGGCGCGGCCTGGCGGTCGGCCTGCTGGCCGGCGGCGTGTTCGGGGTCTCGCAGCAACTGCGCGGCGCGCATTTCCTGTCGCATGACCTGTGGACGTTGGCCATCTGCTGGGCGGTATCGCTGGGCCTGTACCTGCTGATCGAACGGCTGCGGCTGCGCGAACGCAGCACTGCACCGGTCAGCGCGCAGGGAGAAGCGGCATGAGCACCACCCTTCCGCGCGCCACGCGTTTCCCGGCACTGGCCACCCTGCGTGGCTGGCGCCCGCAGTGCACCACCGAAACCCTGATCCTGCTCACCAGCGTGTTCTTCGCGGTGGCCTGCAATGGCCTGTTCTGGCACAGCGCGATGGCGACCCACCCGGGCAGCATTGGCTTCGCGCTCTCGCTGTTCCTGTTTCTGGTCGGCGCGCACAGTCTTTTGATGGGGATGCTGGTCTGGCGCTGGAATGCCAAGGTTGTGATCAGCGTGCTGCTGATCGGCACCGCACTGGCGGCGCACTACATGAGCAGTTACCACATCTATCTGGATGCGGACATGCTGCGCAATGTGCTGGCCACCGACCACAAGGAAAGCCGGGAACTGATCACGCCCACCCTGATCCTGCCGCTGCTGCTGTTGGCCTTCGCCCCCATGCTGCTGCTGTGGCGCGTGCAGCTGCGCCGGCGCACGCTGGGCGCGGCGCTGCTGTGGCGCATCGGGTTTCTGCTGCTGTCGGCCCTGATCGCCTTCGGCGGGGCGATGCTGTCCTTCCAGGAAATGTCATCGCTGATGCGCAACCAACGCGAAGTGCGCTACCTGGCCACGCCCGGCAACTTCCTGCTCGGCCTGCCCAAGGCACTGCGCGGTGACAATCCCATCCAGCGCGCTCCCAAGCTGCCGATCGGCATGGATGCCAAAGCAACCCCACGTGCGGCAGGCGGCCGCCCCCGCCTGCTGGTGATCGTGATGGGCGAAACCGCACGCGCACAGAACTGGGGCCTCAACGGCTATGCCAGGCAGACCACGCCGGAACTGGCCCAGGCCGGGGTGATCAACTTCCCCGACATGCACTCATGCGGCACCAGCACCGAGGTGTCCCTGCCCTGCCTGTTCTCGCCGTATGGGCGCCATGACTACGACGAAACGAAGATCCGCGCGCACCAGTCGCTGCTGCATGTGCTGGACCACGCAGGCATCAGCACGGTGTGGCGCGACAACCAGTCCGGCTGCAAGGGCGTGTGCGAAGGCCTGGAGATGCAGGCGCTGGATGACGCCAAACACCCGACCCTGTGCGCCAACGGCCGCTGCATGGATGAGATCCTGATCGACGATCTGGCCACCCAGGTTCGCGCGCGGCCGGGTGACCGCGTGGTGGTGCTGCATCAGCTGGGCAACCATGGCCCGAGTTACTTCGAACGGTATCCGGCGCGCTTCCGTCGTTTCACCCCGACCTGCGATACGCCGGACCTGGGCAAGTGCAGCCGCGAGCAGATCACCAACAGTTACGACAACGCACTGCTGTACACCGATCACCTGCTCTCGCGCACGATCGGCACGCTGAAGGGCATGGACGACTACGACACGGCGATGATCTACCTCTCCGATCACGGCGAATCGCTGGGCGAGAAGGGCCTGTATCTGCACGGCGTGCCGTATGCGATCGCCCCGCAGGAACAGACCCGCGTGCCAATGACGATGTGGTTCTCGCCGTCCTTCGCGGCCAACCGCGGGCTCAACCTGGCCTGCGTGCGGGAGCGCGCGGGCAAGTACACCGACCACGACAATCTGTTCCCGTCGGTGCTGGGGCTGATGCAGGTCAAGACCTCGGTGTATGAACGTGACCGGGATCTGTTTGCGTCGTGCGAGGTTTGAAGCGGAACGACCACTGCTGTCAGCTATTCGCTCTTCCGTTTTGGTCGAGGCAGGCAAAGGCAGAGCATTCGCTGAGACAGCCAACGTTCGCTCTGAACGCCGTTGTTGTTCCCATGCGCACCGACCCACTGTCGACGGGGCGGTGCGGGTGGGTTGGCGGGACCGTTATGCGCCATGGATGGCGCATATCGAGCCCCATGGACGGGTTCACGGCGGGTCCCGACAACCCGCCCACACCGACCCTCCCCACGTAACACGGCCGCTAAACCTTCGCCGTTGAAGTTGCCGCTGAAGTTGTCGTTGACACTGACGATCGACCCGCCCCTTGCTGCCCTGCCCCTTGCGGTGCGCCCGGCGCTTCACTAGCCTTCGCCGGTCTGTCACCACCCAAGGATGTGCCCGTGAACCACCGCCCGCTCCTGCTGGCCCTGGCAGTCAGTGCTGCCGCACTGACGCTGGCGGCCTGCCAGAAGGAACCGTCCCCCGCCGATGCACCGGCCACGGGCACCACCCAGTCCAAGGAAACCGCGGACCAGTTCATCGCCCGCGTCAACGCCGAGTACAAAGCCATGTACCCGGAAATGACCTCGGCCCAGTGGCTGTCCTCGACCTACATCAATGACGATTCCGAGCGCGTCGCGGCCAAGGCCAACGAGCGCTGGCTCACCGTCCTCAATGGCTGGATCACCCAGGCCGGCCAGTACGACGGCCAGCCGATGAGCGAAGACACCAAGCGCCAGATCCACCTGCTCAAGTTGATGACCTCCATGCCCGCCCCGCGCGACCCGGCCAAGCTCTCCGAGCTGACCCGCATCGCCAGCCGCATGGAAGGCGCCTACGGCTCCGGCAAATACTGCACCGATGAAGCCAACCCCCAGAGCTGCCGCCAGCTCGGCGATCTGGAACAGGTGCTCGCCCGCAGCCGCGACTATGACAAGCAGCTCGACGCCTGGCAGGGCTGGCACGGCACCACCAAGCCGATGCGCGCCGATTACGAACGCTTCGTCAGCCTGGTCAATGAAGGCGCCAAGGAAATGGGCTTCGCCGATGCCGGCCAGATGTGGCGCAGCGGCTATGACATGCCCGCCGACCAGATCGGCCCGGAAACCGACCGCCTGTGGGACCAGGTCAAGCCGATGTACGAGCAGCTTCACTGCTATGCCCGCACCAAGCTGGACGGCACGTACGGCAAGGACAAGGCCGAGGTCAACGGCGGCCTGATCGCCGCGCACCTGACCGGCAACATGTGGCAGCAGGACTGGTCCAACCTGTGGGACCAGCTGGAACCGTATCCCGGCGCCGGCAACCTGGACATCACCGCCGCACTGGAAAAGCAGTACCAGACCAACCTCAGTGGCGCACTGGCCAAGGCCGGCAGCGGCGCGAACGTGGAAGCGCTGTACAAGGCCCAGCGTGAAGCCGAACTGCGCACCGCCAAGCAGATGACCGAGCGCGCGCAGGACTTCTATGTCTCGCTCGGCATGCCGGCACTGCCGAAGTCGTACTGGGACAAGACCCAGTTCATCAAGCCGCTGGACCGTGACGTGGTCTGCCACGCCAGCGCGTGGGACATGAACATGGAAGGCGACGTGCGCACCAAGATGTGCATCAAGCCCAACGAAGAGAATTTCACCACGATCTACCACGAGCTGGGCCACATCTATTACGACCTGGCCTACAACCCGCTGCCGCCGTTGTTCCAGGGCGGTGCCAACGATGGCTTCCATGAAGCGATCGGCGACACCATCGTGCTGGCGATGACGCCGCAGTACCTCAACTCGATCGGCCTGGTGGACACCCCGCAGGAAAGCCGCGAGGCGACCATCAACGCGCAGATGCGCATGGCCCTGAGCGGCGTGTCGTTCCTGCCGTTCGGCCTGATGATCGACCGCTGGCGCTGGGGGGTGTTCGATGGCTCGATCACCCCGGACCATTACAACCAGGCGTGGTGGGACCTGAAGGCCAAGTACCAGGGCGTGGCGCCGGCCAGCGCACGCGGTGAGGAGTTCTTCGACGCCGGTGCCAAGTACCACGTGCCGGGCAACACCCCGTATACCCGTTACTTCCTGGCGCGCATCCTGCAGTTCCAGTTCTACAAGGGCCTGTGCGATGCCTCCGGCTACAAGGGCCAGCTGCACCAGTGCAGCTTCTACGGCAACAAGGAAGCCGGCCAGAAGTTCTGGGCGATGCTGAGCAAGGGCGCTAGCCAGCCGTGGCAGGCTACGCTGAAGGAAATCACCGGCGGCGACAAGCTCGATGCCGGCCCGATGATCGAGTACTTCACCCCGGTCAACGAGTGGCTCAAGCAGCAGAACCAGGGCCAGATGTGTGGGTGGCAGGTGCCGGCGGCCACCGCTGCGGCCCCGGCCGCACCGACGGCGCCCGGGGCACCGTAACCCATGGGTTGGGCCGGGCCCTGCCCGGCCGCAGCCCGCAACGAAAAAACCGGCCGAAAGGCCGGTTTTTTTGTCCCTGACGCTGTGGCCTGCGTCCGGCCTCGATGGGCCGGGACACCTGCAACCACACGTGGCGTGGCGCTACGACTTGGGTTTCAGGGCGGCCGCCAGCTCGGTCTTGAACTGCTCGAAGTCCATGCCATCGGCCTTGGCCTCGGCGTGCGCGGCATCCTTCAACACGTCCGAGTACACCAGCCGGACTGGCGTGCCCTGCCGCTCGTGCAGTTCGGCGGCCTGCATGATCAAGGCCAGCACGCGTGCCGCGCTGGTGGTCTGGCCGGCGATACGCCCATCCATGCCCAGCACCCACTCGCCATCACGGCGTACCACGCCGGCCAGCAGCGTACGTTGCTGGTCGCGCAGTTCGGCATGCGGCTCGACCGGCGGGGTGGCGGCCTGCTCGCGGTTGGCGGCCAGGGTTTCACGGCGCCGGCGGATGTCGCGGCGCAGTTTGGAGGTGGTCGACATCAGGGACTTCCGGACTGCATGAAAGGGCAAAGGATACCGCACGGGCCCTGGGGGACCCGCCAGCTGCGTGGCCTACTCGATGGGCGTCAGTACTTCGCGGCGGCGCTCGCAATACCGTTCCCAGTACCAGAACGAGCCGCCCAGCGCGAAGAAGCCCATGTAGCCCAACGCCAGATGCACCGGACTGCTGCTGAGCATCGGCGAGACCACGCCGGCCACCACGGTGTTGATCATCAGCTGGATGAACATCTGCATGGACGAGGCCAGGCCGCGCTGATGCGGATACATGTCCAGCACGGCCAGCGCCAGGATCGGGAAGATCAGCGCCATGCCGACACCGCCAAGGAAGATCGGCATCACTGCCCACGGCAGCGCGATCTGCGGCACCGACACCACGTAACCGACGTTCAACAGCGCCGAGACCGCACACAGCCCGAACCCGATCGCGATCTGCCGCTGCGCGGTGAGCCGGCCCGCCATCCGACCGGACAGGAACGAGCCCATGGTCATGCCGCCGATGGTGGGGATGAACAACCACGCAAAGCCGCCCTCGCCCAGTTGCAGATGCTGCATCACGAACACCGGCGCGGACGCGATGTACAGGAAGATGCCGGAGAAGTTGAAGGCGCCGGCCGCGGCCAGACGGAGCAGGCGCGGGTTGGAGCCCATGCGGGCATAGCTGCGCAGCAGCGCGCGCATCGACAGCGGTGTGCGGGCCTCGACCGGATGGGTTTCGGGCAGCCACTTGCCGGTGGCCAGCAGCAACACCACGCCGAACAGCACCAGGAACCAGAAAATCAGCGGCCAGTCGCCGCCGCCGAGCAGGATCCAGCCACCGATGATCGGCGCGATCGCCGGGGCAACGCCGAAGATCATCGAGACCTGGCTCATCAACCGCTGCGCGTCGGCACCGTGGTACAGATCGCGGATCACCGCGCGGCCGACGATCACACCCACACCGGCGGTCACGCCCTGCAGCGCGCGGAACACCAGCAAGGTGGTCATGTCCCGCGACAGCGCACAGCCGATCGAGGCGCCGATGAACAGCACCAGCCCGCCGATGATCACCCGCTTGCGGCCGAACGCATCCGACAGCGGGCCGTGCGCCAGGCTCATCAGGCCGTAGAACAGCAGGTACACGCTGATGGTCTGCTGCACCGCGACCTGGTCCACCTGCATGCGCTCGCCCAGCAACAGGAACGCCGGGAAAATGGTGTCGATCGAGAACGGACCGAACATCGCCAGGCCTGCGAGCAGCAGGGCCAGGCGGCGGGTCGAGGGTGAGGCGGGCGTCATGCGGGCTTCCGTCAGCGGCCATGCGCATTGCACGGCGGGCGCCTGGCCCGGAACGGGCGGCGCCAGATGAATACGAGGATCCAGTGATCATAGGCCTTTGCAGCCCTTGGCACCATGCCCGGGCACGGTTTCCGGCGCACGTGCGCGCCCGTATTCAGGTGCCGGAAAGGCCCAGTGGGCCGAAGCGCTGGGCTATAATCGCCCCGCTACATGGTGGGAGAAGCGGACACCCGCTGCCGAAGGCGCAACGCCCGTAATCGCTCAGGCCCGATACCACCCGTACCAAAACTCTGGAGAGACCGGCGAGTGCCGGCGCCGAAGGGGCACGAAGCACGCCGATGCGCGCTTCCAAACTCTCAGGCAAAAGGACAGAGGGGCACCCAGGAAGACCGCAAGGTCCGGTGGATCGCTGTCGCCCGCGACGCGCCCTGGCCCAGCCGCCTTCCGAACGTGCGTGCCCACTCTCCGAGATGCCAGCCATGTCCCAGAACACCCCCTCCCTGCGCGAGCTTGAACACAGCCACGCGTTCGTCGAACGCCATATCGGCCCCAACGACGCCGAAATCGCGCAGATGCTCGACGTGGTCGGCCACGCCTCGCTGGACGCGCTGACCGATGCGATCGTCCCGGCCGGGATCAAATCGCCGGCACCGCTGGACCTGCCCGAGTCGCTGACCGAAGTGCAGGCACTGGCCAAGATCCGCGCCATCGCCGACAAGAACCAGGTGTTCCGCACCTTCATCGGCCAGGGCTACTACGGCACGCTCACCCCGAACGTGATCCTGCGCAACGTGCTGGAAAACCCGGCGTGGTACACCGCCTACACCCCGTACCAGGCCGAGATCTCGCAGGGCCGCATGGAAGCGCTGATCAACTTCCAGACGCTGTGCGCCGACCTGACCGGCATGGAAATCGCCAACGCCTCGTTGCTGGATGAAGCCACCGCCGCGGCTGAAGCGATGACGCTGGCCAAGCGCTCGGCCAAGTCGAAGTCCGATACGTTCTTCGTGCACGACGCCGTGCACCCGCAGACGCTGGAACTGCTGCGCACCCGCGCCGAGCCGATGGGCATCGTGCTGCGCGTGGGCACCCCGGCCGAGGCGATGGAAGCCGAAGCCTACGGCGTGCTGCTGCAGTACCCGGATACCTTCGGCCATATCGGCGATTACAAGGCGCTGGCCGATGCCGTGCACGCGCGCGGCGGCCTGGTCGCCGTGGCCACCGATCTGCTGGCGCTGACCCTGATCGCCGCCCCCGGCGAATGGGGTGCGGACATCGTGGTCGGCAACTCGCAGCGGTTCGGCGTGCCGTTCGGCTTCGGCGGCCCGCATGCCGCCTTCATGGCCTGCCGCGATGCCTATAAGCGCTCGATGCCGGGCCGCCTGATCGGCGTCTCGGTCGATGCGCAGGGCAACGCTGCCTACCGCTTGACGCTGCAGACCCGCGAGCAGCACATCCGCCGCGAGAAGGCGACCTCCAACATCTGCACCGCACAGGTGCTGCTGGCGGTGATGGCCTCGATGTATGCCGTGTACCACGGCCCGGACGGCCTGACCCGTATCGCCCGCCGCACCCACCGCCTGGCCGCGATCCTGGCCGCGGCACTGCGCGGCGCCGGCGTCAACGTCGGCGAGCACTTCTTCGACACCCTGCACGTCAAGGATGTGGACGCCAAGGCGATCCACGCCAAGGCCGCTGCGGCACGCATCAACCTGCGTGCGATCGACAGCGACGCGGTCGGCATCAGCCTGGATGAAACCGCCACCCGCGCCGACATCGTCGCGCTTGGCCAGCTGTTCGGTGCCACGGTCGATGTCGATGCGCTCGATGCGGCCACCGCCGATGCGTTGCCAGCCGATCTGGTGCGCACCAGCGCCTTCCTGACCCACCCGGTGTTCAACACCCACCACAGCGAACACGAACTGCTGCGTTACCTGCGTTCGCTGGCGGACAAGGATCTGGCGATGGATCGCACCATGATCCCGCTGGGCAGCTGCACCATGAAGCTCAACGCCACCGCCGAGATGATCCCGGTGACCTGGCCGGAGTTCGCCAACATCCACCCGCTGGCCCCGGCCGACCAGGCCACCGGCTACAAGGAACTGATCGACGGTCTGGAAGCGATGCTGGTGGAGTGCACCGGCTATGACGCGGTCAGCCTGCAGCCGAACTCCGGCGCGCAGGGCGAATACGCCGGCCTGCTGGCGATCCGCGCCTACCACCGCTCGCGCGGCGAGGGCCATCGCGACGTCTGCCTGATCCCGGATTCGGCGCACGGCACCAACCCGGCCTCGGCACAGATGTGCGGCATGAAGGTCGTGGTGACCAAGACCGATGCCAACGGCAACGTCGACCTGGACGACATCCGCATCAACGCGGAGAAGTACAGCGATCGTCTGGCCGCGCTGATGATCACCTACCCGTCCACGCATGGCGTGTTCGAGGAAGAGGTGGTGGAGATCTGCGAGATCGTGCACAAGCACGGCGGCCAGGTGTACACCGACGGTGCCAACATGAACGCCCTGGTGGGCGTGGCCAAGCCCGGCAAGTGGGGCTCGGACGTCTCGCACCTGAACCTGCACAAGACCTTCTGCATCCCGCACGGCGGCGGCGGCCCGGGCGTCGGCCCGTGTGCGGTCAAGTCGCACCTCGCCCCGTTCCTGCCGAAGGTGCTCGGTGGCGAAGGCGATGTCGGCATGGTCAGCGCGGCCAGCTTCGGCAGCGCCTCGATCCTGCCGATCAGCTGGATGTACATCACCCTGATGGGCACCGCCGGCCTGCGCAAGGCGACCCAGGTGGCCCTGCTCAACGCCAACTACATCGCCACCCGCCTGGCCCCGCACTTCAAGACCCTGTACACCGGCCGCAACGGGCTGGTGGCGCACGAGTGCATCCTGGACGTGCGTCCGCTGGAGAAGACCTCCGGCATCGGCGCCGAGGACGTGGCCAAGCGCCTGATCGACTTCGGCTTCCACGCCCCGACGTTGAGCTTCCCGGTCGCCGGCACGCTGATGGTGGAGCCGACCGAGAGCGAATCGCTGCACGAACTGGACCGTTTCATCAACGCGATGATCCAGATCCGCGAGGAAATCGCCGCGATCGAAGACGGCCGCCTGGACCGCGAGGACAATCCGCTCAAGCACGCTCCGCACACCGCCACCGCGGTCTCGGCCAGCGAGTGGGCGCACGCCTACCCGCGTGAGCTGGCGGCCTTCCCGCTGGCCAGCCTGCGCCAGCAGAAGTACTGGCCGCCGGTGGCGCGTGTGGACAACGTCTACGGCGACAAGAACGTGATGTGCGCCTGCATCCCGGTCGATGCGTACAAGGAAGACGAGGGCGTGGAGGTATAGGTGTCGACCGTTGGTCGGCACGATGCCTGACAGGCGTACCGACCAACGGTCGGTACCTGCCTTGATCGGCATGTATCTGGAATGAAAACGGCCCGCATCGCGCGGGCCGTTTTTTGTTGCGTGCCCTTGCAGGGTGTGCCGACCAACGGTCGGCACCTACCACCCGCCCGGGGTCAATCGGCCTGGCGGCTGGCGCGCACGCGGCGGGTGACTTCGCTGCTGATGGCGATCACCGCGGTCAGCGCCGCCATCGACAGGAACTGCAACCGCGTATGCGCCTCGGACAACAACAGACCGAAAATCAGCGCCAGCACCCCCAACCCGATCACCGTCAGATACGGATACCCCGCCATCCGGAACGGCAACCGCGTCCCATCCCGGTTCGCACGATGGCGCAGAATCAACTGCGACAACAACGAAATCGTCCAGACCAGCAGACACGTCGAGCCCACGATGTTGAGCAGCACCGGCAATACCTTGTCCGGGAACAGCAGCTCCATCACCGTCGCCGCAAAACCGAACAGCACACTGGCCAGCACCGCGATGATCGGCACCTGGCGCGGATCGGTCCACCCCAGCACCGCCGGGGCCTCGCGGCGCTGCGCCAGCGAGTACATCATCCGCGAGGCGCCATACAGATTCGCATTGAGCGCCGACAGCAGCGCGATCACCGCGATCAGCGTGATCGCCGTCGCCGCGCCCGGAATCTTGGCGGCTTCCAGCACGGCAGCAAACGGCGACTTCAGTGCCTCGCTGGTCCACGGCACCACCGCGATGATCACGCTCAACGAGCCGATGTAGAACACCAGGATGCGCCAGGCCACGGTGCGGATCGCGCGGGCGATGCTGCGCTCGGGATCTTCGGTTTCGGCCGCGGCCACGGCCACGATCTCGGTGCCGCCGAAGGCGAACACCACCACCAGCAACGCCGCGCCGATTCCGGCCAGGCCCTTGGGCATGAAGCCGCCGTGCTCGGTGAAGTTGCGCAGGCCCGGCGAAGCCACGTCCGGCAGCCAGCCCATCAGCAGGGCCACGCCGATCAGGATGAAGCCGACGATCGCGGCGACTTTGAGGATGGCGAACCAGAATTCGAACTCGCCGAAGTTCTTCACCCCGAGCAGATTGATCGCCGTAAAGAACAGCATGAAGGCCAGCGCGGCCATCGGCACCGGGATCGCCGGCCAGACCGTGGCGAGCAGCCCGGCCGCCCCTACCGCCTCGGCGGCGATGACGATCACCAGCTGCACCCACCACAGCCACCCCACCGTCGCGCCGGCGGTGGCGCCCATGGCGTCGGCGGCGTAGACCGAGAACGCGCCGCTGGTCGGCTTGGCCGCGGCCATTTCGCCCAACGCGTTCATCACGATGATCACCAGCGCGCCGGCGACCAGATACGACAGCAGGACTGCCGGACCAGCGGCCTGGACGCCCACCCCGGAGCCGAGGAACAGGCCGGCGCCGATCGCGCTGCCCAGGCCCATCATGATCAGCTGGCGGGGCTTGAGCGCGTGCCCGAGGCGGGTATCGGCGGGCGGAGTGGCAGGAGCCGGAGTCTGGGATGCGGGCATCGGAATCGATTGGCAGGCAACAAGTGCGACACCATACCCTGTCGGCCGCGCGACGGCATAGGCCGGAAGCCCCACCCCGCCTCAGGCAGCGGCGCGCTCGCCGATCTGGGCACGGTAGGCCCGTGGCGACAGCCCGACCTCGGCCTTGAACTTGCGGGTGAACGCGCTCTGGTCGGTGAAACCGCAGGCCTGGCCGATGCTGGCGATGCTGTCCGGGCCATGCAGCAGGTGTACCGCCATCTGGATGCGCAGCCGGGTCAGCACCTGCTGCGGGGTCATCTGGAACACCTTGCGGAAGGTGCGCTCCAGTTTGGATAGCGAGAACCCGGTGATGTCCAGCAGGGTCTGCATGCGCACGTTCTCGGCGTAATGCGCATTCAGATGTGCCAGCGCGAGGCGCAGCTGTTCGTACTGGGTGCCCAGGCTGTCCTTCTGGCCGAGGTCGCGCGAGATCCCGATCAGCCCGCGGATCTGCCCATCCACCAGCAGCGGCCGCTTGCAGGTCAGGCACCAGCCCGGCTCGCGGTTGGCGAACAGATGCAGTTCCATCAGGTTCTCGATGACCTTGCCCGCCAGCACCTGCTCATCCTGGGTGGCGTAATCGGCCCCCAGACCGGTTGGGTAAATCTCCGCTGCGGTGCGCCCGATCACGTCCTTGCGGGATTTCAGCCCCAGCCGACGCAGCATGGTCTGGTTGATGTGCGTATAGCGCCCGTCGCAGTCCTTCATGAAGAACAGGACGTCGGGGATCGCATCAAACAGGGCTTCGATGTCGGCGGGTTCAACGCGCATGCGGTCGGGAAGAACAGGGGAAGACGCGCCCAAGGATACCTGCCCGCACGCGCGTCACCCAGCGCCCGGGCGCCGCATGTGAAGCGCGGGTGCAAGCAGCGCCCGGTTTTCGCACCCTCGATTAACGCCCCGGCCGCCAGTGTGAGGCGATCCCCTTCCCGCCAGCTCCCGGAGTCGCCTCATGGCCGCCAGCAAGAAAAGCACGAAGAACGCCCCCGCACCCGCCACCGACGCCCGCGGCGAAGGGGATGAACTGCACCAGCGCGCGGGCAATGGCCATCCCGTCCTGACGACCAACCAGGGCATCCCGGTCGGTGACAACCAGAATTCGCTGCGGGCCACCCCGCGCGGGCCGACCCTGCTGGAAGACTTCATCCTGCGCGAGAAGATCACCCACTTCGACCATGAGCGCATCCCCGAGCGCATCGTGCATGCGCGCGGCAGCGCCGCACACGGCTACTTCGAACTTACCCGCTCGCTGGGTGAGTACACCCGCGCCCGGATCCTCAGCGAAGTCGGCGTGCGCACCCCCCTGTTCACCCGCTTCTCCACCGTGGCTGGCGGCGCCGGCTCGGTGGATACGCCGCGCGATGTGCGTGGCTTCGCGGTCAAGTTCTACACCAAGGAAGGCAACTGGGATCTGGTCGGCAACAACATCCCGGTGTTCTTCATCCAGGACGCGATCAAGTTCCCCGACCTGATCCATGCAGTGAAGATGGAGCCGGACCGTGCCTTCCCGCAGGCGGCCAGCGCGCACGACACCTTCTGGGATTTCGTCTCGCTGATGCCCGAATCGATGCACATGATCATGTGGGCGATGAGCGACCGCACGATCCCGCGCTCGCTGCGCACCATCGAAGGCTTCGGCATCCACAGCTTCCGGCTGATCAACGATGCCGGCGAGTCGACCTTCGTCAAATTCCACTGGCGGCCGAAGCTGGGCATCCAGTCCACGGTGTGGGACGAGGCCGTCAAGCTGCAGAGCGCGGACAACGATTTCCACCGGCGCGACCTGTTCGAGGCGATCACCGCCGGCGACTTCCCCGAGTGGGAGCTGGCGGTGCAGCTGTTCACCGAGGAACAGGCCGAGGCCTTCCCGTTCGACCACCTGGATTCGACCAAGATCATTCCCGAGTCGCTGGTGCCGCTGACCGTGATCGGACGGATGGTGCTGGACCGCTGGCCGGACAACTTCTTCGCCGAGACCGAGCAGGTCGCCTATTGCCCGGCCAACGTGCCGCCGGGCATCGACTTCAGCAACGATCCGCTGCTGCAGGGCCGCCTGTTCTCCTATCTGGATACCCAGCTCAGCCGCCTGGGCGGCCCGAATTTCCACCAGATCCCGGTCAACGCGCCCAAGTGCCCGTTCGCCAACCACCAGCGCGACGGCCACATGCAGATGAACATCCCGAAGGGCCGGGTCGCCTACGATCCGAGTTCGCTGCAGGGCGACAGCCCGCGTGAGAGCGTCGACGGCTTCCCCAGCCACGCCACCGCGCCCGATGACGGCCGCAAGGGCCGCGTGCGCGCGGAGAGCTTCGCCGATCACTACAGCCAGGCCCGCATGTTCTTCCGTAGCCTGGAGGCGCCGGAGCAGGCGCATCTGGCCTCGGCGCTGGTGTTCGAGCTGTCCAAGGTGGAGACGGTCAAGGTGCGCGAGCGCACCGTGAGCCACCTGCGCAACATCGACGATGCACTGGCCAAGCGCGTGGCCGACGGTCTGGCGATGCCAGCGCTGCCCGAGCCGGCCGCCACGCAGACCCCGGCGCAGGATTTCCCGAAGGCGCCGGAAGTGCGCATCATCGGCCGCACCAAGGACCTGCTCAAAGGCCGCTGCATCGGCATCCTGTTCGACGAAGGCTCCGACGCGGCCTTGATCGCCAACCTGCGCAAGGCGGCCGACAAGGCCGGGGCGAGCGTGAAGCTGGTCGCGCCGAAGATCGGTGGCGCCAAACTCAGCGACGGCAAGACGCTGGCCGCCGATGGTCAGCTGGCGGGCACGCCCTCGGTGGTGTTCGATGCGGTGGCCGTGGTGCTGAGCAACGACGCCGCCAAGAAGCTGAGCAGGGAATCGGCCGCGATCGATTTCGTCAGCGACGCCTGGGCCCATCTGAAGGCGATCGCCGCCGATGACGGCGCACAGGCGCTGCTGAAGGTTGCCCGGGTCGGCAACGATGCCGGGGTGGTCGAGGCCGAGGATGCCAAGGCCTTCCTCGCCGCCGCCGCTACCCGCCAGTGGGCCCGCGAACCGAAGGTGCGCACGCTCGCCTGAGCGGCGCTTTCGTCATCACCACACAGGAGCACGTCCATGCCACGGGGTGATAAATCCAGCTATACCGACACGCAGAAGCGCAAAGCCGGGCACATCGAGGAAAGCGAGAAAGACCAGGGGCGCAGCGGTGCCGCCGCCGAGCGCATCGCCTGGGCCACGGTCAACAAGCAGGATGGTGGCGGCAGGAAGGGCGGCAGCGCGAAGAAGACTGCAACCCGGACAACGAAAGCGTCGGCGACGAAGAAGGCAGCGGTAAAAAAGACCGCTGCACAGAAGGCTGCGACGAAAGCAGTGCCCAAGAAGGCCACCAGCAAGACCGTAAAGAAGGTGGCGAAGAAAGCGACGAAGAAGGCCGCGAAGAAGGCGACGCCAACACCCGCCGTCAAGAAGACCGTGAAAAAAGCGGCAAAGAAGACCGCTGCAAAGCAGGCCCCCCGAAAGGCAGCGTCGAAAACCGCCGCCGGGACGTCTGCGAAAAAGGTACCAACGGGCGCCCGTAAAGGAGCCGCCAGCAACGCCTGATCTACACGCCGGGCCCTGCCGCGTGCTGCCTGAGGCAGCATGCGGCAGGGCGCAGGCAGTGCTGCTTACCGTTTCGCGGCGGCAGTGGGCTGCGCCGACGGCGTGACCGGCTTGGGCGCTACCGGCTTCGCCGGCAAGGGCATCGACTGCAGCCGGCGGATCGAGCCGATCGGCACGGCTTCTGCCCGCCGCTGCGCCGGCCACCACAGGAACACGAACGCGCTGCTGGATCCCAGCAGCTTCGCGGTGCCGGGAAGCGCGGCCGCGTCACCCGCGAGCACGACCTGCACGGGCGTACCGCCCTTCCCATCGAGGATCTTTTCGGCCGTGCTCAGGGCATACAGCGCCGCGCCGAATGCCATGAAGCAGACCACCGCAATGCACATGCCGGTCAGTGGGCGCAGCCCGGAGAATTCCCAGTTCATCCACGGCGATTCCGAGAACAGCATCCGCCATCCCCAGTGCCGCGCGCGCAGGCGTGCCACCTTGGCAGGGTTGCGCCGCCGCAGCGTCTCCGGCCAGCCCAGCACCACGGCAAGCAGGGCCCCCAGCAACAGGATCAACAGGTAGGCGGGATCGCGCAGCCCGGCGACCAGGAAATCACTGACCTGCAGGTAGTCCAGGATCGACAGCCGGAATTTGAAATAGAAAAAGAAGCTCGACCACAGCCCCAGCACGGAGAGGAACACATATCCCGCGCTCACCATCAAGGCCGGCTCCTGCCGCAGCAGGCGCCAGATCACGGCCACCATCGAATCTTCGTTGCCATGCGTGATCGGCAGCAACGACCAATCGGTCGGCGTCTGCTCGGCCGGGACATCCCCGTCAATGCTGCCCTCGTCCCTGCTGCCCATGCGCCCCTCCCCCGTTCGGCAGAGCATCGCGCACTTTGGCGATGGACGGAAGCGGGCCCGCCCCGGGTGTGGCCCGGTCGCCGCGGCCGCCATGCCGCCTCGCCTCACTGAACGCTGAAACTGGCCACCGTGGCGTGCTCGGTCCCTTCGATACGCAGGTCGATGGCGAAGCGGTCGCACAGCCGCTGCACGATCGCCAGGCCGAGCCCGAACCCGGCACTGCCCTCGCCCTTGGTGAACGGCCGCATGATCGCCTCGGGATCGCCCGCCAGGGCGGTGTTGCGGATCCGAAGCCGCCCGCTCGCCACCTCGATGCGCACCTCGCCCGAACGGGTATGCGCGAACGCGTTGCCAACCAGATTGGCCAGCAGCATGTGCAGCACCGGGCCCGGCACCGGCAGGCGCACGTCGGCCGGTACGTCGACCCGCACCTCCACCGGCTTGCCATCCAGCAGCGCGGCCTGCTCGACCACCACCTGTTCCAGCACCGGCAGCACCGCCAGTGGCGTCGCATCCTGTTCCACGTTCTCTTCGCGGGCCAGTGTCAGCAGGGTGATCACGGTCTGTTCGAGTTGACGCGCCGAATGCTGCACATGCGCGAGCTGCCGCCGCCCAGCCTCCGACAGGCCGGGTTCGCTGGCCAGCTGTTCGGTGGCACTGCGGATCACCGCCAGGGGCGTGCGCAGCTCATGGCTGGCATCACGGGTGAAGGCATGCTCGCGCGCAATGAAGGCACGCACGCGCCCGCTCAGATTGTCCAGGCCGCGGGCGAGCACGCCGACCTCGTCATCGGGGAAGTCCCCGGCGAACCCCACCGGCAACCTGTCCGGCGCCATGCCATCGACCAGCGACGCCAGCTTCGACAAGGGACGCGTGGTACGTCGAGCCAGCCATGCGCCAGCCAGGAGGGCGATCATCACCACGGCCAGGCCGGACCAGGCCAGCAGCGCCAGAATCTGGCTGCGCATCGGCCGCACCACCAGCTGCTGGCTGACCTCGGCGACCAGCCACCCCGGCGTACCTGCCCCGTCCGGCGTCACCGCCCGCAGGTGATAGTGCCGCCCCTGCGCACCGGCCATCTCGCGGCGCCACGGCTCGGCATCGAAGGCGGCCTTGAGATCGGACGGAAACGTGGCAGGGCTGTCGTGGATCGTCATGAAGGCGTTGCGCGGCGGCGACCACGTCCCACGGGTGGCCCGCTGATCCAACTGCAGCTGCGCTTCCTGCTCAAGCATCGCATCGAAGAAGCGATCCTCCACGCTGTACACGAATACCGCCACGTACAGGCCGAACAGGCCGGCCACCGCCAGCGCGAACACCGCGAAGGCCAGCATCAACCGGTTGCGCAGGCGATGCACCCGTGCCGTCATGCATCGGCCTCCAGCTTGAAGCCGACATCGTGCACGGTCCTGAGCATCGCCCGCTTGAACGGTTTGTCCAACGCCTGGCGCAGCAGGTAAAGATGCGAGCGCAGCGGATCCGACGGCGGCGCCTCATCGCCCCAGAGACGCCGGATCAACTCGCTGCGGGTCACCGTGCGCGGCCAGGCTTCGGCGAGCAGCACCAGCAGCCGATAGGCGGTCTGCGGCAACTCGATCGCCTGCTCACCGCGGCACACGGCGCCGCTACGGCGGTCGATGCCGAGGGATCCGATACGCAGCACATGCCCGTCGCGTCGGCCGTGTCGATGGGCCAATGCCAGGCATCGCGCCAGCAGTTCCTCGCCTGCGAACGGTTTGACCAGGTAATCATCGGCACCGGCCTGGAAGCCGATCAGCTTGTCGGCCAGCGTGTCGCGCGCGGTCAGCATCAGGATCGGGATGTGACGGTCGGCCTGCTCACGCAGATGGCTGCACACGCGCAGGCCATCCATGCCCGGGAGGGTGAGGTCCAGCACCAGCACATCCGGCGGCGCTTCCAGCGCCATCTGCAGGCCGCTGCGGCCATCGGCGGCGAAGGCCACGCGATGGCCGCGGGCCTCCAGCAGCGTGGCCATGCCGGCGCGCAGCGCCGGGTTGTCCTCGATCACCAGGATGTGCAGGCCATCGTCCATGGGTCAGCCTTCGATCGTGTCCTTGAGCTGCTTAGCTTCGGCCATGTCCGGGTGGGTTTCCAGCAGTTTGCCGAGTACCGTGCGCGCCTGGGCCACCTCGCCCAGCCGCCAATGCGCCTGTGCGATGCCGAGCGGCAGCTGCGGTTCGCTCATGTACGGGGCCGCCAGCTGCATGATCGACAGCGCGTCACGTACCGCCGCATCGTCCTGCGCGGCCTGCAGCTGGTAGTAGCCGAGCACGCCGATCAGCTGATCGTGATAGCCCGTACGATTGCTGGCCAGCTCGCGCTTGACCGCCTCCCCTTCACCGGCCAGCAGGCGCTGCACCAACGCCATGCTGGCCTCATCGCGCCACGGCGTGCGCGCGATCGGCGTGCGGCCGGTGGCCCGCACGATCGCCTCGGCGACCGCCGGTGTCGAATACGGGTTCTGCCCGGTGATCAGGCGTCCGTCCACCACCAGTCTGGGCATCATCAGCGGCGCCTGTTCCCAGCGCGCGCCGCGCTCGCGCAGGGCCGTCTCCAGCAGGAACGGGAACTCCTTCGCCCAGCGCTTGCCGAACACGCCCTCCTCTGCGTTGGTGAAGCCGGTCATGCGTCGCCCGGCGACCAGCAGCGTTCCGTCTGCCAGCCGCACGTCCACCAGCGCAGCCGGGCCGTGACAGACCGCCGCGACCACCGCGCCGCGATCGTACATCGTGCCCAGCAGACCGCGTAGTGCGGCATCGGCGGGCAGATCGAACATCGCCCCCTTGCCCCCGACCACGTAGACGGCCGCATAGTCGGCCGCCCGGAGGGTGGCGGTGGCGCGGGTGTCGGCCAGCAACGCGGCCGCAGCCGGATCGGCAAGGACCCGTGCATTGAAGGGCTCCTTGGCATCGAACTTGTCGGCCTCCACCGGCCCGCCGCGTGGGCTGGCCACCTGCACGGCCAGGCCGTTGTCGCGGAAGATCAGGTAGGCCTGGGCGAATTCGTCCATCTCGAACCCGGGGCGGGTCTTGCCTTCGTCGCGGCCCTCGCCGCTGACCACGATGAGCACCGTCTCGGCCGCCGCCGGGCCGGCGTGGAGCGAGGGAACGGCCAGCAACAAGGCCAGCACAACACCGGTACGGCGCAACAGGGACAGCATCATGGGCGGGGCACTCCTTGGGAAAGTGATCCCAGCCTGCGCGCCGGATGTGAATCAGATTTCAAGCCCGCCCGGGCGTGCACACAGCTGAACAATCCGGCGGCCGAGTGCCGTGTCGATGGCTCCATCGGCCCGAAGATGCGAAAATCCCTCCCCCTCCAGGGCAGGCCCCGCGCCAGCCGATTCCCGAGATACCGTGAAGACCCCCCAAGGCTTGCAGGCGCTGATCGACGACGGCGTGATCGATGAAGTGCTCCGCCCGCTCAAAAGCGGCAAGGAAGCAGCGGTATACGTGGTCCGCAGCGGCGACGATGTGCGCTGCGCGAAGGTCTACAAAGACATGGCGCAGCGCAGCTTCCAGCAGCGCGTGCAGTACCAGGAAGGCCGCAAGGTCCGTGGCAGCCGCGAAGCGCGCGCCGTGGGCAAGGCCAGCAACTACGGCCGCAAGCAGCAGGAAGCGGCCTGGAAGAACACCGAAGTCGATGCGCTGTACCAGCTGCGCGATGCCGGCGTGCGCGTACCCGAGCCGTATGGCTACTTCCACGGCGTGCTGGTGATGGAGCTGGTCACCGATGCCGAGGGTTATTCCGCCGCGCGCCTGGGTGAGGTTGAACTGAGCCCGGAGCAGGCACGCCAGTTCCACCAGATCCTGGTCCGCCAGGTGGTGCGCATGCTGTGCTGCGGCCTGATCCACGGCGATCTGTCGCCGTACAACGTGCTGGTTGGCCCGGAAGGCCCGGTGGTGATCGATTTCCCGCAGGTGGTCAGTGCGGCGGGCAACAATGCCGCACGCACGATGCTGCTGCGCGACGTCAACAACCTCACCGCGTACCTGGGCCGCTGGGCGCCGGAGCTCCTGGAGACCTGGTACGGCGAGGAGATGTGGGCGCTGTTCGAGGCTGGCGATCTGCTACCGGACAGCGTGCTGACCGGTGAATTCGAGCAGGATGAAAGCAGCATCGATCTGGATGGCGTACGCCATGCCATCAACGATGCGCGCGAAGAAGCGCTGATCCGCCAGCAGGGTCGCGAAGCCGCCGAAGAAAACGACGACTGAGCGGGGCGCGCCGCTGCGTCGGGCGGCCGGATCGGCATGAGAAAAGCCCCGCCGATGCGGGGCTTTTCTGTATTACTCAGCGCGCAGGGGCCGTCATGCTGCCTGCAGTGTCGCCGGGCGACGCAGGCTTGCCGCGCTGTTGTCCAGCTTGAACACCGCCACCGATTCGGTCAGTGCATACGCCTGTTCTTCCAGCGCGCGGCTGGCGGCGGTGGCTTCTTCCACCAGCGCAGCGTTCTGCTGGGTCACCTGGTCCATCTGCACGACCACCTGGTTGACCTGCTCGATGCCGGCGGCCTGTTCCTTGGTCGCGGCGGCAATGTCGCTCATCAGCTGATTGGTGCGCGAGCTGGCCTGGGTCAGGCGGGCGATCGCCGCTTCGGACTGCACGGTGACGCTCAGCCCGGTCTTGACCTTGCTGCTGGACTCATCGATCAGGTCTTTGATCTCCTTGGCCGCCGTGCCGGCGCGCTGCGCCAGCGTGCGTACCTCGGTCGCCACGACCGCGAAGCCGCGTCCGTTCTCACCGGCACGGGCCGCTTCAACGGCCGCGTTCAGGGCAAGGATGTTGGTCTGGAAGGCGATGCCGTCGATCACCGAGGAAATCTCGGCGATACGCGCCGAGGACTGGTCGATCTCGCTCATCACCGCGGCCATCTGCGCGATCGCCTGCTCGGTCGCCTTGACCGCCGCACCCGCCGCATGGGCTTCATGGTCAGCCTGGCTGGCCAGCTCGGCGTTCTGCCGGACCGTGGAGGTCAGCTCCTCCATCGAGGCCGCCGCTTCCTCCAGGTTGGCTGCCTGCTGCTCGGTCCGGCGCGACAGGTCATGGTGGCCGGCCGCCAGTTCCTGCGCGGCATCGTTGATGCTGCCGGCCGCGCCCTGGATCTGCTGCACGATACCGGTCAGCTGCACCGCGGTGACATTGGCATCGTCGCGCATCTGCGCGAACACACCTTCGTAGTGGCCATCCATCCGCGAGGTCAGATCGCCGGTGGAGATCGCGCGCAGCACCTGCGACAGGTCGGCGATGCTGGCCTGCGAGCTGGCCATCATCCCGTTGAGCTGGGCGACCATCGCGCGGAACTGGAACTGGAACGCCGGCGCATCGCCGCGCACGGAGAAGTCGCCGGCACGGGCAGCCGAGGCCAGTGTCTCGATCTGCTGGTTGATCGCCATCAGGCTGGCCTTGACGGTGGCCATGGTGGTGGTCAGCACGGCCTTCTCGCCCGGGTAGCTGTCCAGATCACGGCTCAGGTCGCCGATGGCGTAGCGCTGCATCACCTCGACCATGTGGAACTCGACGGCCACGTGCGAACCGACCAGCTCGTTGGTGGCGCGGATCATCCGACCGAAGTCGCCCGGGAAGGCCGTTTCGTCCATGCGATGGCTGATGGCACCGGCCTCATGCTGGCGGGCCATGTCCAGCTGCGCGGTGATCGCGCCCTGGACGCTCTGGCGAACGGTGGCCATTGCGTTGCCGAGCTGGGTGATCTCATCGCGGCCGCCCAGATGGACGTCATGGGCCAGATCACCCTTGGCCATCCGGGTGGCCAGGCCGACGGCGCGCGCCAGCGGACCGGTCAGGCTGCGCCCGATCAGCACGGAGGCGGCGATGCCGACCACCAGCGCGATCGCGCCCAGCACCAGCAGCTGCAGCAGGGTCCGCTCGCCCAACCGGATCGCTTCGGCAGCGGCCTGGCGGCTTTCCTTTTCCTCATAGACCACGCCATCGCTGAGCGCCTGGTTCCAGCCATTGGCAGCGGCCTGCACGGCGCCCAGGGTGAGGGCCGTGGCAGCGGCAACATCGCCCTGCTGCAGCTGTTCGCTCATCTGCTTGTTGAGCGGACGCGCCACCGCGCGGGCGGCCGCGATGGCGTCACCGACGGCCTTGTCTTCCGGCTGCGCGGGCAAGGCCTGGTAGGCGGCCCAGCTGGCTTCATAGCGCGCGACCAGCGCGGCGATGCGCGCCTCATCCTCGGCCAGACCGTCGCCCTGGCGGAGCAGCATCTCCCGGCGCACGACCATCATCTGGTTGTTGGCATCGAGCATGTCCGAGAGCAGCCGCACCTTGGCCACGTTGACCTCGACCACCTGCTGCATCGCGCGCTTCTGTACCGCGCTACCGGTGGCGCCGGTGGCGACGACGGCCGCGACCAGCAGCAACAACAGGCCAAAGCCCATACCTAGACGCCAGACAACGCTGACCTTCCGCAAAAATTCCATGAGACATCCGAAAAACGTGGGGGGGGTGGGCTGGTATCGGCGTCAGACCCAGCGCCTTGACCGACGGCCGTGAGCCCGCTGTGAATGGATTCACATAACCTCGGCGTTGCTCCCGCGTCGCCGCTCAGCCGCCCGTCAGGGTTTTCACGGCAAGTGCGCACGCCCGGCAGGCATGGTGGAAACACGTTCCCGCTGGAGTTGCCGATGTCCCTTCGCCTGCACCGTATCGCCCGCCTCACCGCGCTCGCCCTCGCCCTGGGGGTCTGCTCCGGTTGGGCGGTCGCACAGACGGCACCCGCGCCCGCCGCGATCCCGGACGCCGACGCGACGCCGCTGGCGACCGGGCCACGCTCGGATCTGCATGCGCAGGTGCTGCTGGACCGCGCGCACTTCTCCCCCGGCCAGATCGATGGGGAGCGCGGCTCCAACCAGAAGCGCGCCGTGTCCGGCTTCCAGGCCGCCCGCGGGCTGAAGGTCAGTGGGGAGCTGGACGATGCCACCTGGCAGGCGCTGCAGCCCGATGCCGCCCCGCCGCTGGTGCGCTACACGCTCACCGCGGAAGACGTGGCCGGTCCGTTCCAGCCGGTGCCCAAGAGTCCGGCCGCGCAGGCCAAGCTGAAAACCCTGGGCTTCGGTTCGATCGAAGAAGCGCTGGGCGAACGCTTCCACGCCTCTCCCGAGCTGTTGAAGACGCTCAATCCCGGCGTCGACCTGGGCAAGGCCGGCAGCGTGATCCAGGTGCCCCACATCGCGGCCGCCCCGCTGCCGAAGGCCAGCAAGCTGGTGATCGACAAATCCGACTCCACGCTGCGGCTGTTCGATACGGACGGCAAGGTCTACGCGCAGTTCCCGGTGTCCTCGGGCAGCAAGCATGACCCGCTGCCGATCGGGAAATGGAAGATCCTCGGCATCTCCCGCGATCCCACCTTCCACTACAACCCCAAGCTGTTCTGGGATGCCAAGGCGGGCGACAGCAAGGCGGTCCTGCCGCCGGGCCCGAACAATCCGGTCGGCGTGGTGTGGATCGACATCTCCAAGCCCCACTACGGCCTGCACGGCACGCCCGAACCCGGCCATGTCGGCAAGACCGAATCGCACGGCTGTGTGCGCATGACCAACTGGGATGCGCTGCAGGTCGCCGCCGCGGTCGATGCCTCGGTACCGGTCGTGATGCAGGAGTAAGCCATGAAGACCTTTCGACTGCTGGCCGTGGGACTGGTGATCGGCGTGGTCGGTTACTGGCTGCTGGGGCCGGGCCCCTCATTCCGGCTCGGCGCCGGCGAACCGGCCAAGGTGGGCTCGGCCACGAGTTCGGCCCGTGCTGCGCTTGATGCCCCGCCGCCTACGCCGGCCACGACGCCGGTGCCCACCGGCACCTCAGCCACACCGCCCGCGCCGGACGCGGGAAGTGCCGCACCCGCACCGGCGAGCGCGGCCGGAGCGCTGCTGCTGCCCGTGCAGGGCATCGGTGCGGATCAGCTGCAGGACACCTTCACCGATGCGCGCAGCGAAGGCCGCGTGCATGATGCGATCGACATCCTGGCGCCAAACGGGACGCCGGTGCTGGCCGTCGCAGACGGGACGGTGGAGAAACTGTTCGACAGCGTGCGGGGCGGACTGACGGTGTACCAGTTCGAACCAAGCGGCCGTTACTGTTACTACTACGCGCATCTGGACCGCTATGCCGATGGGCTGGCCGAGAAGAAGACGATCAAGCGCGGTGAGGTGATCGGCTATGTCGGCAGCACCGGCAATGCGAGTCCCGAGGCGCCCCACCTGCATTTCGAAATCCATGTACTGGGTCCGGAAAAGCAGTGGTGGAAAGGTGAATCAATCAATCCGTATCCCGTGTTGAAGGGGCAGCAGGCCCTTTGATCAACGCGCACCGGGGGGAGCGTCCCGGATCGCCCGCGCCAGTTGCCAGGCGCGCCCGCGCAGTGCATCCAGGCGCTCATTGAGTTCCCCCGCGTCTGCGCGCCACTGGAAGTGGCCGTTGCTGTAATCCATGCCCAACGCAACATCATTGAACGACCCCATGCCGCCATAGGCGCGCAGCACGCTCTCCGGCGCGCCTGGATCGCCCTGCTCAAGCTGGGTGATGACCCGCTGCATCCAGTCGGCCCAGTGGGTTTCCCCGTCGCCGCGCAACAGCGCTTCAAGCTCGGACACCACCGCATGCAACGCGCGATCCGCGCTGCTCATGCCGGTGGCCACGTGATCTTCAGACACCCGGTCTGCCCTGCTGATTGGTGAGGTGCACAGCATGCCATGGCCCCGCGCTGGCGGGCGTGGTCACTGCGGTCCGATGGCTGCGGGCAACCAGTAAAACTACTGGCGCGAATGCGGGAAATTGCCGTTGCCCCGCGCATCGACGCGGCGGACACTGCGTGCTGAAGGCATGCCCCCCTCCCCTGCGGTCTGGAGACACCTGTGATGATGCTCGCGCACCGCGTTGCCCTGCTCCTTCTTTGCGGCGCTGTCGCCGCAAGTGTTGCCGCGGCGCAGGATCTGCCCGCCACCGCGCCGGACCGTTTCGCGATGCTGGACCGCAATGGCGACGGCAAGGTCAGTCGCGATGAGTACGACGGAGATGCCTTCTTCCGCCTGGTCGATGCGGATCACAATTACCGGGTGAGCGTGGAGGAAGTGCAGGCGGTGCTCGGCCCGCAACGTGATGGCGAGTTCTCGGCCGCCGAATGGGTCCGCATCGCCGACCTCAACGGCGACGGCGAATTGAGTGCCGAGGAGATGCGTCGCTCATCGCAGATGCGTTTCCAGACCCTGGATGCCAACCACGATGAGAATCTGGAACTGTCGGAACTGCAGATGGGCATCGGCCGGCGCTGACCCGGGCTTGGCAACGAAAAAGCCCCGCTTGCGCGGGGCTTTTCTTTACGCCTTACACCGTTACGCCATACCGGGCATGGCCCGGCACTACGCGCCTGATCAGGCGAACGGATCCTGCAGGACCATGGTGTGGTCGCGGTCCGGGCCGGTGGAGACGATGCTGACCGGGCAACCGGCCAGCTCTTCCAGCGCGCGCAGGTAAGCGCGGGCGGCCGGCGGCAGGTCGTCCCAGTTGGTGATGCCGTGGGTGTTCTCGGTCCAGCCCGGGAACTCCAGGTACACCGGCGTGCATTCTTCCCAGCCCTGCGCGTCCAGCGGGGCGTATTCGGTACGCTTGCCGCGGTATTCGTAGGCGATGCAGACCTTCAGCTTTTCCATGCCGTCGAGCACGTCCAGCTTGGTGATGCACAGGCCGCTGATGCCGTTGATGGCGACGGCGCGCTTGAGCGCGACGATGTCCATCCAGCCGCAACGACGCGGGCGGCCGGTCGAGGCGCCGTACTCGGCACCGCGGTCGCGGATGCCCTGGCCGACTTCATCGTCCAGCTCGGTCGGGAACGGACCACCGCCGACGCGGGTCGCGTAGGCCTTGGCGATACCCAGCACGTAATCGATCGCGTCCGCGCCGACGCCGGCACCGGCCAGCGCGCCGCCAACGGTGGTGTTGGAGCTGGTGACGTACGGGTAGGTGCCGTGGTCGATGTCCAGCAGGGCGCCCTGGGCGCCTTCGAACAGCACGCGCTTACCCTGCTTGCGCAGGTCGTGCAGGATGCCGGCAACGTCGGACTTCATCGGCTCGACGTATTCGCCGAAGGCCAGCGCTTCGTCGTAGGTCTTCTGGAAGTCGACCGCGTCGGTCTTGAGGTAATTGGTCAGCACGAAGTTGTGGTAATCCAGCGCGGTACGCAGGAGTTCTTCCAGCTGGGCCGGGTAATGCAGGTCGGCGATGCGGATGCCGCGACGCGCCACCTTGTCTTCATACGCCGGGCCGATGCCACGGCCGGTGGTGCCGATCGCCTTGCCGCCGGCAGCGCGTTCGCGCGCCTGGTCCAGGGCGATGTGGTACGGCATGATCAGCGGCGCGGCCGGAGAGATCTTCAGGCGCGAACGCACTTCCACGCCGGAGGTTTCCAGCTCGGCGATTTCCTTCTGCAGCGCAGCCGGGGAGATCACCACGCCGTTACCGATCAGGCACAGCGCGTCGGCACGCAGGATGCCCGACGGGATCAGGTGCAGCACGGTCTTCTTGCCATTGATGACAAGCGTGTGGCCGGCATTGTGGCCGCCCTGGAAACGTACTACGGCACCGATTTCCTCGGTGAGCAGATCGACGATCTTGCCCTTGCCTTCATCGCCCCACTGGGCACCCAACACGACAACTGACTGACCCATGACGGGTAACTCCTGGTTTTTGTGCGGCCATCGGGGCCGCGGGTTTGGGACCATGCCGGGGTGGCCGATCAGCGCGGGGTGGCGGGCTCCAGCGGGGAGCGCGCCGACGCTGGGGTACCCAGACACGGAAAAAGCCGGACGAGTGACTCTGAAACAGAGTGCCCGTCCGGCTTTTGTGCATTATCCGGGTTTCCGGTGGCTGCTGCCACCCCGGCGGCCGGTGGACTTCACCGGCCGGTCAGGACCGCCGCGGGATGGAGCCGGCCAACGGCCGGTTCCAAGGCGGTAGTGCCGGCCGCTGGCCGGCTCCAGAGCTTTCGGTAGTGCCGGCCGCTGGCCGGCTCGCAGGATGGCCTGGAGCCGGCC